>NZ_JBECOV010000004.1:0-304359 GCF_040104435.1 Tenacibaculum sp. SSH1-16
ACGCTGGAAACAGTGGAACTGAAGCCGACTTTATCCTCTCTTTAAAAGGAGATACCGGAGCGGCAGGAACCAATGGATCAGACGGGAAATCTGCGTATCAAGTTTGGTTAGATGCTGGAAACAGTGGAACTGAAGCCGACTTTATTCTCTCTTTAAAAGGAGATACCGGAGCTGCGGGAACGAATGGAACCAATGGATTAGACGGGAAATCTGCGTATCAAGTTTGGTTGGATGCTGGAAACAGCGGAACTGAAGCCGACTTTATCCTCTCTTTAAAAGGAGATACCGGAGCTGCGGGAACGAATGGAACCAATGGGGCAGACGGAAAATCTGCGTATCAAGTTTGGTTGGATGCTGGAAACAGTGGAACTGAAACCGACTTTATCCTCTCTTTAAAAGGAGACACTGGAGCTGCGGGAACGAATGGAATCAATGGATCAGACGGAAAATCAGCCTATCAAGTTTGGTTAGACGCTGGAAACAGTGGAACTGAAGCTGACTTTATCACTTCATTAAAAGGAGATACAGGAGCTGCAGGACAGGATACTACTTTATCAGGGGTGGGAAACCCTAATGGAACAGTTACAGGTGTTGCTGGTCAAGTTTATACGGATACAGCTTCAGGAATATTATATAAAACTAGTGATGGAATAACATGGAGTGTTGTAAATTCAGACACGCAAGATTTAAGTTTAAGTGGGAATACCATTAGTTTAGTAAACGGAGGAACTGTAGATATAGGAGCTTCTTCTTTAGCAGGAAATGTAGCAGGAAATAATACTTTAGCAACAACAAATCAAACAAATATTGCAAACATTAATTCTTACTTAGCAAGATTAAATAGTATAAGAGTTGTTAAGAACCCTACCAGCACCACAACTATTACTAATTCAGATGGTACAGTAATTATTGAACAAACAGGATTACTAAATCTCGGGTTAGGTGAAGATATAACAATACCAACTCCCAATAGTAGTAACCTAGGAAATAAATTGGTGATTGTAAACAGAGCAGGTAATGGCTTATTAATAGGACTTTCAGTAGCTTTAAATTTAAATATAATAGGAGGTGGCTCTATAAAAGGGTCTGGATTAAGTTCATTAGGTATATCCTTGTTAGGAATTAACTCTTCTATAACGATACAATGTGGTTTTGATGGAACCAATTACTATTGGTATAAAATTGATAGTACTTCTTTATAATAAGTTGATAATTATGAAAGAAAAAATAATATCATCAATAATTATGTGCTTTGTTATGACTGTTAAAGCTCAAGTAACAAGTATTGGATCTCTTTATGTTTCTGAAAATACATTGGTAAGTATTCATGAAGATGTACTTATAAATGATTATGGAGCAATTACAAATGATGGTGATTTGTACTTGTTTAAAAACTTTACAAATAATGGAAAGTTTAAGTTTTCTAATAACAAAATAACTGGGTTTACAAGTTTTGTAGGTAATGAAAATCAAGTTATTTCAGGTAGAGGAACCTCTAGTTTTATGTTTGTAGAATTCAATAATGAATTAGAGGGATTAGTTTTTAATTTAGGTAAAGAAATAGAAATAGTAGGAACTACATTTTTTGAAAACGGTATTTTGAAAGTTGAAGAAAATGGGATAGTTACTTATTTAAATGGAGCAACGAACATGGGGATAAGTAATAAAAGCTATGTGAATAATAAAGCACAAAAAATAGGAAACGAAAGCTTTACTTTTCCTGTAGGAGACTATAAGTCAAAAACTTTTATACCAAGAACGGTAACTATTTCTGCTCCTTCAGATTCAACTACAAAATTTTATGTCTGTTTTAATTGGGAAAAGGCAAACATTAATTTCGATAAAAAAGAAGAAGATATTGGTTTAATAGACATGAATGAGTTTTGGGAAATTCAAAACAAATCTAATAATGAGTTGATAAACTTAACTTTAACATGGAGTAATGTAACTACATCAGAAGATATTTATTCAGATCCAAGTAAAATAATGATAGTACGATGGAACGGAGAGAAATGGATAAGAGAAAGAAAAAATATTAGCATAAATGTTTCAGATAAAAGTATAACTGCCAGGGTTTCTGGTTACGGCATTTTTACATTGGCTTGTGAAGAAAAAAGAGGAACAATTGATCCTGTTATAGATTTTTCTACCTCTAACTCTTTTTCTCCCAATGACGATGGTGTTAATGATGAATTTGTAATCCCCGATTTAGCAGAGAAATACCCTAAATTTAAGATGAAAATATACAATAGGTATGGAAATGTAGTATATAATTATAGTAATAATAATGAGTTGAATCCAGTTTGGTGGAATGGAAAGTCACAAGGTAAATTAACATTAACTGGAGATACAGAAGTCATGCCAGCTGCAACTTATTGGTATGTAATAGATTTTAATGACGGAAAAACAAAGCCTTACCAAGGTTGGCTGTATTTAAATAAGTAGCTATATGAAAAAGAAAGCATATGTAATACTACTCATTTTATTAATAAACATAAGTAGTAAAGGTTTAGCTCAGCAAGATCCTCAATACACTCAATATATTTATAATATGGCAGTTATTAATCCTGCCTATGCAGGCAGTAAAGAAGGAATAAGTTTAGGGCTATTGGCACGGTCACAATGGGTAGGTGTTAGTGGAGCTCCAAAGACATTTAGTGGATTTGTACATAGTTCTGTAAGTAGAAAAGTAGGGTTGGGGTTATCTTTACTTCATGATAAAATAGGTCCCGTAAGTGAAACACATGCTTATGCCGATTTTTCTTTTACTATAAACACATCAGAAAAAGCTAAGTTAGCTTTTGGGTTAAAAGGAGGAGCAACTTTTCAACAAATAGGACTGTTAACGTTAAATCAAGTAGAATCGAATGATCCTAAGTTTAATCAGAACAGTAACAAAACACATCCTAATTTTGGAGTGGGAGCGTTTTATTATCAAGAAAAATTTTATGTAGGAATTTCTATACCTAATTTACTAGAAACATTACATTTTGAAAGATCGAACGGGAAAATAACTAAAGCATCCGAAAAGATACACAGTTTTTTAACAGCAGGATATGTGGTGGATTTAAAGAATAACTTTCAGTTAAAACCATCAACATTAGTTAAGTACGCAGATTCGACACCTTTGTCATTGGACTTATCATTAAATCTATTGTGGAATAATAAAGTGGAATTCGGAGTATCTCATAGGTTAGATGATTCATGGAGTGGAATAGTTAATTTTAAAATAAAGAAAAATCTACAAATAGGTTATGCGTATGATCATACTATATCTAACTTAGGAGAATTTAGTTCAGGGTCGCACGAGTTTTTACTATTATTCGATTTTAAATTAAGAGAAGATACTTATAAAAAACCAAGATTTTTCTAAATTTAAGAAGACTTTTTATCTTAAGCTTAATTTTAGAAAGCTATAAAAACTGTTCAAAAACAGTTTTTATAGCTTTTAGTTTTAAGCCCATAAACCACAGCACTCATCATTAATAGGCATCAGACAAGTAGTAGCTTCTTTAGGGGCGGGAATGCATAAATCTTTTACAGGATCATCACCGCCTCCATTGATAAATTGTTGTTCATTTTTGTTTAAGATAGAACCTAAGTTCAAAATGTTTTTAATCATATTTCCAGTTTTTAGAATCTAAAAATAAAAAGTTAATAGAAGGAAACTATGTAAAAAACCATAAAATAAGTAAGGTATTCTCATACTTTATATAATAAAATGAGTTTTTAAATTATCATAAGATTTTTTGTTTTAATTACTTTTATTTCAGTGTGTTATGTTTTTTTGTAGTGAGGTAAAAAACACTTGTATCAAAATTATAGTCATTAATACTTTGTATTATTACGTTCATAGTTTTTTTAAACGAAAAAGAGAAATAAGAGTTTAACTTCGTTACCACTAACTAATTAAACTTTTAAATTATGGCAACTACTGCAACACAAAACCCAGTAATTAACCAACAAGGTTCAGCAGCTATAGATTCAGGTCAATTCGCAACTTGGAATACAGCGAATGGTTCACAATCTACTCTTACTATTACAAATTCTAGTAGAGCTAATACACTAACATTTACAATAGCAGGTGCACCTACAGGTGTTACTTGTTATGATAATGGAGCTACGAAACCAGCTAATGGATTATTTAATATTCCGCCAAATTCACCATCTTATAGTGTGGTGTGTAATGGAGATTTTGCAGGTTCGCAAGTAACCGTTTCTAATATTACTAATGCTCAGAATGATGCAACTGCAGAAATTCAGGCACAAACTACACAAGGTTAATAAAAAAAAAGGATTGTATATAGTATGTACAATCCTTGCTTTTTTTGTATTAGCGAGTAATGCAGCATTTTCTCAAAGTATTACAAAATCCAAACTGGATACAATTGTGCTTTTAAAGAATGAATATGCTGTATTAGATACCAATAACGGGTCTCAATGTATTTGTTATATTAATAATATTAGTAAAGCTCAGCAAGCTACTGTTGTTAACACAGGAGATACTAATAATGTAAAATTTAATGACAGTACCTCGTTTAATGGTATTCATATTTTAAAGATTAGACAGCAGCTTATAGCTGTCGCTGATTTTAAAGGGAGTCAACTGATTGTATCCAATTTATCACCTTACGATGTAATAGTAATTGTATCTATTTTATGTCCTAAGAATGATTAGTTTATAGTGTATCACGATGCTTTTTTAAGGGGTGTTTTCAATTCCTCAGTTTTGATACTCATACTTTATTGCACTACCAAGTTATTTTACACACATATTATTCTAATGCTATGGGTTCAACTCTACAAGATACTGAGGGTACTTTATTTAGTAATGTGGATTCTGGAGATCCATTATTGTATATTAACGTAACACCAGAACTTAATGAATGGTCTGCCATAGTACTACCAGAAGATTCTACCTATAAAGAATCTACACTTACTTTATCAAAAGCAAAAAAACTTTCTGTTTATTTTCTTTTTGCTGAAAATGCTCCTGATGATGAAAATATTACTAAATATATAAACGAAGTAAGAGCTTATTTACAAAAGTATAGAGAAAACTTTTCAAATAATATTACCACTGCTTGGTTGTTAGATGTAAATTCAAAACCAACCAATGAAAATGTTATTGCAATTAATTTTTATGAGAACTCTCAGAATGTAATTAAGGTTAGCCAAACTTTTAATTACACTATGGGAAATGGTTTTGCAACATTATCAATTAGAAATAATACAGAAGTATCTTTCATTCCAGAAGGTGCAGCTACACAAATACAATTAAGTTACGATTTAAACAGTCCCAATATATCTTTTAACAGTAAAGAATTTGGAAGTGATACGTTGCTTAATAAAGACATATCTATAGCATTTACTCAATATAATTGTGGTGCATTTAGTTTTCCAATAGGATTTAATTTAGAAAGTGATTTTAAGGCCTTTTATTCAGAAACTTGTTATTACCATACAGAACCAACAGATAAGAGTATTGAAAAATATAGTTATCCTATTTTTAAACCTCAATCTGATGTAGAGTATGCAATGACCCAAGCGGCTATTGATCCTTTAGATATAGGAAATAAAAAAGGGTTAAATACCTATTTTGCGTTTACAGGAAGCATTTTTAATAGTACTTCAGGAAAATCGACACCTTGCTATTTACCTAGCTTTTTTTCAATAAATACAGGGCACTCTATTACTTTATGGCCAAAAGTTAATTTAATTGAAAACACGAATCCGTCTAACAAATTAACTCCATTACCTAATAGTTCCTTGTTACTTATTTCTCCCAGAGATATTAATGAAACAGAGCGATTTTACTTACAACCTGAGGGCGATTTTTTTCTAGACCCAGAATCAGATCAAGTAGATGAAAATGGACAACTTGACTTTCTACCAGGGTTGTCAGGAACAGAAACTATCTCTTTTACACCTTATTCCATTAAAGATGGAACTCCTGTTGGAGATGTATTACGTTTTAAAAGTAAACAACCAGCTTACGCTCCAAATTTTCCTGCACAAGAACTTTCACTGGTAAATCCAGGAACCAATAGTCCAACTTTAGAAAATAAATATTTAACAGGATGGTGTAATATTATATCTGATGTAGCTGAGAATGTACAATATGTTTCTCAGCCTGAAGGCGCTTCTTTATTTGCTAAAGATCATGGAGTAAGCCAAGTTATTAAGGGTAAATCTAATTTACTAGGCTTTTATGAACCTAGTGTAGATATGCCTCAACAAAATTTTTATGTTCCTATTGTTCCATACTTGGCAGTAGAAGCAGATTCTCAAAAACCAGGAAACGATAATTTAACTAGTTTTGAATCTGAAGTACTTAGTAAAGAAAGAAAAACACTTATTGCAGTACAATTAACTACGCAAAGAGCATCAAAAAGTGTAAGCAAAAGAAAAAGACTTTTGAGTAACGTAGATGGTAGTTATACAAGTTCTACAACTCCGCAAGGATTAATAGCAAATGTAAATAATAATGGAGCTTGGAGTTTACTCAACTTAGGGCAAAATGATATTCATCAGGGGGCTACACCTGAATATTTGTATCCTGAAAACCAGACACCAACTGACCCAGCCCAGTACCAGATGAGCTTTGTAAATCTATCCACTACATTACAGAGTGCTTTTTTAACCAATCAACAGTTTTTAGTAGCAACTCAAAACAATCATTTGGGAGCATTATTTTCTAAAAGTGGAGAACAAGGAGGACAAACTACAGCAGAAGCAATTTTTAATAACAAAATGTCAATTGAAGATTGGCCATTTGATATTAATGTAGGAACAACAAATACTTATGCTGATTATAATAACGTAGTTATTTTTAAATTTTGTAAAGGGACTTTATTAGATAGAGTTAAAGATCCAAAAACTTGGACTCAACCCAATACTTTCAATACAGAAGGAGTTGAAGATCCAGCCAATGCTTATCAACAGTTAATAGCTATTTCATCATGGATACAGAGTTATATAGAAGATGCTGAAAAAGCTTATCAATATGGTTTAGAACACCCAGAAAGTAATCAGGCAATTCTGTATGAAAAGTTCCATAATATTATAAACAATAAAGATTGGAACGGAATATTGGTACTCAAAGCCGATATTGATTTACAAGAGTTTCCTCAACAATTAAAAGGATTGATCTCTGGTATTGACTTGACTAGATTTAATGCACATCATTTTGGAATAGAAGTCAATAAAGTAAATGCTGACGGTGAAATTCAAATGCAAAAAAAGAGTTCTCTATTCGGACTCATTAATTATCTAGACACAGCTTATCAGCAACAATTATTACAAGGGTTAAATACTAATAAGCCTGTACCTCCTTTAGCGGGAGCTACTTATGATTTTAAGGTACTTCAATTACAGGTACTTTTTGAAAATACAGCAATCAAGTTCTTCCAAAGCAAGGTACAATTAACAATGAACAATTTATTTTCTGATACCGTTATAAGTACCAATAATAAATATGGTTCTAAAACTTTAAATACAGTAGTGCTTGATGGTACATATCAAGATCATGATGGTACACCAGTATATGTGTTTGAAAATATGGATGATAACTTATTTTATTTTGATAGCAACCTTCTTAAAAATGTAGAAATTACCAAAATTCAGTTTAATACATTAACAACCGATCCAAAAGCAACTTATATAGAATCTAGTTTTACCATGTGGGGGTATTTAAACTATGCAGTAATGCAAACAACCATACCTGCAACAAATGAAACTGAAGAAAAAGCAATTGTTATGGATGCTTTTTCTTTTGGTAATGGTACAGATACAGATATTATAGATGGTTTAAGTTATAGCAACTTATATATTGATATGGCTTTTGATATCAGTACACCAACAGTAGTAGATTACGCTTTTGATGCTTCAAAAATAGTATTTAACTCAGATCTTAGTACAACTAGACAGCTAAGTTTATACCCTAACTTTGCACTACAAATCAATAACCTTGTTAGTGGAGATAAGGATACCAAACCTTCTAGTTTAGGATATCTTAATTTAAGTTTGCCAGGAATCAATACTACTGGGCTTTCAGAAAATTGGTATGGACTAGAAATGACCTTAAATATGGGAACTCCCGGTGAATTAGCGGCGTCATTAGATTTTAATGCTAGTTTATTGATTGCATGGAGTCCAGGGAATAAAGCTACCGATACTACCTATAACGCATTTGTAGGAATAAAACTTCCAGGAACTAGCAGCAACGCTAAACTTCTTAGTTTACAAGGAGTTTTAAAATTATCTATTGATACTTTAAAATTAGAATATGTAGAAGCTCAACAATCATATTTAATGACATTGAGTAAAATAGCATTGAAGTTTTTAGGAATTCTCAAACTACCACCAGGAGGAAGTACCAATTTTTTACTTTTTGGTAACCCAAACCCAGGAGCTACTGCCAAAAGTTTAGGATGGTATGCAGCATATAACAAAACAAAACCTTAAGCTATGGCAAGAGTACTCTATTGGAATATACAGCAGTTTGGTATTAATAAAATAAATAACCCAAGTAGAAAAAGGCAACGTGGAAGCTCTTTGTCAGGTCAAGCAGCATCTGTAAATAGAAGACAATATATTATGGATACTATTGTCGCCCATCCTCCAGATATTCTGGTAATAGTAGAGACTTCTACTGGAGGAGGAGCTGAAGGAACTCTTGTGACAGCAGGAGGTAGCCAAGGAGCTTTGGATTTATTAAATAGAATTAGAGCTGCACTTGGGGTAAACTGGATGCTAGTACCTCCTCTGATTCTTGGTGTAGGAGGTGTTTCAGAAGGAATATCTGTCTACTATAATAGTGCTAATCTTAATTTTAGTGGTCCGTGGGGTTGGCAAGGTGGAGGAAATTCGTCAGATTCTATAGCTAATATTGGAGCGCCAAATCTAGCGACCTACGCAGCTCCTTGGAACAATTGTTTACCTGCAGTAGCTGTTCCTGGAGGTAATATCAATGCAGGAATAAATTCTAATAGGTTAGCAGGGCAATGGCTTTTTACAGATAATGCAATGCCTCCGAATAGATTACAATTTCCTGGAGTTGGAAATCGACCACCATATTTAACAACATTTTGGGAGGCAGCTAATAATAGAACTATAAAATTATTGTCATATCATGCACCACCTAATAATGTAGCAGCAGCAAATGGTACAAATCAGCTTTCCAACGTAAGAGAAATAACAAATGATCTAAATGCAGACGAAGTAGGAATTATTGTAGGAGATTTTAATGTTAATATTTTCAATGCTTACTTTGAGCCTATAGCCTATAATAACCTCATTAGTTTTTTACCTGCAGGTGCAGGATATACTAGAGCCATAAATCCAACAGCTAATAACGGATGGCCAGATAAAGGGTATGTTTTTACACATATAAAAACTAGTAATAAAGCAAAACCTTGGTTTACGAATGGATATCCTGGATATGAATATATTGGAAGTAATCCTAATTTTCAAGGATATGATAGTATTGACAATGTTTTAACTCGGTATGGAGCTAATGCGGGAGGGCCTGCAAAAAATATGACCATAATTAATAGGGTCACAGGTAGTCCTTATAATAGAGTATTACCCACCCCTGGAGGAGCTCCTGCAGGTCATTATGTATATGCTACAAATATGAGTCAAATACCAATTGGAGCACCAAATGCTGGATTACCTGTAGCGTTACCTCTTCCTCCTAATGGTCCGGGAGGAAATGGAGGGATAGCACCTGGAACTATTGGAGGCCTTAGCCAGTTTAAAGGATGGTCAAATTATGGTCATATAAGAAGTACCAGCGATCATCTTCCTTTAATTATAGATATATAACAATATATACACCTCGTATTATGAGTCTTTATAATTTAACAACCACTTTTAGAGATCAGGCAGCTGCTAATAATGGAAATATCACTATTAATGCTGCTACTTTTTCTGCTTCTCAATTAACACC
The DNA here is from genome assembly GCF_040104435.1 of Tenacibaculum sp. SSH1-16. Taxonomy (NCBI): domain Bacteria; kingdom Pseudomonadati; phylum Bacteroidota; class Flavobacteriia; order Flavobacteriales; family Flavobacteriaceae; genus Tenacibaculum; species Tenacibaculum sp. SSH1-16. The sequence continues at coordinate 9,953 of NZ_JBECOV010000004.1, forward strand.
TCCAGAAAACTTAGATGAGTTATTGTCTAAAGGATATCAGTTAGCTGAAGGAACTTTTTTATTGATAGATACGTCAGAAACATCTATTCCAGATCCAGCAGGGAATACATTGACCATAAGTAATGCTAAAGCAAACATTTTAAATGTAGAAAAAACTAATACAGATGTTATTTTAAAGGTTGTTGTTGATGAGAAAGGAGAAGCTCAGTTTACTATACAAATCGCATTAAGTGATTGGACTTTTAAGACTAGTTGGGAATATATGACAGGAGGTGTTTTTGATGGGTTACCTTATACTTCACCATCTTTTATGTTTAGTACAGAACAAAAGGATAATTTTAAATGGCAAAATTCAGAAATCCCTTTAGTTGAAGGGCAGAATTTCTCTGCTATGATAACTCTTACAGATTGGTTAGCTGATGTTGTTGATTTTTTAACATCATGGTCGGTAAGTACAAAACTTCCTTTAACAGGGATGTTAGATCCATCAAAAGTAGATAATAAGGAGTATTTATATCCAGATATGAATCTTATTGTACCTATAAATGCTACTCCTGTATCTCTTTTGTTTTTAGAAGTAAGTAACCCTGCTGTAGGTTTCAAGATAGAATCTGTAGAGGATGTTTTAGAAGAAGATTCAGAATCAACAACAGAAATAAGTCAAACACCTTCTTTATTTTTTCAATTACAGTTGCATCTTGGGACAGATATTCAAATGGATTTCACTACTTCAGTTGCTCCAAAATCATCAGCTTTTGATATTGCAATATCGTCAGATCCTCAAAAACCACTTACGCCATTAAATATGTTCTCATTAATGGCTGGTAATAATTGGTTTAGTAATATTCCTCCAACATTGCAACAGTATTTAAATAGTATTGCATTCAAAGGGTTTACAACTTCCTTAAACTTTACTAATGGGGTACAAATAAATAGTGTTTCAGCACAAGTGGGGTCAGTTGGTACATGGAACCTCTTTGATAATTTTTCGGTTGAAGAGTTTGATGTAAATTGGTGGATATTAGGACCAGGAACAATCAATGCTCAGAGTATTTTTTTCACATCAAGAGTAAATTTTTTTCCAACCATATTCAAAGGAGGTTTTGATGTAGAAATTACTTCTGATCTTACTTTATCAGCAGCTTTTGATGGAACCGTTTCAATTAATGATTTATTAGCAGCCATAACAGGCGGTTTTATAAAAATACCAGAAAGTTTGGTAAGTGTAGTATTTACAGGGTTTGGTATTGATATGGATATCAATAGTAAATACTATGCATTTTTTGCATCAGGAGATATTGAAATGAACCTTATTACCAATATATCATTAACTGATGCAGCATTACAACTTACCTCTACTTCTCCAGTAACAGGAACAGGTTCAAATGTATATACAGCTGCTATTAGTGGTCTTTTCTCTATAGGAGATTTAAGATTACAATCAGCAGTAAATTATAATTCTTCAACAGAAGATGGAGGGTGGGATTTAAGTATAAACATGCCTGCAGGTGACAAGTTAAACTTAGGACAATTGATGGACGGTTTGTTTAAAAAAGTGGGCTTTGAGTTGCCTACTAGTTTTTTACCAGCAGATTTGTCAATTACTAGTTTTGATTTAACCGCAGATATTCCAAATGGAGCAGAAAAAGGCTCTTATGAAGTTAAAACGAGTGTGGAGTGGAAGTTTACTTTCCCTATTATTAATCAGAAAATTGATATTGCAGCGGCGTTAGCCTTAAAATATGATGCAACCAAAGCAGCAGGAAAGCAATATTCTGGCGGTGTAATGGGAAGTGTTTTACTTGAATACTTTAATGCTGAAGTTAAAATTGGTTATAATTTTGATGGTGATGACCAATTATTAATGATTGAATGGGAAGGATTTATAGCGAAATATAATGTTGCAGGAGAAAGTAGAACGATCATTTTTGAGATTAAAAATTGGAGTGTAGGATCGTTACTTACCTCATTTATGAAAATGCTATTCGATCCTAACTTTGAATTAGATGCTCCTTGGGATATTCTCAATAAAATAAGTTTAGATGGATTTAAGGTTACTTATAATTTAGATACTAAGGAGGTAGTAGTAGATTATAAATTACCAAAAAGTCTTGATTTAATATTCATAACAATCAATGGTATTAAGCTAACAAAAAATGCACAAGGTGTTCAAATAGCATTTGATGGTAGTTCAGTAGTACCAGCTGTTAACGACAGTAATGTCTTTAATAAAGAAAAAGGACAAGATGTAAAAAATATGCCAGAGGTTCCTGGACAAGGAACGCAATATTTTGAGCTACGTTTATTAGCTATGGGGCAACATGTTGAGCTAAATAATGCAGCTCAATACCAATCAATAAAAGAAGTTACAGATGCTATGGAAAAAGCATTTGAAACTCCAGAAAAAGGCAAAGTACCTATTGGTCCTGGTTCAGGAAACTCGTTACTTTCATTTAATGAAAACTCCAATTGGTTAATAGGTACCGATTTTGGAATCCTTAATGTTGGTACCAAAGAAAAACCAGTTTGGACATTAGAAATGCAAGCCGTATTCAATGACCCTAACTTATATGGTTTACGAATTGCCATGGCAGGTGATAAAGCTAAAATTTTTGCAGGCTTAGATTTTGAGATTATGTATAAAAAAATCTCAGATGGAGTAGGAGTATACCAAATAGCACTTACACTACCAGACGCCTTGAGATATTTGCAGTTCGGAGCAGTTAATATTACACTTCCTTCTATTGCATTAGCCATTTATACCAATGGTGATTTTATGGTAGATATAGGATTTCCGTATAAACTTGACTTTTCAAGATCTTTTACCTTACAGGCTATTGTACCACCAGGAATTCCAGCAATGGGATCAGGAGGTTTTTACTTCGGAAAACTGAGCAGTGCTACTACCAAAAAAGTACCACAAACTAATTATGGTAATTTTAATCCAGTAATTGTTTTTGGAATAGGTTTACAGGTAGGTGTTGGTTATAGTATTAATTACGGAGTATTAAAAGCTGGATTTAGCATTACAATTTTTGGTATTTTAGAAGGGGTAATTGCTACATATCATCCATATCAAGGAACTCTTCAAGAGAATAATAAGACAGAAGTCGAAACTTCTTATTACTATTGGTTACAAGGAACTCTTGGGTTAATTGGTAAATTATATGGTTCTTTAGATTTTGGAATTATTTCGGCATCTGTAAATATAACAGTAAAAGTATATGCACAAGCAACTTTAGAAGCTTATAACAAAATGCCTCTGGCTATTGTAGCTTCAGTAGATGTACAAGTTTCAGCAAAAATAAATTTAGGATTATTCTCTATTAAAATTAACTTTAGCTTCAAGGCAGAAATACGAACAGATCTTACCATTGGTACAGATCAAACAAGTATGGCTCCATGGAACAGACAACTTTCAGATTCTGTTGATGACAGAGCTTTGGTATATGCAGCAAAATCAAGCCAATTGTCGGAGTTACCGATCAAAGACATGCATTACAGCTCTAAATTAGTGGCAAGTACAGAAGAGAAGTCACCTACACTAAATATCTATTTTATTCCACATTTAACTGTTGCTGGATCAGAAAGTGGGGATTTAAAGAGTCAAACAGCTCAGTATGTCACTTCACTTTGGATTGATGCTCCTGATGCAGAAAACCCAGATAGTACAGTTACTTCATCGTTTGAATATTTAAGTCAAGACTTTTTTAGATGGTTAATACAAAACTATGCAGATGAAACAGCTACAGAAAGTACGAGAGCTACGGCAGACGAATTAGCAGTTTCTGCGGCCGATTTACAGCTATTACTAGCTCTGTTGTCAAATGAAGATACTCCATTACCAATTCCTACAGATAAACTATTATCATTCCTTGAAGATACATTTGAGGCAGTGAACATTCAAAACGTTACAGAAAGTTCAAAACCTGAAACAGCAGCCGTATTCCCAATGTTTTTCGATTTAGAATTATCTGTTCCAGACGCAGGAGTTGATGTTGATTTTAGCACATATAATATGGCAACAGATGTGTATTTATCTGAAGTTAAAAAGTGGTTTAATGAATTAGCTGTAAAAGTATCTGAAGAAAATACAAACGCAGCTCTGAAAAAAAGTACCTCAGTAGAACATTCTTTATCAACATTTGTATTTGAAGACTACTTTGTACTTATAGGAAAACAACTTATAGGATACGCAGAAGATGCATTAAAAAATTACACATATCCATTATCTAAGGGTAACAGTCTAAATGCCATGGCAAACTGGGCTAATGGTATAAGCACTTCTGATGGAACAACCAATGCTGTTGAGGTAAGTAGCCTTTCTAAGGCCAACCAATCTCATCCTTTACATGGTGGAATTGATATTCAAATTACTGGAGTAATGTACACTATTCTTGATGGTGACAATTTTGTTTCTATCGGAGCTAAATACGCCCTAGAAACAGCATTACTGATTACACAAAATGCAGCCATTCCAGGATTATTACAAGTTCAAGAAATTACGTATGACGCTAAGACTTATACAGTAAAAGCGACTGATACTATTAATGAGGTGGCTACGGGATTACAAACTACCGTAGCAGATTTAGCGAATGATTCAAGTTTCCAGAAAAATACACTTTTAACTACGGAAGCAAACTTGATTATTGCTGCTGCAAATTATACAGCAAAAAGCGAAGATACCTTTACTAGTATAGCTAGTACCACATTTAATAATATTTCAGTAGCTGATTTATTATTACAAAACCAATCTGTTCCAGGACTATTTATATCAGGTAATTCATTTGTTTATGATAATATTACTTATGAAATTGTACCTGGAGATACCCTAATAGGGATTGCAAAAAAACTAAGTACTCCTACTAATACAGTAACAGTAAATGATCTTGCTAATGATGCAAAAGTTCAATCATTGCAAGTACAACCATTAGGGGTATTATTAATTCAACCTTTCATTCACACAACTGCTACTTTTAGTAATCCAGATGATGCAGAAACTTTAGGTAAAATAGCTCAAAAATATAACACAACCTCTGAGGTTTTAGGAACAAGTTATCATAACCAACAAATCAATAATTTATTTTATGATTCTGATAATTACAGTACAGCAAACATACCAGAATTAAGATGCTTAGATGTACAAAGTATATTAGATTATTTCAAAGCAAAACAATCATATACACAATTATCAGGTATGGTATCGAGATACCAACTTCATGGAATGAGGTTGCCAACTACCTTACCAGGTTTAACACTCGATGCAAACTCTCCATGTACAGGTGATGATTGTGCATTATATAGATTAACAGGACAGCAATTTGAAATACCAAGTGATGTTAAAGAAGGATTTACGATTAATTTAATCAACACTACATTAGATTGGTTGCAGTTTAACGGAGAAGTTCCTTCAGGAGATCCTAAAAAAGCGACACTACCAATACAGTTAACTCCAGAAGATATATCACAAATAGCTACTGTGGTTACTTATGCTCAACAAACAGGTATTGAGCCAGGTATTTTAAAACTGGCAGCTATGAAGCCTTATAATTTAATTCCTGTTCAATATACATTTCAAACAGTTACCCAATGGAGTACCTCAGGAGAGGTAAACCTTCCTTATGGTAGTTTAGGAGGACAAACTGAAGTATCTCCACTAATTTGGAATTTCCCATCAGGTCTTTTACAACAGATAGCCATACCTAAAAGAGCTGGTTCAGCTATGGATATTCAAATAGGAACGTATAATGCCACAACTGGAGCAATGGATTATAAAAACTCTGAGTATTATGGATGGTCTACACTTTTAGAAATAGACATTAAAAAGCAGGCTGACGATACTGCTCCGGGTACAAGTGCATTTACTTATGAGTTAATAGGAGCGAATGAATCAGGAACACAGGTTTTAGAAAGATTATTAAGAGTTTTAGACCCTAATTCTTCTTCTAATAATCAAGGAGTAATTGAAGATATACAATGGTTGTATGAAGGAAGTGATGGATTACTTTCTGTTGGAAACCTAAATATGAAAACGTTTATTGTTCAATCTAATTTATCAACAGAAACAAATCCCGTACAATTAAAATCATTACAGAAAGGTCTTGAAGTAGAAGAATCTGAAAAACCTAACGGAGTTTTAAATTCATTATATGATTTTGTAAAACTATTATGGGAGTGTAGTATTACAAGATCTGGAGGATATTATTTATTATACAATGAAATTGAAGGAAATACAGGTTTCCCTGATACTATTTTTGACAGTTCAGGAAACGGAACAATTTCATTACTGGTTACTTATAGTAATTCATACAATAATATTCTTAAAGATTTTATGAACTGCGCTATAACGGGAGACAAAATTGATACGTCGTCTTCTATCGTTTATGCAGAATCTAAAGCCCAAAAAGATTTAAGCTATACAACGACTTCAGCAAATGAAACGTTACAAAGCATTTCATCTCAATACAACATATTAATTAGTGAGCTCGCTAACTTCAATGAAACGGATGTAAAACTTAATACCTCAGCAAAACCAATTGTATTGGAAGGATTGCAATATGAGGTTGGTCTTTCAACTGATACACCGTCTAATAACTTAACAGCCATTGCAGAATATTTTAATGTAAATCCAGATGATGTTAAGAGCCTTAACCCAAGTATTGACAATTGGGATAGTTTACCTGTGTGGCAATTGGTAGAAATACCTACAGTTACTTATCAAATAACAACAGGAGAAGGTACACCAGGTAATACGATGCAGAGCATTGCTAATTATTATTTTATAGATGTTGATACATTATCTTTTATAATTAAAGATGCAGCTGTTTTTAATGTCAATACAACATTTGCTATAGTTGATCAGGTAGTTCATAAAGTATCATCAATACAACAAGGTACAGCAGGTTTTGAGTTAAGTAGAACAAATCCGGGAACTCCTCCAGATAATCCAAGTGATGCTGGATATGCAGAAACCTATTTGAATAACTTATACAATTTATTAAGCTACCAAGTAGTTGCTAACAGATATTTTAACAAAAGTATTGTAGGCTTACCTTCAGGTCCATCGAATGATAAAGACCAAAATGAAGAGAATACTAATTCGCCTTGGACTTATAATCAAGTAATACCTATTGCACAGTATGCGGTTGATAACCCTAATAATTCTTACCCGGTAGGATTCCCTCAAAAAGAAGACAATCCATATAGAGGTATAGGTAACACATTACAAATACATTTTGATTGGGTTGATTATTACGGTAATGAAACGGTAACACCGTTTAGTAATCCAGAGTTGAATACAAAATCACCTCTTAATAATCCACCAGTGCAAGTAGGATACCTTGATGAATTAAAAGGGTTCTCGCAATGGCCAAGTTTGTTTATCACTTATGATGTAACCTTAGAAAATGATACAGACCGAGAATTGTTATTAAATTTCTCTTTTGATGTTACACGATACCTAAATACAGATGGTAAACCTTGCGTATCTGACCCTAATAATCCAGATGCACCAGAGTATCAAAAAAATGCATTACACGACTTAGCTGTATATACCAATATATACTATCAAATTAATCAATTTAATCCTTATGTAAAAGATCAAAATACGGTTACACTTTCATTAAGCACTTCATTGCTACCAGGAATTGAAACTGATGTAGACTTAGCACCAATCAATAATTTTGTAAAAGAAATTTACGCTTATTTATATGCTATTGCTTACTGTCAATCGGTTCCTACAGCTCCAACAATGAGTTCAATAAAACAACCAGTTGCAATAGAAAACTTGGAAACAGCTTCTATTTTTGAGTTAACAGTGGCATTACGTATGGAAAGAGATCTTTCTTTTGTTAACAACGATTTTAAAGATAGTCCATCGGTTACTTCAACTAATACAGTTGTTCAGCCAAATACCTATGTTCCTAATCTTGAACAAGAAAATAGTACAGACGAAAAAGTTCAAAACCATTCATTAACAGAATTTGCGGTCAATTTTGAAAAAACATTCTATCAAGAAAATGAATACGTACTTAAAATAGCTACAGGTATAGATAAAGAGTTGGTTGGAAGTCAGAAAAATGAAGCTATTTACATTGTAAGAATGGGACTAAAACCAGGCAATGGTATTTATTGGAATGTTGAGCCAGCAGGTTCTTATGAACTTACAAACGACTCAATTTCTAAACTATCAAATCTAGGAGTTCCTAGTTCTGTAGTAGATAAGATTACTCCGTTAGTAGGAACTATATATATGAGTAAAGCTAGTTTTGATGAAGCGTTACAAGGAGTTCTTACCCAAGAAGAGTTTACCACATATAAGATACAGATCTATACTTATAGTTTATTAAATGCATCTTTTTATGCACCGTTACCAATTTCCACTAGCTTAGTATCTAAAAAGGATGTTCCAATATGTTCTTATGTAACAGGTAAAGGGCTAGATTGTGAAAAAGGTACAGTAAAGAACTTTACGGATGTAGATATGGATATTTGGGGAAAACAATGTTTAGATGCAATTGACCTTTTCTTAAGTTCAGAATATGCAGTGCCAGCATTTTTGGTAGATGAATTAAAATCTGAAGAAGAAAAAGAGTTTTTAAAATCTTTAAATAGTGATGCTACATCTTACCTTGAAGCCATAACCAAAGCTAAATCATTACTGGCAGAAACTATTTCAACTAAGGTAGAGCCAATTCTTACAGCACCAGAAGTAAATGAAACAAGAAAATTAAATGCTCAAGAAAAGTTTAAACAACAACTACTTATTCAGTTAGGAAATACTTATTCTGTTAATGCAGTGGTACAAATGGAAGTTACTGCCGAATCAGGAATAGCAAGAGAAGGTCAAAATCAGATAGCTCCTCGTTTATATGGTACTCCAAGTATTGTTAGTAGTACAGAAGGAGATAGTAAACTGTATTCAATTTCTAATGCCAAAATACAGTTAGATTACGAAGATGGAGAAAAAACATCTGATATATCTTTTATCTTTTCTACTAAAAACACAAAAGAGTTTACGACAGTGCCTCTAGGAATGGATTATCAAATTACTCATGTTGAATTTGATATTACAGATGTGCCAGATGTAAAAGGATATCAAGCATCAAAATGGTTAACATTTATAGTGCCTGTTAATTTAGCTGAAACAGTAGAACTTGATTTTGATAAATCTCCATTACAGCAGTCTTTAGGTACTGTAGATATTCCTATAGTTCTTCGTAATTATCCAAAACCACCAACGTTAACAACTCAAGAAGGTAAAGCAGTGTCAGTAGTAGGTGATACAACGAAAGAAGTTCTAGAGAAAGCTTCAGAATGGAATTTCACGTACACTTATTCTGAAGATCAAGCAGCACAAGACCAAATTTATTCTGATGTTAGGTTTAATACTTTTGATAGTCAGGATAATAACCTACAAGCTAAACGTGGTAGTACACGTAATCTATTCAACGATATGGCTCAAATGGTCAATGTATGGTCATCAGTGTTAAATGATATGACTAAGTATTTAACTCTTATATCTCCTACATCTGATGAGACTGATCCAAATCTTGACAAAGCATTTTATGCAATGCAAGCTATGGTGCAGTTAACTAATAATTTATCATTAGCTTGGGATGAACATAATAAAAAAGCAGTGCTTTATAAAGCTTCTCAAGTGGGGGATACAGAAACTACAAGTGCTTATAATTTTATCATACAACAAAAAGAAGATCCACATTTTACTACTACTTGTGATTGCCAAGGAGGTGAAGAGTGTAAGCGTTTGGTAGTAAGTATAGTGCTTCCTCAAGATATGTCTGAAATAGACAAGCAGTTATTTATGAGTGAGTTTAAGCTGGCGGAGATTCCTAGTGCTCCATTAATTAACATAAATAATTATACAAGAGTACAAGCAACGGATGAATCTGGAGCACCAATTGAAAATTCGTATTGGTACGTAAAAGACCCTAAAGCCAAGGTAAAGGAGTATTTAGGATATCCTTGTTCTTTTGAAATACCAAATAGAACAGTTGAGGTAAACGGACTAAATGTATTACAGTTCCAAAATACATGGGCAGGAATTGCAGTAATTAGAAATGAAGGATTGGTGGAAGACAACCCTACAAATCCTAAGTTTATTTACAGAACTCCTTTAATTAGATTTTCTAATAAACTAATACCGTTGTTAAGTAATAATACTAAAATTAATATAGCTAAAATCTTAGATGAGAATGGAAGCAGTATGTCTTTGTCAGAACATTTGGCAACATTCTTTAAAACATTCTTTACGTACGATCAATTACATCAACAAACAATTAAGGTAACAAGTTATTGGAATTACTATTTACAAGAAACAGCTAAAAGTGATTTACCACCGGTTCAATTACCAGTGTTATTATACACACCTTTTTCTTTTAAAATTCCAGAAGACTATACAATACCGACTGAGGGATGTTCAGAAGAAATTACTTCTGATACACCTTTTGTATGTCAGTTAGCAAAAGCACTAGAAAAATGGTATGAAGATAAAAAACCAACAACAACAGAAGCCTATTTTTCATTTGATTTGTCAGTATTCTCTGAAGTAACCGAAACTCAGCTACCACTAATACAATTATCAAATTTAGTACTACCTTACGAGTACATAAAAAACTTATAAGAAAAGTATTTTAAAAAGATGTAGATAAAAGAAAAGCGGACGAAAGTCCGCTTTTTAAATTTAACAAAGCTCTTGTTTGCAATCATAAAAACAAGAACTAAACTCTTCTATAATGAAATTATTATTTGTTGGTTTCCGCCATTGCGAGGAGAGTAGGACGAAGCAATCTTTTTCTCGACTACTGTCACCTCGAACATTATCGAGTTCAAAATATATTTTGAACGAAGATAGCTTACGAAGTAAGTTGAGAGGTCTTAATGTTATTAATAACTCTCATTTAAGAGATTTAGCTCCGCTGAACCTCAGGGTTTCTCAGTCGCTCATAAAATCGCTTCTTCGAAATGACCGTTTTAGATTTATAAGGTTGCATCACTCCACTGTGTTCCATTCATAATGACGTTGAGATGTCAGTTCGAGTGATTTTGTGCAACAAAGTGGAACAAAATAGTATCGAGAACCTTGTTATTACCGAATACTTTTCGATACAAAATTCCCTTGAATGTGTTTCATGAATTTCACTCGAAATGACAGTTATTTTGTTTTTGAGATTGCATCACTCTACTGCGTTTCGTTCGTAATGACGTTTTATTATTGTTATAACAAAGTAAAGAAGACTTATGAGTAAAAACCGACCTATTTTTTGTTTCGTTTTGTATCAAGACAAAATGAAAGTATGTGTTTGTGAGTGACTCCTATTCATGAGGTTTAATCACACTTCGCTACTGCTCGGTTCGAAATGACCGTTTTGTTTATTGTAGTATTGCTCTTTTTCCATTGATGAAAAAGAACCAAAAAATCTAGTCTTTCGAAACCTTCACTCTAAAATTATCATTCTCGAAACTAAATGAAAAGAACTCGCTATCGCTCAAACAACTTTTCATTTATAACGTTTCTTGCGGTGTAATTTTTGGCTTGTTTTCTGAGGACATTCTGTTATCGTCATTTCGAAGGAAGTTATGACTGAGAAATCTTAAAATTGTATGAGTAACTCTGATTCATGAGATTACGTCACCTTCCACTTCGATCATAGTTTATCTTGAGCGATAGTCGAAAGACTCAGTGTCCGTTCGTAATGACGTTTTATTATTGTGATTGCATAGTGAAGAAGGCTTATGGGTAAAAACCGACCTATTTTTATTTTGCTAGAATTCGAGGTTATGGAGTACAAGAGAATCCAAAGAGTTTACGGTCTGGATTCGAATACGGAATACAACGTAGAATTCAAAAAAGGAAAAATAAGTCTTGATTTTTTGTTTCGTTTTGTATCAAGACAAAATGAAAGTATGTATTTTAGAGTAACTCCTATTCATGGGGTTTAATCACACTTCGTTACTGCTCGGTTCGAAATGACCGTTTTGTTTATTGTAGTATTATTCTTTTTCCATTGATGAAAAAGAACCAAAAAATCTAGTCTTTCGAAACCTTCACTCTAAAATTATCATCCTCGAAACTAAATGAAAAGAACTCGCTATCGCTCAAACAGCTTTTCATTTATAACGTTTCTTGCGGTGTAATTTTTAGCTTGTTTTCTAAGGACGTTCTATTATCGTCATTGCGAGGAGGTAGGACGAAGCAATCTTTTTCTCGTTTCCCGTCATTGCGAGATACGAAGCAATCTTTTCCTCGATAACCGTCATTTCGAAGGAGTATGCGACTGAGAAATCTTAAGATTACGAGTAACTCCCATACATGAGCTTTAGCTCCGTTTAACTTAATGTTAAAACCTGTACACCAAAAAAAGAACCAGACAGAAAAGTGTACAGATACTGTACACTAAAAAGTTTTTCATTTTAAAAAGTGTACAAGTGGTGTACACCAAAAAAGTTGTAAGAAAAAAAGGTGTACAAGATTATTTTCTTTTTATCTAGCAGATAATCGTTTCATAGTATCTAAAAAAGCCTGAAAAAATGCATCATCTTTTGCATATAAGCGATACAAATCTAAATCCTGCTTGCGCTTTTGCGCCATGATATCATCTAGAATCTTTCTGAATGCCAAATCTTTATTTTGTGAATCCTGATTATTAGCAAACTTTTCTTCAAAATCTGGATGCGCTTGTATTGCTTTAGTTAATGATAAAAAAACTACACGTTGGTCTTCAGGAGTAGCTTCCCAGTCTTTAAACCATCTTTCATTAAAGCTATATACAATATCATCTAATACATCTTTCTCTTCTTTAGAACCATGCGTCCCTCTTGGGTTTGAGTTTTGTGGGAGCACTTCGGTTTCGTTTGCGTCTAAACCTATAGTATAGTTCAACTTAACTCTTTCTAAACCATAAGTAGATAAATCAACGCTATTTAATAATTCATCTAGTTTATCTTTTTCTTTGTCTTTAATGGGTAACTTTGGTATTAGAAACTTTAAAAACCAAAATAGCTTTTCCCATTTTACATTTAAGAAAGGAAGAATAGATGCCAATTGTCCGTAGATTTTGACAAATTGTTTTGCTTTAATTTTAAAGTCTGCTTTATCCTCTTCACTAAACCCCAATTCATCTGTAAATCGATAAGCAGAATTATCTATAATAGGACTTAAGTTTTGTGCATCTTCCTTATTAAAAAAGCGTAGAACAAAATCCTCAACTTCAAACCATTCATAAACCCCACTATCATCTAGAACGTCTTTTAAATCATGTAAAACATTAACATCAGTACCTTCCGATAAAACAGTGGATGTATAAAATGGATCAAAAGCCATTTTAATATCATCTATGGTATTAAAGAAATCCAACACAAATAAATCTTCTGTTTTCTTACCTAGTTTAGGGTTTGAGCGATTTAAACGTGATAATGTTTGTACAGCCAGTACACCTTGTAACTTTTTATCAACATACATGGCACACAACTTTGGCTGATCAAAACCTGTTAAATACTTATTAGCTACAACTAGTATTCTATACTCATCGGTATCAAACATATCTTTGGTTTCCTTATCTGAAAAACCATTCATACTAGCTTCGGTATACTTTATACCTCCAATTTCTTTTTCTCCTGAAAATGCAATAACAATTTTAAAAGGATTTCCTTTACTTTCAATAACTTCTTTTAATGCATTGTAATATTTAATGGCAGATTCAATACTTTGAGTTACTACCATTGCCTTAGCCTTACCTTTCAGTCTTTTTTTGTTGACCACATTAGGTATAAAATGGTCTAAAATAATTTCGGCTTTGGTTTTTATTGTACGTTGGTCTCGTTCAACATAAGCCTTCAAATACTTTTGTGCTTTTTGTGTATCAAACTCCGGATTATCACTAATTGATTTCTCTATTTGATAGTAACTTTTTAGCGTGGTGTAGTTATGTAAAACATCTAAAATAAAGCCTTCTTCTATGGCTTGTTTCATAGAATACAGATGAAACGGGTTAAACGTTCCATCAGCTTGTTGCATACCAAACTTTTCAAGTGTTGAATTTTTAGGGGTTGCGGTAAAAGCAAAGTAAGAGGCATTTTGTTTTAATTTTCTCGCTTTCATTGCCTCTACTATTTTGTCTTGAGCGTCTACTTCATCTAAATCGGCACCCATAGCAGTATTCATACTGTCGTGTGCTTTACCACTCTGACTACTGTGGGCTTCATCAATTATTACAGCAAAGTTTTTATTCGTAAGATCACCAATACCATCTAATATAAATGGAAACTTTTGTATGGTGGTAATAATTATTTTCTTGCCCTGCTCTAAACTTTCCCTTAAATCTTTAGAGGATAATGCAGGGGCAACAATATTTTTAACTTCTGAAAACTCTCGAATGTTTTCACGAATCTGTTTGTCTAACAATCGCCTATCAGTTACTACGATAACAGAATCAAATAACGGAAGGTCAACACTTTTTGCTCCCTGTACTTCAGTATTAGTAGGATAGGTTTCTATTAGTTGATAAGCAGCCCATGTTATAGAATTTGACTTTCCAGAACCTGCTGAGTGTTGAATTAAATAGGTGTGTCCTGTTCCATTAACACTAGCATGGTCTATTAATTTCCTTACTACATCTAATTGATGATATCTTGGAAAAAATAACGTTCGTTTAGCTAAAGCATCTTTTTTTGTACCGTCTAAACGAACAAAATGTTGAATTATGTTTGCCAAACTTCTTTTAGTAAACACTTCTTCCCATAAGTAAGATGTTCTATGCCCATTCGGATTAGTAGGGTTTCCTTTACCATGATTGTTGCCTTGATTAAAAGGCAAAAAGAAAGTTGCGTTACCTTGTAGCTTTGTGGTCATATAAGCTTCATCAGTATCAACTGCAAAGTGTACAATACAACGTGCAAACTGTAGCAACGGTTGTGAAGCATCTCGTTGTTGTTTGTATTGATGAATACCATGAGAACGTGCATTTTGTCCTGTCCAATGGTTTTTTAATTCCATAGTAATAATAGGAATACCATTAATAAACATAACCATATCAATTTCTTCACGAGGATTGGCTTCAGAATACGCTACTTGACGTGTAACACTAAATATATTTTGTCGGAAATTTTCTTTAACACTATTACTACTACTAGCTAATGGAGCTTGGAAGAACAAGGTAAAATGTGCATCATCCACTTCTAAACCTTTACGAAGTAAATGCAATACGCCGTACTTTTTTATAAGCCTATCAAACCTATTTAAAATTTTTAATTGCCAGTCGCTTTGTTTTTGTAGTTTTTCTAGCTCTTCTTTTTGTGTATTCTCTAAAAATTGCCAAAAGTACTGCGTATCTATGGCAAAACGCTTGTCAAAATCACCAGGTTGTCCACTTACAAACAACTCATTAGTATATTGTATATCTTCTTCATTAGAAAAACTAGTTCTTTCTTCTTTACAGCTTCCTGTTAATACTTTTTCTATAGCTTGTTCTAAGGCTATTTCGGAGGTATTGCTATGCATGGTTTTGTTTATAGTAAATTTGATATTTTTTTGGGAGTACCACCTTTTAAATTTCCTTTTGTATTGTAAAAAATATAATTATTAGAAAATATTTCATCTTTACTACTCCAATCAGATAAACTACAAGGAGTTCCTAATGAAAGACAAATATTAGAACCTTGGCTCCACATTCTTTGTTTTAATTTTTTACTGTACCAAAGTAGTTTATCATTAAAATCCAAACAATCTTCAGCCTTTAGCTCGAAAGTATCTTTTTTTTCAATAAATTCATTTATAGTTCCTTCAAATTGTAAAAAATCATTCCAAAAGTCTTTAAAAGGGTATATTGTATCTTTTTTTTCGTTGCCTAAATTTCTAATTATTCTTCGCCAATTACTAAAGTTATAATTCCTATAATAATAAGGACTTACTCTATCATAAAAAGCCCCATAATACAATAACACATGCTTTATTGTATTATGATTTTTGTCTCCTACAGGAAAAATTTCATAAAATTTATCTCGTATAAGAGTTAAACTTTCAATTGTAATTTCTAATGATTCATCTATTAAATGTGTAATGTTAATATTTCCAACATCTCTACCTAATAAATTATATTCGTGATCTTCAATCTCCCAAATTAATTCTTCTAATTCTTTTCGTTCAGATGGTTTACAAGTGTTATAAATTTTGTTTTTAAAATTCTCATCAATAGTAGATTTCCCTTCTATATCCATAATTGGTTCTTTCCAAATACCTGAATTAATCTGAGAATTGACCTCTATCTTTATGTTACTTACTGAACGGATATTATTATTATACCTTACCCAATAAATACGTAATAATCTGTAAGTATTAGCAATTAGCTCTATACTTGTTTTAGATTTAGTTAAGTATAGTAAAACAGACCACACATATACCATAGCACTTCTTTCTACAGCTCTATTGTTATCATTATAATCTGCAAACCAATTTATAGTATTTGTATTTAACAACTCCCAAAACTTGTCTAAAGCTATAGGCAGCCACTTACAATAATCTCTTTGCTCAATAAACTGTTCCTTTTTCCCAAACAATTCTTTTAAAACATTAAAATATTTTTCGATACAACTAATATCTAAAACTTCTAAAATATCAGATATTTTTATTCCATTTTCATCAAATCTACTTTTATTGTAAAATTTAGTCTTGTTATCTTTTAAATATAACTCTAAGCCTGCTATACATGATAAAAATTGATTAAATCCTTTATCCGCATTTTGATTTTTATCTCTTTTAACCCAGAAGAAATCTTGCCATTCCTCCCATTTTTTGCCGTATCTATTTTTCTCCTCAATATCAGGTAGTTTTTCTAATAAAACAGCCTTTATATTTTCATTAACCTGCATATGCTCACCACGAGCATTCATGTAAATATATAACTCCTCACCCTGTTCACTAATATTTGTATCAAAATACCAAAAATCTACTTTCGTTTCTATATAATCAAATAAGGTTTCAAAACTTACTTCTTGACATTCAAGAATTTCTAGTATTCTATTATAGTTATTTAAAACAGATTGTATTGTTTTATCACTTTCATACCTATTCCCAAAGTAATGAAGCGATTCTTTGAATGTAAAATCTTTATTGGATAATTCGTGAGAAATAAAATCTTGTAAAAAAACATGTGAACTTTCCCTTACTTTATAATCTAATTTATGTAAGTAAGTTGCTTTAAATTTATCTTCTAATTTTAAAAATGCTTTTTTAGTAATAGCCAATAATAATAAAACTATTGTTGTTATTCTTTGTTGACCATCAATTAGAAAATATTTACCTTCAGATTGTGCATCTGTATATGCATAGATAAAACCAATATTTGATGAGTATTTACGTGATAAATAAAACTCTTGAAAAGCTTCAGCTAATTCTAAATCTTCTATTTCAGGCATATCTATTGAGGAAGATGTAAAGCTTCTGTAATCTGTTAGTATAGAGTTTAGCAAACCATCTACTTGTAAATTAGTCCATACATAATCTCGTTGAACCTCAGGTATTATTATTTGATTAACATATCTGTTAGCAAAAAGACCTTTAACATTATATTTTCCTGCTTTCATAGCTTTTATATCTACAAGGTGTTTATTGTTTGTTTTATATGATTTTCATGTTTTAAAATATCCGTCCCTGTCCATGCTTTCATGTTGTCTGTATCTGCTTCTGGAAACATTTTGCTAAATACATCAAAAGTATGTTTAGGCACAAAACTGCCTCTTTGTATACGTTCTAGAATATTTTTCCTTTTATCATTAAAAAACTTATTTCCATTGGAGCTATTATCTTTTAGTGAAAGCAAACACATATTACCAATACTGTTTAACCCCCTATCCTCTTTTAAAGCTTTGTAATAAATTTCTTTTTGCAACTCGTCTCTCACTTCCAATGCTAAAACAGCATTAATTTCTTCTGTTATTTTATCTCCTAAAATTTGTTTAATAGCCTCTTTTTGTGGATTATCTAAAACAACATTTTTACCTTCTGGTGTTTGAGGAAAAATATGTTCTAAAGTCCAATTTTCATCTTTATAACTATAAAAATCAAATCTTACATTTTCTTGCCCTATGGGAAATACGTTCATAGCCAATAGTATATTATGTAAAGGAGTACTATCTTCATCAGCATAAGATACTTCATCAATGTTTATGTTTAAAATATCTTTTTTTAATGCATTTAACTCTTCTTTTAATTTTTTAATTGAATCATAGGTTAAAAACGCTAGTAATTTGTTTTTAAACTTATGTTTATTAGCTTTTTCAAACCTAAGAAAACCTATTAGGTTATATATTTCTGTATTGTAAAACCAAGATTCTAGTTTATTTTTAACTTCTACAATTGTATGAAAGCTTTTTACAAAATTCTCATTTTCTAAGTAATAATTAAATAAGTTAAACTCTCCTTTTTTACTTGAAACATCAATACTATTCTTAGCGGTTAATTGGGCTACTACATGCAGTAAATTAAACATTCCATCTGTAGAAGAATCGTTAAAGTATAAATTAAAAATTTCAGGATTATTTGCCCATGCAGTAATTTCATCCCACTGCCTACCAATGGTTATTCTTTTTTCTGTTAATTCTTGAAAAGTTCCTTTACCATTATGTTTAATTATCTCTCTACCTGCTTTAGTTATAAAAAGTCCTTTTATTAATTCTGTTTCTGTTAAAGGTACTTTGTTACTATTTAGATTTTTAAATACTGTTTCACTTACTATGTGCTTTTCAACAGAATTTACAATGATTTTGACATAGGCACAGATATAATTGTAAAAATTTACGAGTTCTTTTTTTTGTCTACTTGAAGTTAAAGTTTCATGACATTTTTTAGAAGCCTTAAACAAATAAAAAATATCTTGTTTGTTTAATGAAATATCATCTTCTATAAGAGTTTCCCAATTATGGGCTACTAAACTTAAAAAAGATTCTTTTTGATATATATGGTCTTTAAAAAAGTTTTCTCTAATAGCATAATCTAATTTACTGTCTGCAATATTTTTATGTTCCAATAAAGCAGAAAAACATGATAGTAAAATAGAAAGTGTTGTTAATCTTTGTTGCCCATCAATTACCTCTAAATAAGTTTTTTCATTTATTAGAATGGGTTTTACTGTTATGTATTGTAAAAAATATTCTTTTTTATCTGACGACTTAGATTTTTGATATTGATTCCATAAGTCGCTTAACAATATTGTAACCGCTCCATGTTTGTCAGAACCCCATTTGTAACCTCTCTGATAGGCTGGTATATGATAACCAATAGCATTGTATTGAAATAAACATCCTATTTGCTCTTGTGCGTTAAAAATACTTTCAACATTATAGATTAACTCTTTCATTTCTTTTTCTTCTGATATTTTTATTACATTAACACACCTTCACCTTACCCGTTACCACACTATTTATTAAACTACTTTTGTATTCTTTTAACTTTTCTATTTCTTCTTGTTTTAAACTAATGACTTGGTCTATTTTATTAGTTTTATCTTCTATATGTCCCGTAATTTTTTTTTGTTCCTGCATTGAAAATACGGGTATACTAAAATTATTAATATCTGATTGAAACAAATGAGGGACTCCCATACCATCTTTTTTCTTTTCAATAATTCTTTGGCAAGTTTGACTTTTTAAGAAAAAGTTTAAGTACTCTGGCATTAAACTTACATTATTCATAACTCTTAATACTGCTATAGAAGAATTTACTGTACACTTAATAGGTAGTTCAACTACTATATTTGATATACCTAAGGTAGAACCATCTTTCACCAATAAAACATCTCCTAATTGTAGCATAATTTCAGGTGATTCTAAATATCGCCTCTTTGTTATATAATAAGCCTGATTAAAATCTATTTTTTTGCCTTTAATATTTGGTGTAGAAAGAAATCCATAATCACTTTTATCAACATATTCAGATGCTTTTAATCCTTTCCACCCAAGCCTAGCTTTAGTTCTAATTATGAATTTGAACTTAATACAGTTCCAATGCTCAGGAATTTTACCAATCCAATCTACGCCACTATCTTTTAGAGGAACGCTATCATCTAAACCACGGGTTACTACTTTGTGTATGAGTATTTGTTTACGCTCTTTTAATAAAGCAATTTGTTGTTCTTTTATAGTAATAGCTTCTTCTATTTTTTGAGTTTTATCGTCTAAAAAAGTAGCGATGGCTGTTTGTTCTTGTAGTGGGGGAATTCCAACTAAAATAGCTTTCATTTCGTCATAACGAGTTGTCCATAAATCAGCTACAATACCATGTCCCATTCTGTAAAACTCCTCTACGAAACCATATGATTTTAAAAGGTAGTTACAATAAATAGGATGTATGTCTATTGGTTTTATTACTATATTAATTAATGAGACTGAGCCATTTTGAAGTGCTATTCCGCTCGAACCTTTCCTGTCAGATCTACTATTAATTACAAAATCACCTTCTTTGACTAGTTTTCTATTATCTCCATCATTAGTTTTTGCAGCATTTGACAACTGTGGTACGACACCGTTTTTTGTAACGGAAAGAGCTGGATAATCTTTATCAGATACTTTTGTTCTTCTTTCTTTAAAACGAGTACCTAATCTCGTGAGTTTCCAATGCTCAGGAATTTCTCCCAACCATTCTACCCCAGAATCTTTATAGGACGGATAACACTGTAAGCTATCTTTGTTTAATCGTTTTTTAACTGCTTCCATCTTTTTAAAACTTTAAAATATCAGCAATTAAACCATCACTTTGTGTTTCTAAAGCTAAAATATCAGCCGTAACTTCTTCTATGCTTCGTAAAGGCTTGTGTTTATAAAAATACTTGTTAAAGCTAATTTCATAACCAATTTTGGTTTTTTCTATAGCTATCCAAGCTTCTGCAACATGCGGTTGTACTTCCTTTGTAAAGTAATTATGTATAGTTTCGTTTAGCGGTATGTTTTCATAATCGCGCAAATCACTTTGGGTTTCGTACATAATATATTCATTTGCTTTTTCTGTGGTATAATAACCAAAGTCAGCTAAATTTTCTTTTGCACACCCTAATCGAGAAAGGAGTTCTTCTAATTGTTTAGGTGTAAACTTTTGTCGTTTCTTTATCACCTTTTCTGCGGCTTCATCATACCAACTTACTGCTTGTAAAATGGTTTTCTTTTCACTGGCACTTAATATGATGTCATTCGTTTTACACACGGCATCTACTTCTTTTTTAAACGTATTAAAATCGGTATACAATGCATTACCAATATGCTTAAACAGTTCTTGAGCGCCTTTAACTAAACTTAAATGTTTATCCCATATTTTTGGATTACTTAATTTTTTACGGTTAGCGCTTGATAAGTTGATGTCCTGCGCTTCACACCACGCCAATAACGGTTCTTCTAATGACGCTAAGTCTGTATATACCTTTTCTCCATAGGTTTCATATGCCCATGCCATCGGTGCGTTTAAGGTTTTATCGAAACGTAAGGTTGCTATACGTTCTTCAGTAAATTGAGCGTTTAAACGTGCTGGGCGTTCTATAGTTGCTTTGTAATAGCCAAAATCAGTATTGTTAAATACTTGCACTGCTAAATCGCTATCTTCCAATGCCGCTACATTTTGAAATGCCTCATAGGCGTTCATAATTTGCTGAATATGTTCGGCAGTTAATTCACAGTTTTTATTTCCTAAGTTTTTACGGAGCTTTTGAAACTGTTGAGATGCATCAATTAACAACACCTTTCCTTTTCTGTGTGAAGGTTTGTTGTTAGTCAACATCCATATATAGGTGGTAATTCCTGTATTATAAAATAAGTTGTTGGGTAATTGTATAATACAATCTAACAAATCATTTTCTATAATATAACGGCGTATGTTACTTTCTCCTCCGCCGGCATCTCCTGTGAATAAGCTAGAACCGTTATGTACCGAAGCAATACGAGAACCTAAACCACTTTCATGCAATGGTTTCATTTTTTTTACCATTTCCATTAAAAACAAGAGCTGTCCGTCCGAACTTCTTGGTGTCGCATCTACCGTTTCGAGTTCTCCCCAATAATTGGTTAGATTGATGATAAAACGAGGATCGATAACATCTTTTCCGTCTTTAATATATTTTACATCCGAAGCCCATGATTTTCCGTAAGGAGGGTTCGACAACATAAAATCAAAGTACTTTCCTGCAAATTCATCAGTAGATAATGTAGAACCAACACGGATGTTTTCAGGATTATTTCCTTTAATCATCATATCCGACTTACAAATAGCGTAGGTTTCATCGTTAATTTCTTTCCCAAATAAATACACATCTCCTGTTGCTTTAATTTCACCCTCAGGGTCGGTGATAAAGTTTTGAGATTCGGTTAACATTCCCCCGCTACCACAAGCAGGATCGTAAATTGTCATTACCGATGGTAAATTATCTTTAATTGGATCAAACACCAAGTGTGTCATTAAATCAATTACCTCTCTTGGCGTAAAGTGTTCACCAGCTTCTTCATTGTTTTCTTCATTAAACTTTCTTATCAATTCCTCAAAAACATATCCCATTCCTAAATTTGTTAGGGGCGGTAATTTTCTTCCATCTGGATCTTCCTTTTCAAAAGGGGTCAAATTAATATGTGGTGAGGTGAACTTTTCAAGTACATCCAACAACACATCTTTATTCGCCATGTGTCGTATTTGTGCTTTTAAGTTAAACTTCGTTATAATTTCACGCACATTACTACTAAAACCAAGCAAGTACTCTTCAAAATTTGCTTGTAATAATTGTTGACTATTAGTCGCTGTATCATGTAATTTTTGAAGCGTCCATTTACTGGTATTGTAAAAAACATAGCCTGAAGCCTTAGTTAAACCGTTCGCATCATCTTCCGTAAATCCTAATTCTTCTTTTTGAAATCGTTTTTCTTCTAATACTTCATCTTTTGTAGGTTCAAGTAATACATCTAACCTACGTAAAACGATCATTGGTAAAATTACATCTCGGTATTTTCCTCGAACGTAAACATCTCGTAAACAATCGTCTGCAATAGACCATATAAACGATACTAATTTATTGTGGCTCGTATGTGTCATATGTTTTATTTCCTTATTAAGGAAGAAATTTTGTGATTTTTTTAAACGCCCTAAAATAACAAAACCCGTACAATTACCCTACGGAAAACCATAAGAAACCTTAAAAATGTGACAAGTGTTTTAAAAATAAGATGTAGTGTAATGGTAAACGGTTTAAAAGTATACAAACCGTAATAGAAAAATGTTTGTTTTTAGAATTTTGTTAGTTATTAGTAGTGTTATTTAAAAATGAAGCAAAAGACAAGGAGAAGTTATATAAAATATAGATTTTTGGTAGATTGCAGCTTACATAAAAACATGCATACTATGAAAAATAAGATAGAAGAATTATTAGTAGTAATTTCAACAAAGTTTCCAGAAATAAAAGAAACATTACCACCAGGAGCTAGTGATACAGCAATAGCGCGTATAGAAAAAGAGACTAACTTACCTGTACCGCAATCGTTAAAAAACTTATTAAAAATAACCAATGGAGACGAGAAGTGGGGTGAAAGTCCACATGGATTTTTTAGCTATTTTTTATATAGTTGTAATCGTATTATTGATACCTATAACTTTTTTAAAGAACGCGAAAACCAAGTATATCCAGATAGTGTTTATCAAAAAGATTTGGTGAAAAACATTTTGTATAGTGCCAAAAGGTTACCCTTTGCTACCGATGGCTCTGGTCAATACTTATGCATTGATTATGACCCGGCAGAAAAAGGAACTTACGGACAAATTATTTACTTACCATGTGGGGAACCAGAACCTGTTTCGGTTATTGCAGATAGTTTTGATGATTTTGTAGATTTCCTGATTGAAGAATACAAAAATGATCGATTTTATATTGATGATGAAAGAACCGAATGGGATGAGGAAGAATGGACAGAATGGAAGGAAGACCAACAAAGTGATTATAGCAAAGTAGAAATTATTTTTGGACACACCCGTAGAAATGATTGGACGGATATTGCTGATAAATACAATAAAAAGAAAGGAATAGTAAGTAATTAGTTATTGTCGTCATTGCAAGGAGAGTAGGACGAAGCAATCTTTTTCTCATTTCCCGTCATTTCGAAGGAAGTTATGAATGAGAAATCTTAATGTTATGAGTAGCTCACATTCATAAGATTACGTCACTTTCCACTTCGATCATAGTTTATCTTGAGCGATAGTCGAAAGACTCAGTGTCCGTTCGTAATTACGTTTTATTATTGTCATTACAAAGTAAAGAAGGCTTATGAGTAAAAACCGACCTATTTTTATTTTGCTAGAATTCGAGGTTATGGAGTATAAGAGAATCCAAAGAGTTTACGGTCTGGATTCGAATACGGAATAAAACGTAGAATTCAAAAAAAGAAAAAGAAGTCTTGATTTTTTGTTTCGTTTTGTATCAAGACAAAATGAAAGTATATGTTTATGAGTAACTCCTATTTATTGGTTTTAGTTCTGCTGAACCTTACGGTTTCTCACACTTCGTTACTGCTCGGTTCGAAATGACCGTTTTGTTTATTGTAGTATTATTCTTTTTCCATTGATGAAAAAGAACCAAAAAATCTAGTCTTTCGAAACCTTCACTCGAAAATTATCATTCTCGAAACTAAATGAAAAGAACTCGCTATCGCTCAAACAGCTTTTCATTTATAACGCTTCTTACGGTGTAATTTTTGGCTTGCTTTCTGAGGACGTTTTACTATCGTCATTACAAAGTAAAGAAGGCTTATGAGTAAAAACCGACCTATTTTTATTTTGCTAGAATTCAAGGTTATGGAGTATAAGAGAATCCAAAGAGTTTACGGTCTGGATTCGAATACGGAATACAACGTAGAATTCAAAAAAGGAAAAATAAGTCTTGATTTTTTGTTTCGTTTTGTATCAAGACAAAATGAAAGTATGTATTTTTGAGTAACTCCTATTCATGGGGTTTAATCACACTTCGTTACTGCTCGGTTCGAAATGACCGTTTTGTTTATTGTAGTATTATTCTTTTTCCATTGATGAAACAGCACCAAAAAATCTAGTCTTTCGAAACCTTCACTCGAAAATTATCATCCTCGAAACTAAATGAAAAGAACTCGCTGTCGCTCAAACAGCTTTTCACTTTTGACGTTTCTTGTGGTGTAATTTTCGGTTTGTTTTCTAAGGACATTTTATAACCGTCATTGTGAGGAGTGAAGGACGAAGCAATCTTTTTCTCGTTTCCCGTCATTTCTAGCGATAGCGAGAAATCTCAAAGTTACGAGTAACTCCTATTCATAAGATTACATCACTTCACTGCGTTTCGTTCGTAATGACGTTCGTAATGACGTTTGAGATGTCAGTTCGAGTGATTTTGTGCAACGTAGAGGAACAAAATAGTATCGAGAACCTTGTTACTACCAAATACTTCTCGATACAAAATTCCCTTCACTGTGTTTCGTGAATTTCACTCGAAGTGACAGTTGGATGTGATTTTCGGCTTGCTTTCTAAGGACGTTTTATTATCGTAATTTCGAGGAGGTATGACGAAGCAATCTTTTTCTCGTTTCCCGTCATTTCGACCAGCGAGAGAAATCTCAAAGTTACGAGTAACTCCCATTCATAAGATTACATCACTTCACTGCGTTTCGTTCGTAATGACGTTTGAGATGTCAGTTCGAGTGATTTTGTGTAGCGTAGTGGAACAAAATAGTATCGAGAACCTTGTTGTTACCAAATACTTCTCGATACAAAATTCTCTTCATTATGTTTCAAGAATTTCACTCGAAGTGATAGTTGGGGTAATTGGAAAAATCTCTACTGTGTATTGTTTATAATGATGTTGCTATGTTAAAAAACAAAGGTTTTTGTTAAAAAGCTCATAACGAAACGTTAACGCTACAATAAGTCTAAAAAATCTACGATTTACTATTCAAAAGAAATTCTCCTTAAAAAAATTGTAACCTTTTAAATTATATATATTATGGAATTGAATTTAGCATTATTAACTACAAAAGCAGAGTGTGATACCGCTATTGAAATCACCACAGCAGAGAAAACCTTATTAGAAAGAAGACTTCGAAATTTAGGGGAATCGTTAGAAGACAAGGCAGAAAGAACCACCACCGTTAAAGAGGGAATTGTGAGTGTAAAAGCTATTATTGCTGGTTTTGAATCGGCATTAGGTGTTATTACCGACGAAAAAGAAAAGCGTAGCTTGGAACTAAAAATTGAGCGTGAAGAAACGAAGTTAAAATCGTTAGAAAATCGAAACGCTAATTACAGTTCAGTAAATGTGTTAGAAGATCAAATAGATCATCAACAACTAGAGGCGCAAGTAACGGTATTAACAGCAGCGATTACAGAAATTGAAAATCACAAAACAACGTTGGCTGCCTAAGCTTCTTTAAGTCCAATCATAGTATTGGACTTTTTTGGGTGTTTTTTGTACACCAAAAAAAATATGATTTTGAAAAGTGTACAACTGGTGTACACTAAAATAATTGCGAACTAAAAAAGTGTACAAGAGGTGTACACCAAAAAAGATGTTACTTTAAAAAGTGTACAAGCTATGTTAGAGAAAATAAGACTCTTTTTTTATTGTTCTATTATTGCAGTGGCTAATTATTTAGAAGTATCAACCGATACAGTAAAGTCACTATCGTTAAAACGGAGAAATTATAACTTACAACAGTTAGATAGATTGATTCCGCTATATAAAGCACTGGAATTAAAAACATCTATTACTGAATTAACACATGCTACTGCCTTTATAGAGGAAGAACAACAAAAAGCCATACCTGAATTAGAGCGATTACAGAAAAAAGTGGCTAAAAGTTTACGAAATAGACAAGAAGATTTAGAGAGATTACAAAAGAAAAGAGCAATTGGGTTGAGAGGATTGCATGCGTGTACAGTGTTATTACATCAAAATAACCTAACAGTAAAAGATACAAAATGGATTACTCAACGAAAAAGGAATCTAGAGTTGGTGCTACGGGAAAACAATTACATAAAAGTGGTTAAATTGCAAAGTGAGGTTACTGGATTGCAAATTACTTTAGATAAGGTACTACAGGAAATAGAAAGATTAAAAAGTAAGTAATTGTGTTTTCTAAGATGGTCTATTCCTGTCACCTCGAATATATGTGAGAGTTCTCAAAGTTATGAGTGACTCCCATTCGTGAGATTTAGCCTCGCTGAACCTTACGGTTTCTCGTTATCACTCGAAAAGACTGTTTTGTTATTGTAGTATTGTTCTTTTTCCATTGATGAAAAAGAACCAAAAAATCTAGTCTTTCGAAACCTTCACACGAAAATTATCATCCTCAAAACTAAATAAAAAGAACTCGCTATCGCTCAAACAGCTTTTTATTTATAACGTTTCTTGCGGTGTAATTTTTGGCTTGTTTTCTGAGGACAGTTTTGTTATCGTCATTGCAAGGAGGAAGGACGAAGCAATCTTTTTCTCGACTACTGTCACCTCGAGCATTATCGAGTTCAAAATATATTTAAACGAAGATAGTTTACGAAGTAAGTTGAGAGGTCTTAAAGTTATGAGTAACTCCCATTCAAGAGATTACGTCACTTTCCACTTCGATCATAGTTTATCTTGAGCGATAGTCGAAAGACTCAGTGTCCGTTCGTAATTACGTTTTATTATTGTCATTACAAAGTAAAGAAGGCTTATGAGTAAAAACCGACCTATTTTTATTTTGCTAGAATTCGAGGTTATGGAGTATAAGAGAATCCAAAGAGTTTACGGTCTGGATTCGAATACGGAATAAAACGTAGAATTCAAAAAAGGAAAAATAAATCTTGATTTTTTGTTTCGTTTTGTATCAAGACAAAATGAAAGTATATGTTTGTGAGTGATTCCCATTCAATAGATTACGTCACTTTACACTTCGACTTCGCTCAGTGTCCGTTCGAAATGACCGTTTTTGATTTACTGGATTAGGTTGTTATCCAATTTGACTTTAGTGTGTGTAAGTAACTTTATTAAGAATACTCGTAAGTACGTCTTTTTTCTAACCAAGAACTCACACTACCAAGTTCACGAGCTTGATAAAAATTATTCTCTCGTAGAATACAGTCGTTAGAAGCGTTAGTGTCTATTTTAATAAATCGGTATAAAACCAATTTTATAATAGACTCTCTTACTGACTCGTAGGTAGCTCCGTTATTTTTGTTAGTGTTAATTACTTCTTGAATAAAATTATCTATTCTATTAAATTTAGTATCAGTTAATAAGGCTTTAAAAACTACTTCTTCCATAATTCATGATTTTATATATGCAAAATTACTTGTTGGAATAATGATTTAAAAGGTGATATATGCAGAAAAAAATGTGGATTTCCGAAGTGTTTTTTATTGTAATAATAAAGAGTAGGGAGGAAGTAACCTGTTTTTTAACTATCGTTATTGCGAGGAGGTATGACGAAGCAATTTGTTTGTTGATTATTATCACCTCGAACAGATGTGAGAGGTCTCAAAGTTATGAGTTGCTCTTATTCATGAGATTACGTCACTTTGCAGCATTTCGTTCGTAATGACGTTATGTAATGTTGGGTGGAATAATAAAGAAGTGTCAACTTACTTTAAAGTTAATTCTCTATGCTCAATTCCCCATTTAACCATCACATCTAAAGCAGTATGTAATCGCATTCCAGATTCTGTTAATTCATATTCAACCGTAACAGGAGTGGTATCGTAAATAGTACGCTTAATAATTCCGTTAGCTTCCAAATCTTTCAATTCTTTAGATAACATCCTTGGAGAAATTTTTCCAATATTTCGTTGCAATTCTTTAAAGCGCATTTTACCATATAACAAGCTACCAATGATAGATAGTTTCCACTTTCCGCTTATTACATTTAAAGTGTCTCTTAATGCTAATACATATTGAACAGAGCATCTTTTTAGCTCTTCCATTTGAACAACTGCTTCCATGTTTTTTTGGGTTGGTATACTTTTGTATACTGGTATACTAAAGTATAGTAGTTACTTTTGTATAGCAAATATACATACTTTTGTGATATAAAAATAAGTAAACATAAAAGAATGAAACACTTAGTAATTGTAACACACCCAAATATTGAGGAGTCAAGAGTTAACAAAACTTGGATAGATGAGCTACAACAGCATGAGGATAAAGTATCCATTCATCAATTATATAAAGAGTATCCAGATTTAAATATTGATGTAGCAAAAGAGCAAGAGTTATTATTGAATTATGATAGTATTATTATTCAATTTCCGTTGCATTGGTTCAACACGCCATTTTTATTTAAAAAGTGGATGGATGAGGTATTAACGTATGGTTGGGCTTTTGGACCTGAAGGAGATAAGTTAAAAGGAAAAAAAATCCGTTTATCAGTATCTACAGGAGGTACTGAAGAAACCTATAACAGTTTTGTGTCTTTAGAAGAGTTATTAAAATCAGTGACTGTTTCGTTTCAGTATTGCGGATTAGAAATGTTGCCATTACACGTGTTTTACGGAGCTAATGACAATCCGAAGTTTGAAGATATAAAAGTAAATTCTAAACAATACGCAGATTTAATCTTATAATTATAAAACCATAAACAATGAAAAATTTAAAAAATCCTTTAGTGTTCGTATTCATTGCATTTGCAACACTATCGTTTACTACCATTATAAAAGAAGTAAAAAAAGTAAATACCAAAGAAAGTAAAGTGGTATGGAAAGGTTATAAAGTAACAGGTTCTCACGAAGGAACGGTTAGTTTACAATCAGGAGTATTAAACTTTGAAAAAGAGAAGTTAGTAGGAGGGGAGTTTACAATAGATATGACTTCTATAGCTGTGACAGATTTATCTGGAGAGTACCAAAAAAAGTTAGAAGGGCATTTAAAATCAGACGATTTTTTTGGTGTGAATAATCATCCAACAGCAAAATTAGTTTTTACTGAGGTGAAAGCTAAAGGAAAGAATTCGTACGAAGTAACAGCTGACCTAACAATTAAGAATAAAACAAATCCTGTTACTTTTCAAATTTCTGTATATGGAGAAAAAGCAACAGCATCGTTAAAAGTAGATAGAGCAAAGTATGATGTAAAATACGGTTCTACAAGCTTTTTTGATGGTTTAAAAGATAAAGCAATTTACGACGAGTTTGATTTGGTAGTTGATTTGGTTTTTTAAAACCCAACTAAGATTGTATGTATACCTCAAACCAATGTTTGGGGTATGTTTTTTAAATAGAGTTAAACAAGAATCCCTTATGAAACGAACGACGTTTTTACAGTTATTAGGGTTAGCATCAGTAAATTTGAGTATGGGAACATTAAGAGGTTTAAAAAAGTTATCAGATAGTTTACCTGTTTCTCAAACAATGCCAGTATTGTTTTTAGGACATGGTAGCCCTATGAACGCGATTGAAGAAAACGAGTTTACGAGAGGTTTTCAACATGTTTCAAAAACACTTCCAAAGCCAAAGGCAATCATTTGTGTTTCGGCACATTGGTTTACCAAAGGAACAAAAGTAACAGCAATGGAAAAGCCTAAAACAATTCATGATTTTAGTGGTTTTCCTCAAGAGTTATTTGAACAGCAATATCCAGCAATCGGAAGTCCTGAACTAGCAAAAGAAACCAAACAATTGTTACATCCTAATTTTGTAGAATTAGATGAGCATTGGGGGTTAGACCATGGTGCTTGGACCGTATTAAAACATTTATTTCCGAAGGCTGATATACCCGTAATTCAATTGAGTATTGATTATACCAAAAATGCTAACTATCATTTTGAATTAGCCAAACAGCTAACATCGTTAAGACAGAAAGGTGTATTGATTATTGGTAGTGGAAACATTGTTCATAATTTACGAATGGTTGACTGGAAAAATTTTGATAAGGATAATTACGGATATGATTGGGCTATTGAAGCAAGAGAAACGGTTAACACATATTTATTAGAAGGAAATTATCAACCTTTGATTGATTATACAAAACAGTCAAAAGCTTTTCAGCTTGCAATACCAACACCAGATCATTATTTACCGTTAATTTATAGTTTAGGATTGCAACAAAAAAATGAAGAAATTCAGCTTTTTAATGATAAACTATTAGCGGGTTCTTTAAGTATGACCTCGCTAAAAATAGGATAATAAAAAAAGTCTGTATAGATGTGGTCTAAACAGACTTTTTATAAAAATAAGGAGGGGTTACGATTTTTGTTTTATTGCATTAATCGTTGTTCTTACCACAAACCAGCAGAAACATACAATACCTAAAGAGAATACAATATCTCCTATCATTCGCATCCATTTTAAAGTTTGTACTGTTGGATTGTATAATAATTCAGGATCTCTGGCAAAAGAATATCCTTTGGTAATAGAAGTGTAAGCTTGAATTATACCAACAGGTAGTAAGCTTAATACAACCATTAAAACTAACCCACCATTTAAAAACCAAAATGCATTTTTTACGAGCTTTTCGTTCCAAGCAATGTTTGAATACAAGCGTAGGCAGATTAAAATAAAGCCCATACCTAACATTCCATATACTCCAAATAGTGCGGTATGTGCGTGTACAGCAGTTGTGTTTAATCCTTGAATGTAATATAGAGCAATAGGAGGGTTGATTAAGAACCCGAAAACACCAGCACCTACCATGTTCCAAAAGGCAACAGCAATAAAGAAAAAGATAGGCCATTTGTAACGTTGAATCCAAGCATTCTTTTTCAATAAATTCCAGTTTTCTCTAATTTCAAAGCCCATTAACGTTAATGGTACCACTTCTAAAGCACTAAACGTAGCTCCTAAGGCAATGGCTTGTACTGGAGTTCCTGAATAATATAAATGGTGTAAGGTACCAATGATACCACCTGCTAAGAAAATGGTAGCTGAGGCTATCGCTGTTTTTCCTGCTGTTTTGGTAGAAATAATTTTCATACGAGAGAAAATATAGGCAATAATCACCGTAGCAAATACCTCAAAGAATCCTTCTACCCATAGATGTACGAGCCACCATCTCCAATAATTAATTACAGGTAGTGAACTGTTTTCTCCATACATTAATCCTGAGAAAAAGAACATGCCAATAGCAACTACAGCTATTAATAGGATAGAAAGTAAATGTTTTGAGTCGTCTTTTTTACGGATACCGTATAGTACGTGTCTACCAACCATAACTACCCATAATATTAAACCAATACCTAAGAATATTTGCCAGAATCTACCTAAATCCATGTATTCATATCCTTGGTGACCAAAGAAGAAGTTAGTAGTTAAATCCAAAAATTGGTGCACACCTAACCATTCTCCCAACATAGAACCCAAAACAATAATTAACAAGGCGATAAACAAGAAATTGATTCCGAAAACTTGGAACTTCATTTCTTTACCACTAATAATTGGAGCTAAGAATAATCCTGTTGCTAACCATGTAGCGGCAATCCAAAATACAGCAAGTTGTGTATGCCAGGTTCTAGAGATAGAATACGGAAGATATTCTGATAAATTAAAACCAAAGAAAGCTTGACCCTCTACCGTATAGTGCACAGTAACAATACCCAATACAACTTGTAATACAATAAGAAGTGAGATGACTAAAAAGTATTTTAATACTGCTTTTTGAGAGCTGACTAACTTTAAGTCTAATAAAGGATCGTTGTTTGGGTTTGTTACTGCTTCTCCTTTTTCATGATTTCGAATGTAGTAATAGGTCAACACTCCAATAAATAGTAACAATAAAATTATTGAGAACCCTGACCAGAGTTGTGAATCGGGAGTAATTGTGTTATTAATCAACGGTTCGTGAGGCCAGTTAGAAGTATAGGTATAGTCTTGATTGGGTCTTTCTGTACTGGCAGCCCAAGAAGTCCAGAATAAAAAGGCATTAAGCTTAGCTAGTTTATCAGTATCTGTTAATGCTCCTTCTGGAATGGCATATTGTTCATGACCTTCTGAAAAAATGCTTGCATAATACGCAGCGTTTGCTTCAATGGCTTCTTTTCGCTCTTTAGAAATTGTTATTGATTGGTCTTTTTCATTAAAAGTGTTGGTTCTAATATCTTTTACCAAACGAGCTTTTAAGGCAGCTTTGTTTTCTTCATCTAAAGCATCATAGCTGGTGTTAAAGTCTTTTTTAGCCCAGTAGTTTAACAAGTAAACTGCTTCTTTATGAATCCAATCAGCTGTCCAGTCTGGAGCTACATAACTTCCATGCCCCCAAATAGAACCGACTTCCATTCCTCCGATAGATTCCCAAACATTTTGTCCATCTTGTATGTCTTTTTTAGTGTATATAGTTTCATTACTTCCGTTAACTTTTACTGTTTCAGGTATAGGGGGTTGGGTTTGATAAATTTCTGTACCTACCCATATTAATGCAATAAATGATAATACCACTACTGCAATAAATCCAGTCCAAATTTTTCTCATTATTAGTTATTTAATTTAATTGATTTTCTAATTTGATTGCTTTTTTAAATAGAATATTGTTTTCTAAATGAATGTGTTTGTGTAAGTCTTCTTCAAATTCTTGTAGCATAGCTAAAGCAACTTTATAAGTGTTACAAGCGTCTTCAGGTGGAGTGTAATTATTGGTAAGTTTTGCAATTGTTCTAAATCTATTACCTTCATTATCATGCTCTGTGTGCATCATGTTTATAGGATTTTCTACCGTACCAAATGGAGGAGGAGAAAGGGGAGTGTTTGAGTTACTTGCTTCAACTAACTTTTTAATAAAAGGAAATAAAATAAGTTCCTCTTTTTTCATATGTGTAGTAAGTTCCCCAGCACTTTCTTTAAAGAGTTGTAAAACCTCGTGTAGCTCAGGATGGTTGTTACCATGTACTTTAGCTAGTTTGGTTAAATATTCTAAAATTTCAGGAATTTGTTTTTCCACATAGGTATGGTGATTTTGGTAGATATAATCACACAAAAAATCTAAGGACCAGCTTTGATAATCGTTAGTAGATTTAGAACCTTTATCAATGCGAGTTAGTTTATTGATTAATATATCAGGAGCAATGTTCTTTTTTTTAGCAACCTCTTGAATAGTTCTGTTACCGTTGCAGCAAAAATCAATTCCGTATAGTTTAAAAATTGTAGCTGTTTTATAGTTATTTGCAACTATGTCTGCTATTGTTGTGTTGTTATTTATCTTCATTTTGTTTTTATTTAATGTTTATAAATTATAAAAAGACCTTTTTGTCTTTTATTATTCTAAATTTTTTTATTCTCGTTTTAGCCAAAAAGTATTTTTCTTGTCGTTGGTGTATAATACATCATGTAGGGTGTTTCCTTCTAACATTTTTCTCAAGTTATCTCTAATCTCTACAAATTTAAAGTGAAGAGGGCAGGGAGAGCTATCGTCGCATTGTTTTAAACCCAATCCGCAACCCGTATAAATACTATCACCATCTAATACACGAACCACATCGCTTAAGCGAATTTTTTTAAGGTCAGCTTTATTAATTACAAATCCGCCATAAGGACCTTTAATAGAATCAATGATATTATTTTTTGTTAAAATTTGTAATATTTTCCCTGTGAAAGCTTCAGGAGAATCAATAGCGGCAGCAATAGTTTTTACACCAACTTTATTATCTAAGCTAGATTGTTCTGCAACAAAAATAGTTGCTCTTAAACCGTATTCACAAGATTTTGAAAACATATAAAATAATATGTTACAAAGATATTAGTTTTCTTTATAAAAGACACTAAAGTCTTTTATTTTTTTATAAAAAAAGCATCATAAAAAAATGATGCTTTTGAATGCTTTTAAGACTTAGTTTTTTCGGTACCAGTATGCGGTTCTACCAAAGGCAGCAAAACCTATGTAGCCTCTAATCTTTAACTTGTTGTCGTTTTCAAGTTTAATATAACATTTATATTCTTTTCCGTTTTTAGGATCTAAAATTTTTCCACCACTCCATTCATCACCATCTTTTTTTAGACCTGTTAAAATATTCATTCCTAAAATAGGGTTATTTTTACGCTTTCCACTACACTTATCACAAACAGCTTCTTGACGATTTTTGTCTGTGATCTCAATAATTTTAGCGTAAGCTTTTCCATCTTTTTTATATACTTCTATTACAGAATCAACTTTATTGGTTTCTTCGTCACGATTTTCCCATTTTCCGAAAATAGTTTGTGCGCTCATGGATAAGCTAACGGTTGTAAATAATAAAGCAAAAAATATTTTTTTCATAATTTAAAAGTTTTAATAGTATTTTAATTCTCAAAAAGTATTCCAATTAATTAATCGTATTGTGCATCAAAGTTACTATCCCATTTTCCTTGTACACGTAATACTTGTTCTATAATATCTCTAGCACAACCATTACCTCCAGTTTTATCAGAAATGTATCTTGAAATTTGTTGTATTTCACGAGCGGCATCGTTAGGGCAAGAGGGCATACCAACGAGTTTCATTACAGGGTAATCAGGGATGTCATCTCCCATGTACACTATGTTTTCTGGGTTTAGTTTGTATTTTTTAACCAATTCATTAAACTGTTGAATCTTATCATGAGCTCCTAAATAAATATCGGTAATACCTAAGCCTTCTAAACGTGTACGCACTCCTTCGTTTTTTCCACCAGAAATAATACAAACCTTATAGCCAGCTTTTACAGCTGCTTTTAAGGCGTATCCATCTTTAATATTCATTTGACGTACAAGCTGTCCGTCAGGAAAAACGGTTACGATTCCGTTAGTTAATACTCCGTCTACATCAAAAATAAAGGTATCTATTTGAGGTAAGTATTCTTTATAACTCTTTTCCATTTTGTTGGATTGATTTTGTAATAAGTTTATAAATTTCTTGTTGTTCAGCATTTAATAATGCTAAATGGTTTTGAATAGTTTTTTGGTCATTTCTTTTGGCAGGACCTGTTTGTGCTGCCTTAGGACTCAATTCGGTTATTTTTTGAGCTGTTTCCTGAATTAGAGGTAGTAATACTTCAAAAGGAACTTGATATTCGTTGCAAATATCAGCGCCAATTTTATACATGTGATTAGTGAAATTGTTTACAAAAACGGCAGCAACATGTAATCGTTTACGTTGCTCCGAGTTGATTCGATATACCTTTTTTCCAATAGATTTAGCAAGGGTCTCTAATAACTGCAAATCTTCTTCGTTTTCAGCTTCTAAACAAAAAGGAATTTCATCAAAGTTTACATCTTTGTCTTTAGAAAAACTTTGTAATAGATAAAAAACACCCTTTCGTCCACTGTTTTGTAACGATTGCATAGCTACACTACCAGAAGTGTGTACAACTAAGCTGTTTTTTTGTTCAATTTTACGAGAAACATCACCAATAGCATCATCAGAAACCGCAATGATATACACATCGGCTTCTGTTAAAAGTTCTATACTATTTGTAATAGGAGTAACTTCTTTTAAATGCTCTATTTGCTCTATATTTCGAGCATACATTTGTACTAACGATACTTCGTTTGTTTTACTAAAAGCATTGGCTAAATGTGTAGCTACATTACCGCCTCCTATAATGGCAACCTTAATCATAGCACGAAGATATTGAAATTAATTAAAATTATTTTCGCATATTTGTACCATTATGATTGTATAAGTCACCTCAAATAGTTGTGTTGCTTGAGCAACAAATAGTTATGTCTTATTTCTTTTAAGACAATTTTATGTATTTATAAAACTTTATAATGACTGAAAACAATCAAACATCAAAACAAACTATATTCTCACTTTTTAAAGATGCTGTTTTAGGAAGACAGCAAGATTTTACGACAGGAAGTATTGGTAAAGCAATTTTTGTATTAGCAATTCCGATGATTTTGGAAATGCTGATGGAATCTATTTTTGCTTTGGTAGATATTATTTATGTATCTAGAGTAAGCGTAAATGCTGTAGCTACTGTAGGGTTAACAGAGTCTGTACTTACGTTAGTGTATGCTGTAGCCATAGGGTTAAGTATGGCAGCAACAGCTTTAGTCGCTAGAAGAACAGGGGAGAAGGATTTAGAAGGAGTAAATCAAACAGCAGTGCAAGTTATATTTTTAGGAGTTTTTATTTCTATCCTTATTAGTATTGTTGGAATTGTATATCCGAAGGAAATATTAGCACTTATGGGAGGCGAGCCTGATTTAATTGCTGAAGGTTACGGATATACTCGTGTATTATTGGGTGGAAACATAACAGTAATGTTATTGTTTTTAATCAATGCTGTTTTTAGAGGAGCGGGAAATGCATCCATTGCAATGTGGACGCTGATTTTATCAAACGGATTAAATATTATACTTGATCCTATTTTTATTTTTGGGTTAGGTCCAATACCTGCATATGGAGTAGAGGGAGCGGCTATTGCAACAACGATTGGAAGAGGGACGGCAGTTATAGCGCAATTAGGAGTATTGTTTTTTGGAGCAGGTAAAATAAAAATAGCGGTTAAAGATTTAGTGGTCAGAGTTTCTGTAATGATAAACTTAATAAAAGTGTCATTAGGAGGAATAGGGCAGTTTATTATCGGAACTTCAAGTTGGGTATTTTTAATGCGAATTATGTCAGAATTTGGTAGTGAAGTGCTAGCAGGGTATACAATTGCCATTCGAATAATGATGTTTACCTTGATGCCTGCTTGGGGAATGAGTAATGCAGCAGCAACATTGGTAGGTCAAAATTTAGGAGCAGAACAACCTGAGAGAGCAGAGAAGTCTGTTTGGATAACGAGTAAATATTGTGCAATTTTTATGGGAGCAGTCTCATTGATTTATATATTCTTTGCTCCAACTTTTTTAGGATGGTTTTCTGAAAAGACTGAAGTTGTTGAAAATGGAGCTTTGTGTTTGCAAATTATGGCAGCTGGATACATAGCATATGCTTATGGAATGGTTGTAATTCAATCTTTTAATGGTTCAGGAGATACCAAAACACCAACCTATATCAACTTTGTGTGCTTTTGGTTATTTCAATTACCGTTTGCATACATAATGGCTATTACGTTAGATTTTGGTCCTATAGGAGTCTTTTTAGCAATAACTTTAGCAGAAATTTTAATAGCTGTTGTTGGTATTTGGATGTTTAAAAAAGGAAAATGGAAAACAGTTAAAGTGTAAACTTCATTTAGTAAATTAGCTATAATTATTTTAAAGGAAGTACTATATAAAACAATACAATAAATGAAACTAGATATATTAGCTTTTGGAGCGCACCCTGACGATGTTGAATTAGGATGTGCAGCGACCTTATCTAAAGAAATTTCAGAAGGAAAAAAAGTTGGGATAGTTGATTTAACTCGTGGAGAGTTAGGAACAAGAGGTTCTGCCGAATTGCGTGATAAAGAAGCATCAATAGCCGCTGATATTTTAGGAGTATCAATACGAGAAAACCTAGGTTTTGCAGATGGTTTTTTTAAAAATGATAAAGAACATCAACTAGAGGTTATAAAAATGATACGTAAGTATCAACCAGAAATAGTGTTGTGTAATGCTATTGATGATCGCCATATTGATCATTCTAAAGGAAGTCAGTTAGTGTCTGATGCTTGTTTTTTAAGTGGTTTGCTTAAAATAGTAACTGAGTTAGATGGAGCTCAACAAGAAAAATGGAGACCGAAACAAGTTTATCACTATATACAATGGAAAAATATTGAACCTGACTTTGTGGTAGATGTTACTGGTTTTATGGACAAAAAAATAAGTTCAGTTATGGCGTATTCATCACAGTTTTTTGATCCGAAAAGTAATGAGCCAGAAACGCCTATAACTAGTAAAAACTTTACCGATAGTATAGAGTATAGGGCAAGAGATTTGGGTAGATTAATAGGAGTTGATTTTGCAGAAGGCTTTACATCAGAACGTTACGTGGCAGTAGAAAATTTAAGTAAATTAATTTAAAAAAAAGTTTTGCCACAATGTAAAAAGAATGTATATTTGCACCCGCAAGTTACATGGTGATTGTAGCTCAGCTGGTTAGAGCGCCGGATTGTGGTTCCGGAGGTCGCCGGTTCGAACCCGGTCTTTCACCCAAAACCTTCTCAATTTGAGGAGGTTTTTTTGTGTTTTAAATTTACTTTTAAAATTAGTGTTGAATAAAAAGCCTCTCAGTTTATTGAGAAGCTTTTCTGTTTTCTAGCCATTGCGCGTATTTGTCTTTATGTTTAAAGCGTTTGTGTGTCCATAAATAAAACTCTGGTTGTGTTTTGATATTTTTTTCGGTAATTTCTAAATACTTGTCTGTTATTTGATAGTTTTCGAAATCTTTTGGATTTTCTGTTATCAGTTCAAATTCAACTTCAAAATAACCTCTCTTAACTTTTTTTGCAACATAGTTGACTACAGCAAAGTTATATTTTTTTGAAAGTATTTCAGCTCCAGTATGTACTGGAACCTTAATACCTAAGAATTTAGCCCAATAATGAGTTTTGTGTATTTGAGGAGATTGATCGCTTAATAATATGTATATTCCTTGTGTTTTATTTTTGTAATTTTTGTGAATTCCTTTGACGGTTTCAGAAGTTTTTAAACCGATAATTCCGAATTTAGTTCTTGAAGTTTTTACAGCTTTTTCAAAGTATTTGTTGGCAAGCCTTGTATAGGCACCAAAAACTTCTCCGTTCAAAACTAAAGGAAGTCCAAAAGACCATTCCCAGTTAGCTTGATGTGCCCCTACTAAAGCAATGCTTTTACCTTCTTTAGTTAGTTTGTTTACTAGTTCAGGGTTTTTGTATTTGTAGCGTTTATGTATTTCTTTTTTACTAATGGTAAAAGACTTAATGCTTTCAAAAATTAAATCGACAAAGTGTTTGTAAAACTTTCTTGCAATGTTTTTTATTTCCTTGTCGCTTTTATCTGGAAAAGCTTTTTTTAGATTTTCTACAACCACTTTTTTACGGTATCCAATAAGGTTGAATATAATAAGACGAAAAAAGTCAGAAATTATATATAATAATCTCATGGGTAAAATTGATAGCATCCATATTAGTGGATAAACAATAATAAATAAGAATAGTTTCATTAAATGATATTTTTGACAAATATCGTATTAATTACTGAATGATTTGTTTTGTTAACTTTTGTTTATGTTTGTGGATATATATAAATTATGAGTCAAATTATTATTATACTAATTGTAGCTAATGTGTTGGTATCTTTAAAAGGATTTAGTGATGCAGCTTTTTTTGATCGTTATAAATTTCAAGTTCAAAGAATATTAGGGGGAGAGAAAATACGAATGTTAACTTCAGGTTTTTTGCATGTAGATTGGTTGCATTTAGGATTTAATATGTATGCTTTGTATTTATTTGGAAAAGTAGTTGACTCAAGTTTTGGTACATTCAATTTTATTTTAATCTATTTTGTAAGTTTAATATCGGGAAGTATGTATTCGTTGTATCAACATAAAAAAATGCCTTATTATAGTGCAGTTGGTGCATCAGGAGCTGTGTCTGGAGTAATATTTTCTTCTATAATGTTATATCCAAGTATGGAGTTGGTTATGTTGCCAATACCAATACCAATTCCAGGATATGTTTTTGGTGTAGGATATTTATTGTATTCTATTTACGGAATGAAAAACCAAGTAGGTAATATCGGTCATTCCGCTCATTTAGGAGGTGCTATTGGTGGATATTTGATAACATTAGTGTTGCGACCAGGTGTGATAACAAATCATACAATAATGGTTGGTATTATGGGAGTAATTATTCTAGGATTGTTTTTATTTGGAGATAAGCTAAATAAATAAAAAAAACCGAAACATTAGTTTCGGTTTTTTTTGAGCGGGAGACCAGGTTCGAACTGGCGACATTCAGCTTGGAAGGCTGACGCTCTACCAACTGAGCTACTCCCGCGGTAAAGACTTTTGTAATTTCTTACAATTATGTAAAAATTTGAGCGGGAGACCAGGTTCGAACTGGCGACATTCAGCTTGGAAGGCTGACGCTCTACCAACTGAGCTACTCCCGCGGTAAAGACTTTTTGTAATTTCTTACAATTATGTAAAAATTTGAGCGGGAGACCAGGTTCGAACTGGCGACATTCAGCTTGGAAGGCTGACGCTCTACCAACTGAGCTACTCCCGCAGTAAAGCGGTTGCAAATATAATACTGCTTTTGTTATTTACAAAGACTTTTTTGTAAAAAAAAATGAAAAAAAAGCACACTTTTTATAAGTGTCAGATAATGAGTTAAGTATTTTTTTTAGAAGAACACTTATTTAAAAAAGAAGTTAATTCAATATTAGCACTTGGGCCATAAGCAGCTAAAATAGTGCCTTTTGTTCCGTCGTGCATTGTTAATATATAAAGAATACTTAAATCAGCAGGGTTAGAATAACCTTCATACCTATACTCTTCATCAATAGTAACGTCTTTAACGGTATATTCTTTTTTAGTATCTACGTCAATTAATTTATTATTAATAAGATGATAACTAGCAGTGTATCCTTTGTTTTTATAATATTCAATTTTATTTATTTCATGTTTAGAATTGTTATTCATAGTGTATGAGTATTAAAATTACATTCAAAAGTATAGAATCAAAAAGAACAAGATTAACTTATATGAGTTAAATATTAATCTATTTAAGTTAATTTATAAAACCATATGAAACTAATTTTGTAATAAATTAATAAACTAAATTAATGACTGTGTTAGCAAAACATAAAAGGCAATTATTATTTATTTACTCCTGTGAATCCAGTTTTAGTAAAGAAATGTTAGCTTATGCTTCTGCCGTAGATAAAAAGCTACAGATTATAAATATTTGTAAAGAAAAAATTTCAGATACAATATGGTTAGAAATAGCTGCTATGTTAAATGTAACATTAGGAGAGTTGTTTTCACCTAAGCACTCAAATGCTGAAGATGTAGGAGATGTAACGAGCTTTGATGAGACAGACTGGTTGAAATTAATAAATAGCAAACCTAGTTTGTTACAGGTTCCTATTGTTGTTAATGCAGATAAAGCTTTGAGAATTAAAGAAAAAACTGATATGATGAATGTGTTAGATAATTAGAAAATAATTTTAGGGAGTAAGCCGAAAACCCTTTAAGAGAGTAGGTATAAATTTAAACTGAATAATTATGAAAATATCAAAATTAATTTTAGCAACATTATTAACAGCAGTTGTAATGGTTTCTTGTGAAAACAAAAAAGAAAAAAAAGAACAGGTAAAAGAAAAAATGGATGAAGTGGAAGCGAGCGTAGAAGAAGGAATGGATGAAATTGAAGAGAGTTTTTCTGACCTAGGTGATTATACTTTTGAAAAGAAAAGTGAGGTGACAAAATCAATTAACAAAGGAATAGATAAATTAGATGCTGAGATTGATAAATTAGAGAAAAATGTAAGTGATAGTTATAATGATGCAAGTGAAAGTGTAAAGAAAGAGCGTCAAGAATTGTTAGCTTCTTTAAAAAATAAAAGAACAAAACTTAAAGCAAGCATGGAAAAATTAAAGAATAGTTCTGAAGATACTTGGGATGATGTGAAAAAAGGGTTTGAGAAAGCTTATGATGATGTAGAGAATGCCTTTGATAAATTAGCTGATGAATTAAATAGTT
The DNA here is from genome assembly GCF_040104435.1 of Tenacibaculum sp. SSH1-16. Classification (NCBI taxonomy): domain Bacteria; kingdom Pseudomonadati; phylum Bacteroidota; class Flavobacteriia; order Flavobacteriales; family Flavobacteriaceae; genus Tenacibaculum; species Tenacibaculum sp. SSH1-16. Next base: position 52,478 of record NZ_JBECOV010000004.1, read on the forward strand.
AATATACATTTTACAAATAATCCATCCTAAAAAAGCAGTTCACAACGAACTGCTTTTTTTATTTGTGATAATTATAAAAACTTTTTAAATGGTTACAGATTTTTTCAAATTTACATCCCAGTAGTATGCACTGTTTATAATAACTTTAAGGATAGTAATGGTGTGAAGGTTATTATTTTTTAAGTCTTGTTGTGAGAGTAACTTATCTATAATTCCTTTTGATTCGTAATGAATGCCCTTACCTCTGATTGATAAATATTGTTTGTCTGTGTTATTAGTAAAAGTTAAGAGTAAGTCATTATCTTTTTCAATGTTTTTATAGTGTTCAGATTCTTTATCTGATAAAAACCACAAAGCTCCATCATTGTCAATTGTTTTAACAGTCATAGGGCAAACCGAAGGGTTTGGTTCACTTAACGAACTAATTAACATGCATGTTGGGGTGTTTATTAGGATAGACTGAATTCTTTCAATAGCATTTTTATCTACTAAATCATTTTTTTTCATCTGTCTAATCTTTATAAAATTATTATGTACAAAGTTGAGGAAAGTATAGTTTTTTTTTAACTCAAAAAGAAAAAAAAAGAGCTTATATAATATTATGTTAAGTGTTTTTTAGTAGATACTTTATTAATTTAAATTGTTTTTTAAGTTCATTTTAACTTTACATTAAAAAATAAAAGTAAAATAATTATTTAAGAGGCTTTGTAAAAGTTTAAAAAAAACTACTTTTGATTGTTTGGAGGGAAGAGTAGTATTTAATAATGTAAATTGACATGAAAATTTATTTAAAATTTGATGCTAACACAGCTTTAAAATCTTTTTTAACGTATCATTTAAAAGAGTTAAGCTTGCCCTTTTATGTAACAAGCTCTCAAGAAGTAGTTTTTGAAAAGGAACTTTCTTTAAATGAAAAAGAAAAAATAAAAGAATTATTAGCTCCTTTTAAAATAGATATTACTAACGATGAAAAGTTAGATGTTGTTCAGCGAATAAAAATAATTATTGATGAGATGTTGAAAGATGAAGCAGCAGCAAGGATGAATGCTTCTGATTATTTGTCTGATAAGTTAAATTATTCGTATGCTTATTTATCTAACTTGTTTTCTGAATCAAACCACACCTCAATAGAAAACTACATAATTTTAAGAAAAGTAGATGTAGTTAAAGAATTATTGTTAAATAGTAATTTAACATTAACTGAAATAGCCTATAGATTAAACTATAGTAGTGTCGCTCATTTGTCAGGGCAGTTTAAAAAAGTAACTGGACTTACCACTTCTACTTTTAAACGTATAGTGGAAAAACGTAACCAATAATCAGGTATTAGTTAATTATGGCTAAAGATAAATTAAAAATTATTTTAACAGACGATGATATAGATGATCGTATGTTTTTTGAAGATGCTATTGAGGAGATAAATATTGCCTCAGAGCTAAAAACATTTAACCATGGACAAGATTTAATGAGTTATTTGTGTAATGATTGTAAAGAGCTTCCAAATTTAATTTTTTTAGACTTGAATATGCCTATTAAAAATGGTATGGAATGCTTAATAGATATTCGTAAAACTCCAAAATTACAAAGTATAATAGTAGCTATATACTCAACATCTTCTTCAGAAGAAGATATTGAAGAGGCGTTTGTTAATGGAGCTAATATATACATAAACAAACCTACATCTTTTAAAGAATTAAAGAAAGTTATAAAAAAAGTACTGCAAATTAATTGGCAGTACCAAACTTCAAATTTAAATAAAGATAACTTTTTATTAAGAATTTAGCTATGTTTGAAAATAGTTTTACTCAATCAAATAAAGCTTATGTTGTTACTTCATCTATAGCTATAGGTATGTTACTTGTAGTCTTTATAGTGTCTTATGTTTTTTTTCAAGACTTTCAAAATGCTACAGACTCTTCAAAAATTAATTATGATGAATATATAAAGCTAGAGGAGCTTTCAAAAAAATATAAATTAATGCAAACCGAGCATTTAGAAGCGGCTATTTTAAGAAGAAAATTAGACCCAGATAAATGGTATACTATAAATAACGATATATATATAAGTATTCAAGGTTTGTTATTTGATTTTAGAAATAAGCCTAAACAGTTAGAGCGTATTAATAAAATAGCGGAAGAACAAAATAAACTATTTGGTAATTTAGTAGAGTTAGATACTACCTTTAGTTCTTTAAGAAATAGTATAAAAAAGAAGAAAATTTTAGGAATAAACTCTTCTTTACATAAAATAGACTCTATAAAAAAACATATTTTAGAACAACAGAAAGAAGATATTTCTAAACTAGTAACTTATCGTGAAGAGAAGAATGAATCAGTTATTAGGATGATGGTTATATCGTCTGCTTTTGCATTACTTTTATTATTATTTTCTTTATATAGATTGTTTGTGAGTCGTAAGTTGTACTTTAAAACAAACTCACTTTTAAAAAGTATTTTAAATGCTTCTACTGATATAGTTAGAGTTTATACTCCTGTTTATGATAATAATAAAGAGGTAATAGACTTTAAAATTGAATATGCAAGTAGTGCGAAAGAAATATATGGTTATAATAGTAAAGAACTGTTGGGTAGGCTGGTTACTGAAGTTTATCCTGAGTTAAAAGTATCAGGAGAATTACAAAAATTAATAGATTCCTTTTCCTTACAGAAATCAATAGAAGAAGTTTCTGAAATTGATGTAGATGAAGAAAAAACAACATATTTAAGACGTTTTTTCCCTTCTCAAGATGATATAAAAGTGATTATATCAGATATATCAAAATCAAGAAAATATGAGAAAGACTTATCTAAATTAAATCATGAATTAAAATTAAGTAATGATTTATTAAAAGAAGCAGAGAAAATAGCTGAGATGGGGAGTTATATATGGTTTATGAAAGTAGACCATACTATTTTGTCAGATAATGTTTATAGGATTTTAGGATATAAACCACAAGAGTTCGCTTCTTCTTCTGTAAAGTTTAGGGAGTTTGTGCATCCAGATGATTTAGAGCTTTATGATAAGAATATAAACGAAGCTTATCAAAAAGAGCAGGCGGTTGAATTTATTTTTAGAGTAATAACGAAAGAAAATGTAATAAAACATTTGTATACAAACGGAGCATTTAATGAACATGACAACAAAATAACGATGATTGGGATAATTCAAGATGTAACTAAACAGGTAGAAACAGAATTGCAGTTGCAACAAAAAAATGCTGAATTAGTACATCAAAACGTAGAGTTAGAATCTTTTAATCGTATTGCAAGTCATGATTTACAAGAACCATTAAGAAAAGTACAAATGTACCTGTCAAGGCTCACAAATGATGATGAGTTATCAGAAAAAAACAAACAGTATATTGAAAGGGCTAATAGCGCTAGTTTAAGAATGCGTACATTAATAAATAATTTATTGTCTTTTTCTAGAATAAATAGAAAAGAAGACGATTTGTCATTAGTAAATTTAAATAATGTACTACAAGATGTAATAGATGACTTGTCATTAACTATAGAAGAAGCTAATGCTGTTTTAGAGTATACAGAATTGCCTGCTGTAAAAGGGATAGAATTTCAGTTAAATCAGTTATTTAACAATTTAATATCTAATGCAATTAAGTATCGTAATAAAGAAAAGGATCTAAAAGTAACCATAACTTCTAAAAAAATTGAAGCTATTGATATTGATGAGCCTTTCGTAAAAAATCATCAAGCATATTATTTAATTAAAGTAATAGATAATGGTATAGGTTTTGACAATAATATGAGAGATAAAATCTTTGAAATGTTCCAACGTTTACATCTAAAGCATGAATATTCTGGAACAGGTATAGGATTAGCTATTTGTAAAAAAATTGTATTAAAACATCAAGGATACATTCAAGCTACAGGAATAAAGGGTAGTGGTGCTGTGTTTACAATATATTTACCAGCATAGTTTAAGTTTTTAATGAATTCTAAAGATTATATAACACAAAGTAAAAATTATATAACACACGGTTTTTAGATACACTGCATCTTTGTAGTATAATTTAAAAACAAGAAAAACATGAAGAATTTAATCAAATTATTAAGCATTTTAGGAGTAGTTTTATTAACAGTTACAGCATGTAGTGAAAGTGATGATCCAAAAGATAATGATTTATTTGTAGGTACATATGAAGGAAGTGTTTCTTATGATAATGGAGAAAACTCAATTTCGGCAGAAAATGGAAGTGTTACAGTAGCTAAAACAGGAGATACATACAATTTTATTTTTTCTGACGACATACCATCAATTAGTGGTTTAGAAATAGAAAAAGGTGAAAATAAGTTTGAGTTAGATTGGGATGAGGCTAGTCTTATTGTAATAGATGAAAGTTCTTTAAATATAAAGATGGCCAAAGATGGGAAGTCGTGGAGTGCAAACTGTAAACGATAATAAATTATAAATAATGATAAAAAAAGATCTCTACATAGAGATCTTTTTTTGTTAAAAACAATCTAAACATCAATGATTACACGTGTTTTAATTGTTTCTAAAAATTATATAAAACAAAGCAAAAATTATGTAATGAAGAATGCGTGTATTGGTTGCATTTTTGTAATGTAATTAATAACGAAATATAATGAAGACTAGAGTATATGATAAGCAAGGGTTAAATGCTAAAGTAGGTAAGATAGTAGCTAAAACAGAATATTTACAAAACTTAGCTTCACAAGCAAAAACACCAAAAAAGAAAAAATGTTAGAATAAAGAAAAACTAATTTATTAACCTAAAAAGAGTAGACATGAAAACACTTCACATAAATAGCAGTTCAATAGTAAAAACGTTTGGTCAGTTAAAAGAGCAATTATCAGCTTCATATAAAAAATGTTTCAAAGAGCATTGCTTAACCTTTGATAATGAAATTGGTTATGGTGAAGTGAGAGGTGTTTTACTAAAAAATAACATTTCATATTTAGAGTTTAATGTTACTTTTAATGAAGATATAGCCCTAAATATAAATACAAATATTAGTAAAGCAGTAAATATAGCTTATTGTAGTAAAGGTAAAATAGCGCATCAGTTTACTAAGAAAAACAAAAAAACAACATTAGAGCCGTTTCAGATAGGTTTTATGTCAAACATAACATCGTCTAAAAATACCATTTACTTTAAAAAAGAAACAAATGTAATTGTTACTCTTATAACAGCTTACGAATTAACAGCTTCAGTTAAAAAAAATACAGTTCATCAAGAGTTGTTTGAAACTTTTGTGAAAAATAAAAAAGAAAATAATGTTTTTATTAGCTCTCATAATTTAAAAATAGCAGAAAAAATAGAGCAAGTAACGAAGATAAAAGAAGATGGGGTAATGCGTAGTTTACTAATTGAAGGTATAGTACATATGGTTTTAGCTCTAGAAATACAACAGTACAAAAGAGATTTGAAGAATTCTAAACAACCTACAGGGAGTTTAACGTTAAGAGAAATGCAAGAGATAAAAGAAATTTCTACGTACATAAAAAATTATCCAGAAAGAGCAACTACTATAGAAGATTTATGTAAAAAAACAGGAGTAACTTCCTCAAAGCTTCAAGAAGGATTTAAATTAATGCATAATACAACTGTGAATGATTTTATAAGGACAGAAAGAGTAAAAAAATCAGAAGAATTAATAAAAAATAGTGATTTAAACATATCACAAATAGTTTATTCTGTAGGATTTTCTAGTAGAAGTTACTTTTGTAAGATATTTAAACAAAAATACAATTGCACTCCTACAGAATACAAATCTAGAATTAAGTTAGCTGCAACAGCATAATATATTTCATTTTTTTTGACAAAAAGAGGCTACATGTAGCCTCTTTTTGTTTTTATAATCAAACTTTTAAGTGAACTATCTTTTATTTAAAAAGATAGTTCATGTTGGGGGTTAATAAGTAATAAATAGAATATCGATTATACTGTGTTTAAAATTTATAGATTATTAAGAATAAAGAAACTTGACCCAAATAATAAAGATTAAAATAATAGTGCCCCATGAAAGGATATAGAAAAAGAATTGGAAAAAATTAAATAATTTGTCTTTATCAGCTAGAGTTGTTTTATATTTTTTATGGAAGTTTCTTGATCTATTTATAAGAAAACTTGAACCTTTTCTGATAAAAAAGAAAGAGAATATTAAGAATAATGTATCTATGAAAACTTTATACATGTGAGCAAAATTATTAAAAATAGAGAAAAATAAAATTGTAGTATAAATTATAAAAAAGAACCCACTCAAAATATTGAGTGGGAAAATTGCTATGAAAAAGAACTTAAGACGTCTCTTAAGTATTACAAAGATATTTAGAATTTAATGAATAATAGAGTAAAAAGAATAATACTTTTAAAAAATAAGAAATTGTAATTTTTGTGGCTTTAATAAAAGTTTTTATCATCTCGTAAAACTTTTAAAAAATGGAAACCATAAATTTCAAAACCTTCGTTGTAATAAAATTTATGAGACTTCCTATTAGCAGTGTACGTGTTTAATTCAACTGCCTCGCACCCTTTAGATTTAGTGTAATTGTATATCCACTTGAAAAGCTGTTTTCCAACACTTTTACCTCTATAAGTTTCATGTATAACTACATGATCTGGCTCTACACTTTTACCAATATAGTGCCTAGTACTATACCAAAGCCCGCAAATACCTATAAGCTTGTTGTTGTCATAAACACCTATACATTCGTAGTTAGGGTATGCTACCATTTCTATCACTCTGTTTTTTAAAATATCATGTGGTGTTGTGGTGTTAACTTTATGTAAAAGAGGAAGGATAATAAGAATATCTTCTTTACTAATGAGGTTAAATTTTATATTCATTCTGTATTTTTGGATTAAAGAAATTTTAGATGATAAAAATAAAAAATATATCAGCTCAAGAAACTTATAATATTAGATTAACGGTTTTGCGTAATAATATAGATTTACCTTATAAGTTTAAAGAAGATGAGTATGGAAGTACATTTCATTTAGGAGCTTTTTACAAAAATAAGTTGGTAGGTGTAGCTTCTTTTATTCAAAATAAAACAGAAGCTATTAAAGGATTGCAATATCAATTAAGAGGAATGGCTACTTTGCCAGAAGTTAGAGGTATGGGGGCAGGAAAGTTACTACTAGAAGAGGCAAAAAGCATTTTAAAAACTAAAAGCATAGACGTTCTGTGGTGTAATGCAAGAGAAGAAGCAGTAGGGTTTTATGAAAATTTAGATTTCGTAATTATAGGTGAGAAGTTTAAGGTGCAAAAGGTAGGTGTTCATTTTAAAATGTACAGTAAAGTATAAATACAAAAAAACCCAAATCAAAAGATTTGGGTTTTGTAGCGAGGAGCAGATTTGAACTGCCGACCTCAGGGTTATGAATCCTGCGCTCTAACCAACTGAGCTACCTCGCCTGATTGCGGGTGCAAATATAATTACTTTTTGGTTTTAAGCAACAAACATTTAAATTTTTTTTTAAAAAATAATTATCTATATTGGCACTCAAACAAAAAAATAAATGAGCAAAGTTAAATTTGAATTAGAGTTTCCTATTCATGCATCTCCAAGTATGTTATATCAATACTTCGCAACACCAGCAGGATTAGAAGAGTGGTTTGCAGATAGAGTTAATTCACGAGGAAAACTGATTACCTTTATTTGGGATGATTCTGAAGAAGAAGCAAAAATAATAACAAAAAAAGCAGATGAACGTATTAAGTTTAAATGGACTGAAAGTGAGGGTGATGATAGTTATTTTGAATTCAGAATTCAAGTAGACCCATTAACAAAAGATGTTGCTGTAATTGTTACAGATTTTGCAGATGATGAAGATGATGTAGAGGAAGCAAAAATGCTTTGGCAAAACCAAATAGAAGAGTTAAAACATACAATAGGAGCTTAACATATTTATAATTAATAAGTATTTAAAAAAACTCGGCAATTTTGTCGAGTTTTTTATGGCTAATATTTACCTAAATTGTAAGTTTGCAATTAAAATTTTAGGAAATGGTAAACTTTAATGGAACTTTGGTTTCTGATAACGAAGTGCAAATTTCAACAAAGAATAGGGCTTTTAAGTATGGCGATGCTATTTTTGAAACAATTAAAGTATTAAATGGTAAAGTTGTTTTTGTAGAAGATCACTACTTTAGATTAATGGCATCAATGAGAATGCTTCGTATGAAGATACCTATGAGGTTTACCCTTGAGTTTTTACAAGAAGAAATCCTTAAAGTAACAAAACAATTACCTGAATTTTCTACTTATAGGGTACGATTAACTGTTTTTAGAAAAGATGGTGGCTTATATGCACCCGTTACAAATGAAATAGATTATATTATTGAAGGAGCTCCAATAGAAAATGTAGAGAAAGAGACTTATAGAATGGATGTTTTTAAAGATTTTTATAACTATTCAGGATTGCTTTCAACAATAAAAACAACAAATAGAATGTTAAATACATTAGCAGCCGTTTTTGCAGAAGAAAACGATTTAGATAACTGTATTTTACTAAATGAGCGTAAGGGAGTCGTTGAAACTATTAATGGAAACATCTTTGTAGTAAAAGGAAACACAATAAAAACTCCTGCCTTAACTGAAGGCTGTATCAAAGGAATTATTAGAAAAAAAGTAATTGAAATTATTGAGAAACACGGAGAATACACAATAGATGAAACAACTATTTCTCCTTTTGAGATTCAAAAAGCAGACGAGGTTTTTATAACCAATGCTATTGTAGGAATTCAGCCAGTTACCAATTATCGTAAAAAAGAGTTTTCAACAGTGATAACTAATAAAATTAAAAGTAGCTTAAAACTAGCGATAGTAACTAGCTAAGGTTAGTTCATTTGAATGTCGCTAGGAGCGTTAGCCCAAATTTTATATTTGCCTCCTCTTTGTAGTAACTTGTTTTTCCAAAAGTCTCTATCGTTCGCAGTTAAAATATTTTCATAGTCATTCTCTGCTATAAACCAAGAGTTCATTAATAGTTCCTCTTCCAATTGGTTTGCTCCCCAACCAGAATAACCTAAAAAGAAACGAATATCAGTAGATTTTAATTGTTTATTATTTAATAACTCTTTTAACAGGTCAAAATTTCCTCCCCAATAAATACCGTTTGCGACCTCAATACTGTTAGGTAGTAAATGTGGAGCTTTGTGGATAAAATATAAATTATCCTGTTCTACAGGTCCACCTTGGTAGACTGTAAAGTCACAGTCTATTTCAGAAACTAAATCGCTAAGTACATAGTCTAAAGGTCTGTTTAAAATAAAACCCACAGAGCTTTTTTCATTATGTTCAGTAAGTAATACAATAGTTCTTTTAAAAGAGCTATCATTTAAAATTGCTGGTTCAGCAATTAATAACCTACCTTTTTTCGGCTTAAATGCAACCATATTTTTATAGTTTATAAACACTAAGGTAAATAAAATTTTAATAAAACTTTAACAAAAGTGTTAAAAAACCATAAAAAAATAAGGGCTACATTCTATCTAAAACATTAATGACTTCATTTTTTTTACGAACTGAAACAGGAACAGTTGTTTTGTTTTTTAAAACTAAATATCCTCCATCAGATTTTATGAATTCCTTAATGAATTGAATATTAATTAGATGACTTTGGTGAACTCGTAAAAAATCGTATTCCTTCAACATGTCAGCAAAGTGCTTTAAGGTTTTTCCAACTAATATTTTTTGTCCATCATTCATAAAAAACTCTGTGTAATTATTATCGGACTGACAACGAACAATATCGTCTAAATTTACCACCATAATTTTGTCAGAAGTGTTTAATGAGATCTTTTTAGGACGTTGATTTGGTTTTGAAATGGATTGCTGTAGTACTGTTAGCTGTTCTTTATCGGGTTTAATTTGATTTTTTGCTTTACTAATTGCGCTTGCTAAATCTTCGTTTGAATATGGTTTTAATACATAATCAATAGCAGCAAATTTAAAAGCTTTAATGGCATACTCGTCGCTTGCAGTAACAAAAATAATTTTTGAGGATAGGTTTGGATGAATTTCTAAAACATCAAAACCAGTACCGTCTCCCAGCATAATATCTAAAAATAAAATATCTGGTTGTTGCTTTCGTAAAACTTTTGAAGCTTCAACCACACTTTTAGCAGTACCAATAATTTCAATTTCTGGATGAAATTGAATGAGATCGTTTTGTAACATTTCTATAGCTGTTGACATATCGTCTACTAAAATTGCAGAAAGTTTTTTCATGTTTTAAAAATCAGTTTTTAAAGGAATTTCAAATAGTACCTTAGTTCCTGTTACTTTTCCTTCATTATATAATTCAATAATGGAAAAAGCTCCCTTTTTTGACAGGTTTCGAATTCGTTCTTGCGTAACTTTTAAAGCTACGGATTTATGTGAGCTAACTTTTTTAAGTTCTTTTGATTGATGAACACCAATACCGTTATCTATTATTTCACAATGTAAAAGATCATTTTTTATAGAAAAACTGATCCTAATTTTTCCATTTTCAACAGAAGAGATTCCGTGTTTTATACTGTTTTCAACAAAAGGTTGTATTAGCATTGGTGGAATTAGAATTTCTTCAGGTTCAATAGAAAGATTTGTGGTTATTGAATATTCAAAGGTATTTGAGTTTATTTGCTGTTCTAGCTCAATATAATTTTTTAGTGTGGTAATTTCTTCAGCTAAGCTAATTTCTTCTTGTCTAGAATTGTGTAAAACACCACGTAAAAGTGTAGCAAATTTACTAATGGTTGTATTTAATTCAACTGATTTCCCTGAGTTACCCAATGCCTTAATTCCATTTAAAACATTAAAAATAAAATGCGGATTCATTTGAAGTTGTAAGGCTTTTTGCTCTAGAGATATCAAATGATTTTCCAGTTCTAACTTTGCAACTTTAGCTTTATTTTTAGCTTGAATTCTTCTGATATATGACCAAACAATGAGTGTTAAAATTATGCTGGCTACTCCAATGGTAGACCAAATAAACCAACTTTTTTTATAGATAGGAGTATCAATATAAAAATTAAACTCAATAGGAGGGCTTTCTATTTTTCCAATTCTTGATTGAGCTGAAAAAGTATAATTTCCTGGAGAAAGATAAGCTAAGTCAATAGCGCTTTTAGTACTCCAAGGACTGGTTTGATTGTTGAGCGTATAGCGATACTCCAATTTATTAGAGTTACTAATATTTATTGTTTTGTAATAAAAAGAGATATGGTTTTTATCTGCAGGGAGTTTTAGAGTTTTAGCGTAGTTATTGATGTTAATGCTATCTATAGGAGTAAAAACTACCTCAATATTTTCAAAAGAAATGGAAGGCTTTTTTTGTATTGGTTTGTCACTTTTAATAAAGTAAACTCCTTTATCTTTTGTAGAAACCCAAGTGTTATTTTCGTTGTCTTGAAAGGTACTGGTAATTTTATTGGTAGTTAAGCTGTTATATTTATTAATATTTTTAACGAAATTAAAATTAGCATCTAGTACTTCAATACCATTATCCTCAGAGATAATCCAAAATTGATTATTAATTTTTTTAATTTCAATAACATTTTGTGCAGTGATGCTTTGTGTTTCTACTTCGTTATTTTTAATGAATTTAAGCCCTTTGTTATAAGTGGTAGCAATTATCGTTTTTTCGTTAATTAAAAGAGAAGTGTAATTATTTACATCAATTCTTTTTAAAACTTTAGGATTGATAAGCTTATCAAGCTTCCACAAAGATTTATTAGTAGCTATCCAGTAAAATTTTCCATCAAATAACATATCGTTAATCTGATTTAAATCAATTTGAAAGTTGGTACGAAGAGGAGAGAGATAGTTTTCACGAACTCTAACAATCCCTTTATTAGTACCTAAAAAAGTATGGTTTTTAACGGTTAAAATACAGTTAACATTGTTGCCTTCAAAATTAGTAAATCCATGATGTTTTTTTATACTTAAACCTTTGTCAGTACCTATAAAAAGAGTATTTCCTTTTGAAGAAATGATATTAACGTTGTTGGAAATAAGTCCGTTTTTTGTAGTAAAAGTAGTAAACTCATTTCCGTTAAATTGAATTAGTCCGTTGTTAGAAGCTAACCATACATAACCAGTTTTATCTTGAGCGCCACTATTTATATGTAGACTAGGTAACCCATTATTTTTTGTATAGGTTTTTAAAGGTTGGTTTTGTGCAGAAACATTTATCAGACCACAGATAAAACAGCAAAGTAGTAAAAAAACAAAATTTTGTACTGAGTGTTTTTGAGTACTCAATACAAAATTGTTTCTCATAGCTGTTTTTGTAATATGATATTGGGTTTTCATCATAACAAAAGTACTTAAATAAAACGTCATTACTGTAAAGGTTAACTAATTCGTAATGACGTTTGTTCAACAATTATTAGTTATTTCATAGCGTATAAACGCTTATTATTAGTATCTGGTTTTACATGTTCTAACTCTCCATAAGGTTTCGTTAAAGGTTTTAAAACACATAGAGCAGAAGATTTCCCTTTTATAATTAACTGACTGTTTTTTACAGTATAGGTCCATCTAAATTTCTCTACAGGAATATTTGTTTTTTCAACTTCTTTCATTAAAGCTTCTTCGCTTGCAATAAAATCCATAATTTCTTCTTGCATTACAAAGTGAGGAATTTCGTTATCAGAGTTATGGTAATCTAACTCTAGATTTACAGGAATGGTATACTGAATAGTATAAGGCTCTCCCACATAACGCTCTCTTTCATTATTTAAAGCGTCGTACCAAGCAATTTCTTTTTCTTCTGGATATTTTTTAGCGATTTCTTTTGATAAATCTACTTTACCAGGAGAGTTTGCTGTTGGATAAAATACATAGTACGGTTGTGCTAAATAATGGTTAGAAAACTCTCCTCCAAAAACATTGTAGTATGGTGATGCAACTACTTGAGGAATTTTGTTTTCAGTTATAAAAGCACTTTTTAAAGTGTTTATTAAATCAGTGTTTTCTGCCAATTGATTGGTATGAAAAATAATTCTAGTGTCATCAGTAATAGCTTCACTTTTTACAGAAGGTAATGCACCTTTAGTAATTGTTTTTTGTAACGTTTCAGCAGTTACTTTATCTCCATTAACTACAGTTTCTAAGTTCATTGCTCTAAAAGGGTTGTTGTTATTTACGATATGAACTTCTCCGTAAGGATGTTCAGTAGTATTGTTGTTCATCCAAGAAATAATTTCTTCTACTGAATATTTGCCATTAATTATTTCGTAGTTTTTTTCTTTGAAATATACTCTGGCACTATCGTAAAAATGGCTGTTTCCTTTATCATTCCCTGTAATAAATACTATGGGTTTTCTGTATTCCACAGCTAGTTTTTCAATAGTTTCCTCTGTGGTAGCAATGTTTCCCTGTTCTTGATTTTTGTTGTCACTTTTTGTGTTATCACAACTAGAAAATACTCCGATTAGTAGTAGTAATCCCATTACTGTACCTACTTTTAAAATGTTTTGTTTCATAGTTTTTTGTTTTAAGGTTAATATAGTTACTGTTATTGTTGTAGAATGATGGTTACATCCTTTCCTAAATTTATACTAGTTGATAGTTTGTTTAAGATGTTAGGAAGGTTTCGGTCGTTAATCCACTGACCGTTTTCTTGTTTTTCAACAGAAGCGATTAATCCGCTTGTATTTATTTGTAATTTTAAACTTGTGTATTTTTCTAAATACATTTTTAATACTGATGAATAATTGTTGTTTGACCACATAATTGTTGTTTTTATATGATCAAAATTACCACAGAAGTACAGGTAGATTTGGAGTAAATTAGAATTCGTAGTAGATAAATTAGAATTCGTTGATTTTTATAGGAAAGGCAATTAAATGTAGAAAACATATACCCAATTATCCAGTAGTAACCTGATAATTGGGTAATCTAAATATCTTGATTGTATTCTAACAGAAAAGCTGTTTTTTTATCTATTAATAACAATCTGTTTTAATTTGATTCTTCTTTTTAAAGTAGTCTAAAGATGTGTTTAGTTTAGTTGAAGTTATTTGTTCTAATACCTTCTCAACGCCTTTTAGCATTTTGATTGAACCACAAATCATAATAGTTCCTCCGTTTTGTAAAACAGTAGTAATTATAGTTTCTTTTTTTAGTAATAAATCTTGCACATATTCTTTTTCTTTTTCTTGAGAATAAGCAATATGAATGTTATTTTTCTCTATGTTTTTTAACAAAGGAGCGTACATTCTTAGCGACTCTTTAGTTCTACCACCCCAGAATAGATGCGCTTTTGTGCCGTTTTTATGTTGCAGCATTCCTAAAAAAGGGGCGATACCTGTTCCGTTAGCAATTAAGACTACTTCTTTCTTCCTTTTAGGAAAATAGAAGTCTTTATTTTGTTGAATGCTTGCTTGAATTATTTCGTTTTCCTCTAGTTGATAAAGTAAGTTAGAGCACACTCCAAGGTCATGTTTTTTAATACTTAATACAATATCATTATTTATTTTTCCAACTGAGTACAAGCGTTCAATGTTATCTTTTTTTGGAGTGATAGCTAGTAAATCACCCGAGTTAAAACGAAGTTTTTTTGTTGGCTGTAAACGGATTAAAAAAGAATCGTCGTTGTTTAGATCAGTTTTAGAAACTGTGGTGAAAGTTTGTTGTTTTTTATGCTTTTTTACCTCTTGTGTTAGTTCAAACTGTATGTTAGTTTTTTTACTCCATAAATGTCCCCAAGTTTTAAAATCTTGAAAAGACTGGTTGTTAATTTTATAAACAGGTAACAGAGGTGTAAACTCTGGGAGTTGTTGTAGTTTACTATTTATATCAATAGCAAACTGACAAAAATGAGGATATGCTCTGGAGCCAAAACCAACTATTGAATAGTTAATCTTATTTTGAATAGCTGTTTGTTGAACTAGTTGTAAAAATTTAGAAGCGTTAGAAGGAGCTTCACCTTCTCCGTAAGTTGAAGTTAATATGATTAGGTGTTTCGCTTTTTTATACGAAGCATAATTGTTTAAAATATCGATGAAAACGGTTTTACCGTTTTTAATTAAAGCATTGTATAAAGATGAGGCAAAAGAGTAAGTATTGTTTGTTTCTGAGCCTACTAATATGATAATTTCAGCATTACCTTTCTTAGTTTTATTTTTAGGTAACGATCTTTTTTGTGTTCTGCTGAAAGTCATTGCAAAGCCTGAATAGATAAAAAACAGGATAGATATTGAAGAAAGTAACAATATAATTGACCATACAATAGTTCCGTTTCCTGTATGTAATAACAAACTCCAGTTTAAAAGTATGCTGGTTAACGAAAGATTTTCTTTACTAATGATGGTTCCTGTATACTGATGAACGATTAATTCGCTATCGGTTAGTTTTACAAAAAAGTAATCCTCCTCATCTTCAGAAAAAGGGAACTCAACACTTTTTACTTCATTCAAAGTAGTGTTTTTAAATACTGGAAATTCAAGAAGTGTTATTTTTTCTTTTGAAGAAGCTAAAGAAAAATCATAAGAGTGATTAATTTTTTCCACAGGTAAAACAGAAAACCTATCTAACGATAAATATACACCTGTTAATGTGATGATAATGATAGGGATAAGCGTGTAACGACCAATAGTAATGTGGTAATACTGTTCAAAATTCTCCTTTACAATTTTAGAAAAAAGCTTTTTAAAGCCTCCTTGTCGTTTAGTAATTAGAATGAGTCCTGTGATAGCAATTAAGCTAAGTAAAAAAGAAATAAAGCCAACAATAAATCTTCCTGTAGACTTCAAAAATAAAGATCTGTGTAAGCTCGTGGCAAACTGAAAAATTGGTTTCTTTTTTTCGATATCACCTAATTTTTCACCTGTAGTTGGGTTTACATAAAATGTGTCACTTTTTCCTTCTTTGGTAACTACCGAAGCTGATACAAAATCATTCTCATCAATAGTGATAGAAATTACTTCGTCATATTGTTTTTGCAGTACAGAAATTGTTTGAGCAAGTGTAATTTCTTTTGTGTTAGAAATACTATAGTCTGAAAGCTGTTTTGAAATAGGTTCAAAAGCTAAAATAATACCTGTAAATGAAGCAACAAGTAAAAAAAGAAAAGAAGATATAGCCAATGTTAAGTGGCTATATCTCCATATAGAAGTGGTCATTTTTGTTAGCTATTTCTATTGATAAAGTTATTGAGGCATTAAACGGATGTAACGAATAAATCCATTTCCTTCAAATTTACCTTTAAGGTTGTTGGTAGTTAATTCAAATTCTACATCGTCTTTGTAGTATTCTTGATCTTCTACAGCCGATTCAAATCTAATTTTATACCCTTTGTCAATTTTATCATTGTCAATTTTTAATACGGTAATCGCTCTGTTACCTCCACTAATTGTTGCGCCAGTTATAGCGTCAATGTCAGTACGAACCTTACCTTGGAATTTCCACCATTCGGTAATGTCAGAGTACCATTCTTCATCATCACCTTGAACGTATAATGTTTGTTCGTATTCTCCATTAGGGTTTAATAATGAAATAGCAATATATGCACCTTCACCAGTATAATTTTTCATCTGAATCATACATTTATATGTGGCACTATCATTTATGTTAAAAGCCATTATTGTAAATACAGTAATAAAAAGAGCTATGATTTTTTTCATTTTTTATTGATTTATTTTAATACCAAATCGTGTGTAATTGTATTTACACACGATTTGGTACATAAGTTTATTTTAAAAAGTTAATATCTATATTTTTCCTGTTTAAAATTTCATTTTCCTTAGCTAAATCGTGTACCGTTTCATCAAAATCAGTAGTAATTGATTTTTTAGCTCCAATGCTTAATAAATATTTAATTACATCAGTATTATTAGCTTGCATAACAGCTAAATGTAGTGGGGTTAAACCTTCATTGTTTTTTGCATTCACATCAATTTTTAAAGTGTTGATTTTTTTAAGTAAATTGATGTTGTTTTTTTCTACAGCAATATGAAACAATGTATTTTTATTTGCTTGAAGTTGTGTTAAGTTTAATCCGTTATTGGCTAAAAGACTCATTTTTTCATTAAAATCGTTCACTTTTTTAGGATGATAACTTTTAACTAAATAATAAGCTAAAGAGTTTCCTTTATCATCTTTTACTTGAATATCAGCCTCGTTTTTTACTAAATAATCTACCACAGCTTCTGAGTTGTATTCAACAGCATACGTAAGTGCTGAATGTCCTTTTTTATTAGTGTGATTAATATTCTTTGTTTTTTCTGATAATAACTGAACAATTTCTAAAGAGTTTCTACTAGCTGCGATAATTAAAGGAGTGTTACCGTTATCGTCAATTTGATTAGCATTTACACCTTTATCAAGGAAGTAGTTAAAGGTATTTAAATCTTTGTTACCACGAGCTAAATTATGAAGCGGTGTTTTTCCATCATTATTAGTTATGTTTGGTTTGATACCTAAACTTTCTAAATATTTAAAAAACTCCAAAGAATTATAACCGCTACGAGAACCTTGAGTAGCTAATAACATAG
This sequence comes from Tenacibaculum sp. SSH1-16, assembly GCF_040104435.1. NCBI lineage: Bacteria > Pseudomonadati > Bacteroidota > Flavobacteriia > Flavobacteriales > Flavobacteriaceae > Tenacibaculum > Tenacibaculum sp. SSH1-16. The sequence continues at coordinate 69,952 of NZ_JBECOV010000004.1, forward strand.
CATTACCTCCTTTTTTATTTAGGTTTTTATAAGGTAATCCTTTTTTTATTAAAAGAGTTAAAATTTCTTTATTACCTTTTTTAGCAGCGTAGTTAAAAGCACCATTACCATCTTTGTCAACATTATGTACGCTCAACCCTTTTGAAGTAAGGTAGTCCACAAACGATAAATCTTTTAAGCTTGGTAGTACTAATAATAAAGCATTAGCCCCGTGCTCGTCAACATCTGTTTTTATATCAATTCCGTTTTGAATACAAAGTTCATAAATTTCTTTATTTGTTTGCCCTGCATTCGCTGCAAAAGTTAACGGAGATAATTGATGAGAGTCTTTTAAATCCATACGAGCATTATTGGCTATCAAATGCTTCATAATTTCAACATTGTTTTTATAGGCAGCCCAAAAAACATAAGTTCTTTTATCGTGTGTTATCTTGTTAACATCATTTCCTTTTTTAGTAAGTAAATATTTGATTACTTTATTTGGAGCACTGGCTAAGATAGCGTAGGTAACAGCATCAAACCCATTTGGGTTTAATGCTGTTGCGCTATTTCCTTCTTTTATTTTTTCTTCAACGAGTTGAATAGTAGGTTTTTCTTGCCAAAAAGATCTTTCAAAAAATATATTTTTTGTTTGCGCTTGAATTGTACTCATAAAAAGTACAAAGGCAAATATTATATGTTGTTTTTTCATAATAAATTAAAATTTATAACGTAATGTTGAACCAAAACTAGCAGGCTCTATTCTATTAATATAACTTGTACGGTAGGCGTTGTAGCCTACTTCGTCAAAGATATTATTTCCAAATACATCAATACTTAATTTCTCATTGAATTTGTAAGAAGCCTGTACATTAACTGTAGTGTACGATTTTAAATCAAAAGGTTTAGTGTCAGGAACAACTCCAGTATGTGTGTATTCTCTTGACCATACATTATGTGGACGTTCTCCTAAATAATAAGCTCCTGCACCTATAGATAAACCATCTAAAGATTTTTTAAATGCATAACGTGCCCAAAAGTTTGCGGTGTGCTTTGGAGTGTTAATAGGCCTTGAGTTGTAGTAAAATTCTGCGTGGTCTTTGTATTTAGCATCTAAATAAGAATATCCTCCTATAACTTCTAAATTAGGAAGGATACGACCTATTAATTCTACTTCTACACCATTTCTCACATCATCACCTCCTTGTGTATAATAACCTAAACTATTACCAGCATTGTCATAAACAGGTAAGTTTAAATTTTTACTTGAGGTATAAAATGTAGTAACGTTAAAACGTAAAGCATTATTTAACCAAGTAGATTTTATTCCTGTTTCTATTTGATCCCAACGCTCTGTACCTAATTCGTTACCGTCAACATCCGTATAAAAAGAAGTTCTAGGATCCGAGCTGCTAGCATATGAACCAAAAATGATAATATTTTCATTAGGCTTTAAATTAAACCCTAATAACGGATTAAAGGCATCATCACTTTTAGATTCATCTAAAGGTCTACCTATAAAGCTACCTCTAGTTCTTTTCATAGAAGTATAACGTAACCCTAAGAAAACATCAGCCCAATTAGTAAGGCTTATTTTATCTTGTACCGTAATTCCATATGACTCTGTTCTAGATCCTGAATCTCTTGCAGGGTTTCGTGTAATGTTAACTCCGTTAGGAAGTGTATTATCTATAGGCTGTAACACATCTATAATATCTGCGTATTTATTGTTAGAAGCATATTGTGTAGCATAGGCTATATTGTCAAATTCAGAAGTTCTAAAATCAGCTCCAATTTGGAAAGTATGTTTTAAAAAACCTGTTTCTAGATCTTTTCCTACCAAATCTAATTGTAATACACTATTATTATCTTTTCTTCCAGAGGCATAGTATTCTCTGTAACGTTGATTGTCTGGTAATACAGGAAGTTTATTTCTAGGACTTCCTTGAAAAGCGTAAGAGGTTTCAGTATCTATATCTAAATCAGAAACAAAATATCCTGCTTTTATGCTTATTTTGTCAGTTAGTTTTCTATTTGCTCTTATGGCATAGGTTAGGTTTTTGGTAGTAACATTATCAGAATCATATCCCATAAAGTTATTGTTAGGTAATTTATAAATGTTGTTTACATCATAGGTTCCTAAGTTAAGAGTTCCTTGATCTGGAGTTCTACTATCATGCATGTAATCCATTTCTAAGGTAATAGTAGTTTTCTCATCTGGTCTCCAAGCGTATGATGGGTTCACATAAAAACGTTCAGAACCAACATGGTCTCTAAAACTGTCTGCTTTGTCATAAGAACCAGCAATTCTAAAGGCATGTTTTTTATTGGCATCAATAGGTCCATAAACGTCAAAAGTAGGACGTAATTTCCCGAAACTACCTGCTCTAAAAGTAACTTCTCCACCTGTGTAAAATTTAGGAGTTTTAGTCACTACATTAATAACACCACCAGCAGAACCTAAATCACCACCTAAACCTTGGCTAATAGCAGATATTCCTTTCAATACTTGAATGTTGTCAACACCAGCCATATCGGTAATAATTCCAGTTCCTCTAAAATCTGAGTTTATACGAACTCCATTTTTTAATAAAGGAATTCCTCTAAAACCTCTTAAAGACATACTTTCTTTGGTGTTTCCGTAGGTGGCAAAGGTATATACACCGGCTACGTTTTTGGTAACATCACTTAGAGTTAAAGCGTTTTGTTGATCGATAAGTTTATGTGATAAGACTGAAATACTTTGTAATTGCTCATTAGGAGCTAAAGGTAGTCTAGTAAGTGTTTCTAGTTTTTCAGCTCTTTTATCTCTTGCTCCAAAAAGTTCAACTTCATCAAGTTGAGTGTCTGATTTTAAAATAAAAACTAAATTTTTAATGTCTCCTTTTACCTCTATTTTTTGTGATGATTGATTGAATCCTACAGCGCTTACAATAAGCTTATGATTAGAGTTTGGAACATTTGTTATAGTAAAACGACCATTTTCATTGGTTTCGGCTCCTAATTTAGTTCCTTTAATAAATACATTCGCATAAGGAATAGTTTCATTGTTTTCTGATTTTACAACTCCTTGTAGGGTTGCTTGACTATACATTGTTTGAATACAACTACATAAAAGTAGTACGGTTGCAATAATTCTCATTTTTTTTTCCTCTTTGAGAGATTTGTTTTAAAATATTTAATTTTTCGTTTAGGTATAACAATAAAATGCTTTGAAACGTTTTTATTTTTTTACAAAAGATTCTATTGTCTCATTTATTTGTTGTTCTTCAGATACTTTTTCGGAGAATAAATGCTTGTATAAAGGTTTATTGTTTACTTTAGTTTCTAAAGAGAGGTTAGTGTTTCTTCCATAAACTTCATCCCATTTAGATCTAACTTTTTGCCATTTCGCACTGTTTTTTTTCCACCAGTCTTGAGCAGCTTTACATTTACTATCATCTACTTTTACGTAGGTGTTGTACCCTTTTTCATGAGCTATAACAATATCTTTTTCACCTTCTTCTCTTATGATTTTTTTGTTATCTTGATCGTGTAGCCAACCGTAGCTTGTAATTTCGTGACGATTACCTCTTTCAGTTACATTATAATCGCTTCTTTTGGTGTATTCTCTTCTTGGTAAAGGAGCATCTGTAGTATTTTCCCAGTAACTTTTTCCGTCTAGATGTACCCAAGTACCAGAGCCTTCGTATCGTGGACTATCGTCTACTTGATATACTTTTTGTGTCCACTGTTTTTTTACTTCTGATTTTGGTTTGTTTTTATAAAGCCAATTGTTATTTCCATTGAACATATAAAAATCAGTGTTTTCGTACAACCAATCTTGTCTCCAATGTTTTACAATATGAGGATTTGTAGGATTTCCTACCTGTAGTAAGTGTTGAATTGAAATTTTATCATTTTCGTCAACAATTAAACCTGCCCACTCTAAAGCTTTATCTGTTTTTGTTTTGGAAGGTTTGTATAGAGAGTCTTTACTAAAGTTAAATGTTTCAGCAAAGTTGAAAGTAACTTCATAACAACCACACATTTTTTTTATAGCTGCTCTATCTTTTTTCTTCTTGTTTTGAGCGTTAATTGTAAGTGCAGATAGTATTAATAAACCACCTAAAAATATTTTTTTCATCGTGAGTTTTGTTTGAATTTATTTTTTGACAAAAATATAACTTTTATTTAGATTGGTTAAAAATAAAGAATATATTTGCAGAAAATTATTAAGAATGTTTCTAAATAACAAAGTAGTTTTTTTATTGATGCTTTTAGCATGTCAAGTCTTTTCTCAAGAAAAAGAAGAGGTAAGACGTGATAGTACTCATTATAATAAATTGGAAGAGGTTGTTGTAACAGGGCAGTATAATCCTAAATCGATAAAAAAATCGGTATATAATGTAACTATCATAGATAAAAAACAAATAGAAAGTCAAGCAGCTAATAATTTAGCGGATGTATTAAACTTTAAACTAAACTTAACAGTTATACCAAATTCTCAGTCAGGTAAATCAACTATTTCAATGTTTGGTTTAGATTCTCAATACTTTAATATTTTGATAGATAACGTTCCGTTAGTTAGTGATAACGGAATTGGAAATAACATTGATTTAACTCAAATAAATTTAGATGATGTTGAGCGTATAGAATTGGTTGAAGGAGCGATGGGAGTTGAGTACGGAGCTAATTCGGTATCGGGAGTAATTAATATTATAACAAAAAAATCATCTCAAAATAAATGGAACATTCAAGCAGCAATACAAGAAGAAACTGTAAGTAATGAGTATGCTTTATTTAATGAGGGTAAACATATACAGAGTATTAATGTGGCTCATAATTTTTCTGAAAACTGGTTTGGTAGAGTGAGTTTTAATAGAACAGATTTTACAGGTTTTTTAGATGATAGAAAAGGAAGAGATTATTATAAGAATGATTTACTAAGGGGGTATAGTTGGTTGCCGAAAGAGCAGATAAATGCCACTGGTTTTTTGAATTATAAAAAAGATCAACTTAATTTGAGTTATAAATTCAATTATTACAATGATAATGTAAACTTTTACAATCCAAAAGTTGATGACAATATTGATGTAGACTCACAAACTAGTAATCCGTTTGCGTTAGATCGTGTTTTCAAAACAGAGAGATTTGTAAATAATATTAATTTGAATGGGGTTTTAGCATCGGGGAGCCCTTATTCCTTCTCAGCTTCTTATCAAACACAAAAACGACGTTTAAATAAGTTTACTTATTTTATTTTATCTGGAAATAAAACAAATGAGGAAGATAAAGTATATCAATCAAGCAATGTTTTCTTTTCAAAAGGTACTATTTCAAACTTTATAAAAAGTAATCGTCATAATTTTCAGTTAGGTTATGAAGCTCGTTATATAGAAGGATTTGATACGCAGGCCTCTGGTGAGGTTACTCAACAAGATAAAACACGTACTCAGGGTAACTATGCTTTATTTGGTTCTTCTGAAGTAAAATTTTCAGATGCCTTAATGGTTCGTCCTGGCTTAAGGTATGAATACAATTCTTTATTTCATTCTAAATTACAAAGCTCCTTAAGTGCTCGTTATTTATTTAAAAATGGATTTGAACTTAGAGGTAATATAGGTACTTCGTATAGAACTCCAAGTTTTCAAGAGCTATATTATTATTTTGTTGACTCTAATCATGACGTAAGAGGAAATGAAAATTTAAATCCAGAAAGTGGATATTCTGCTTCAATTAATTTAAAGAAAAGAAGTTGGTTTGACGATTCTAATATAGCATTGTTAAATAGTTTAAAAATAGACTATTTAAATCTGGAAGATAAAATAGATTTAGCAATTGTTAATTCGTCACCTCTACAATATCAATACATAAACGTTGATGCTTATAAACTATGGGGGGTCTCTTCAAGAAATACAATAAAAGCAAATAACTGGTCTTTTAATTTAGGAGCTAATTTACAAGGAATAGCTCAGGTAGCTAACAATGAAATAAATGCACAAAATGACTTTTTGTATTCCTTTCAATTAACTACGAGTGCTAGCTATAAAATAAAAAAATGGGAAACAATAATAACTTTATTATTAAAGCATAACGGAGAACAACAAAATTATATAGCTTCAGGTACAGATGAAAATAAAAACTCAACTTTCACAAAAACAACTACGCAAGCTTATAATTGGTTGGATGCTTCTGTGCAAAAATCATTTTTAAACAAAAAGCTACAAGCTACAATAGGAGCCAGAAATTTATTTGATGTTACCAGTGTTAATGTAAGTAACGCAGCTACAACAGGCGCACATTCAACAAACAATAATTCTCTATTGTTAGGCTATGGTCGTTCATACTATTTAAAACTATTATATAATATTAAATTTTAAAATTAATAACAATGAAAAACAAATTTTTCACACTCATATTATTAACAACTATGTACTCTTTCATTAGTTGTGGAAGTGATAATGATTTACCATCTGAACCAATAAAAGTGGTAATAGAAGGAGCAGAAGTAAGTCCAGGAGTGGGTGGACCTAATCAACCAAATCAAGTATATATTGACTTAAGTACGAATACAACAACAGAGATAAAGAGAGACTCTTGGGATTTAGGATTTTATTCTGGAAGTGAGTTTAGAGTTGTTATTAATGGTTCAATATCTATGGCGGCTGCTAAATTATCTACAACAGATATAGATGCTGTTAGCTCTTCAACCCAAGAAGTAAAAGATTTACAGCCTTTAGTAAGAACGAATACATATACTGATGAAAGTGCTCCTTTTGTTGATCATCCTAGTGGAGATATAACAAAAACGGCAATTGCTGAAATTGAAGTAACAGAGGCAAATAATAAAGTATATTTAGTAAATCTTGGTTATGAAGTAGCAACAGATAAACCAGCTACAGGTAGCTACTCTGCAAATGGAGATGAAAGAGGTTGGAAAAAAATTAGAGTTTTAAAAGAAGGAGATGCTTATGTTTTACAGTATGCAGATTTAGATGCTACTACGCATAAAGAAATTGTAATAACAAAAACAGAAGGGTATCACTTTACATTCTTTAGCTTTAATACAGAAGCTAAAGTTAATGTTGAGCCAATGAAAGAAAACTGGGACTTAAACTTTACAATTTTTACAAACTTATTACCTGGATATGGTCCGTATGTATTTCCAGATTTTGTAGTAAATAATATAAAATCAAATGTTAAAGGATATATGATAGATACAGAAGAAGAAAGTTATACATATAATGATTTTACCTTAACAGATGTAAAAGTAGAAAATTTTGGTAATACTCAAACAGCTATCGGTAGTAGTTGGAGAGCAGGAGGAGGTCCTAGTTCTTTACCTTCTCGTAAAGATAATGTTTTTTATGTAATAGAAGATACTGATGGAAATTTATATAAGTTAAAGTTTTTAGCATTAACAAATGATGCAGGAGAAAGAGGTTATCCTGAGTTTGTATATAGCTTATTAAAGTAAAGATTTATTTATTAAATTTTGTTAATTTTTGTTGTGAAAAGCTATCTAACCGAAAGGTTGGGTGGCTTTTCTAGTTAAAAAAAGGTTTAGTTAATGAGTTTTTCAGCCAAATACTTAGAGGTGTATGATTCTTTATTTTTAGCTAATTCTTCAGGGGTGCCTGCAAAGATTAAGTTTCCACCTTTTTTTCCACCCTCTAAACCAAGATCAATAATATAATCAGCGCATTTAATCAATTCAATATTGTGTTCAATAACAATAATTGAGTGTCCTCGCTCAATTAGCGCATTAAAAGAAGCTAATAATTTTTTAATATCATGAAAGTGTAATCCAGTAGTTGGTTCATCAAAAATAAACAAAGCTTTGTCTTTGGTATTTCCTTTTACTAAAAACGAAGCTAGTTTTATACGCTGTGCTTCACCACCAGAAAGGGTAGAAGATGACTGGCCTAATTGTACATAACCTAATCCAACATCTTGTAAAGGTTTTAATTTTTTAGCTATTTTGGTTTGTTTGTGTTCTGTAAAAAAAGCAACGGCATCATCAATAGTCATGTTTAAAATATCATCAATTGATTTTCCTTCAAAAGTTACTTCTAAAACTTCTTTTTTAAAGCGCTTACCACCACAAGTTTCACATTCTAAATGTACATCAGCCATAAACTGCATTTCAATAGTAACTTCTCCTTCACCTTTACAAACTTCACATCGACCACCATCTACATTAAAAGAAAAATGTTTAGGTTGGTAGTTTCTTATTTTAGATAGTTTTTGAGATGAAAGTAACTTACGAATATCATCGTACGCTTTTATATACGTCACAGGGTTTGAACGTGAAGAACGGCCAATAGGATTTTGATCGATAAACTCTACATGTTTTAACAAATCAAAACTCCCAATAACATCCGTGTGTTGTCCTAATTTTTCACCATATCCAACTAGTTTTTTTTGCATAGCTGGATATAGAATTTTTTTAACTAAGGTACTTTTACCACTACCAGAAACACCTGTAATAACGGTTAAGTTGTTAAGCGGAAAAGAAACGTCAATGTTCTTTAAGTTATTTTCACGAGCCCCAATAATATCAATAGAATTTTTTGATGTTCTTCTATTAGTAGGGATTTCAATTTTTAATTCTTCGGAAAGATATTTGGCTGTAAGCGATTCGGATTGTAGAATATCTTTAAAAGTTCCTTCGGCAACAACATTTCCTCCATAAGTTCCTGCTTCTGGACCAATATCAATAATATAATCGGCCTCTTTCATAATATCTTCATCATGCTCAACTACAATTACGGTGTTACCTAAATCACGTAGGTTTTTTAACACGCCAATGAGTCTTTCCGTGTCCTTTGGGTGTAATCCAATACTTGGTTCATCTAAAATATACATAGAACCTACTAATGAACTCCCTAATGAAGTAGCTAAATTAATTCGTTGACTTTCTCCACCAGATAACGTATTAGATGTTCTGTTTAATGTTAGATAGCTTAAACCAACATCTGTTAAAAACTGGAGACGATTGTTAATTTCGGTAAGTAAACGTTTACCAATTTTTTCTTCGTATTTGTTTAATTCAATATTATTGAAGAACACCGCTAATTCATCTAAAGGTAAGGTTACTAATTCATCAATAGTTTTACCGTATACCTGAACATAGTTGGCTTCTTTACGCAAACGTTTTCCGTTACATTCTGTACATTTTGTTTTTCCGCGGTAACGAGAAAGCATTACGCGGTTTTGGATTTTATAGCTTTTCTCTTCTAATTTTTTGAATAAATGATTAATCCCTTTAAATTTTTTTGTTCCATTCCAAACCAAGTCTTTTTGTTCATCAGTAAGTTCAAACCATGGTTTATGAATAGAAATTCCGAATGCTGAAGCATTTAGAATTAAATCATTTTTATATTTTTTGTAACTATCTGTTTTAAAAGGGAAAATAGCATCTTCGTAGATAGATAATCCTGTGTTAGGAATTACTAAATCTTCATCAATACCAATTACATCTCCGTAACCTTCACAGGTTGGACAAGCTCCGTATGGGTTATTAAAACTAAATAAATGAGTGTTAGGCTCTAAGAATGAAATTCCGTCTAATTCAAATTTATTACTGAATTCAACAGTACTATTATCTGATAGGTTTTCGATATAGCAAATACCTTTTCCCTCAAAAAAAGCCGTTTGTACAGCATCCCCCAAACGGTTGTAAAAATCTTCTTCGTCTTTTACAACAATTCTATCAACAACTAATTGTAATTCATTTCCCTTAAAATCTTTTACAGGAAACGCATCAATTCTGTATACGGTATCTTGATATTTTAAACGAGCATATCCTTGCTGTGTTAGTACTTGTAAAACAGTTTTTATATCTCTGTCTTTATTAATATGTATAGGAGCAAGTAATAATAACTTTGAACGTTCCTCAAAATTTTTTACATGATTGATAACATCAGAAACTGTATGTTTTTTTACTTCATTACCCGAAATAGGAGAGAAGGTTTTACCAATACGAGCAAATAATAATTTAATATAATCGTATATCTCTGTAGATGTACCAACTGTTGAACGTGGATTAGTAGCGTTAACTTTTTGCTCAATAGCAATGGCAGGAGCAATTCCTTTAATGTAATCAACTTTTGGTTTGTGTAGTTTTCCTAAAAACTGACGAGCATATGAACTTAAACTTTCTACATAACGGCGTTGTCCTTCAGCATACAAAGTATCAAAAGCTAGAGAAGATTTACCTGAACCAGAAAGTCCAGTAATAACTACTAATTTATTACGAGGAATAACTACATCAATGTTTTTTAAATTGTGTAGTTTAGCTCCTTTTATTATAATATTTTCTTTAGGATTAACAGTTGATATATCAGTCTTCATATACTCAAAAAATAAGCGATAAAAATACAATTTTCTATGTTAGAAATAAAACAAGAAGAAGTTCATTTTTAAACAGAAAAAGAGCTCTTTTTAAGAGCTCTAATCCTTTTAACTTTTATGATTTGAATAAAAAAACTAAACAAGTATAGTTTCTGATACAAATGGATCAATCGTTTCTTTAAAGTTTTCATTTTGTAAGCCAGTTAGCTCATGGTTAATAAATATATTGTCTCTCTCTGAAACGACTACTAATTTAGAAACATTTGAAGGGAATAAATCCATTTGTTTTAAATCAACTTCAATACTACTCATTGTTCTAGCATTTGTGAAATAATATGTACGTTCATTATGACTTGAAATAGATGTCCATAAAGTTTGTGCGATGTTTGGATAGTTGTTTAAAGTTGATTTGAAATTAACAGGTACAGAAGCATTCATTACTACAGATTGAGATTGGGTTAATGAATCTGCTGTACTTGTAGCTTCATATAAATGATTTAGATAATAAGAAGCTCGAGCAAATCTATCAGATGGAAAAGGTCCTCCAGGTAAAGTATTACTTGGAAAATTATTTTCATTGTTCCATTGCCATCTCCAGAATTGGTTTAATTCAATTTGTTTTGCATATGATGGTTCGTTGGTCATAACCCTGAAATTTTTATTATTGTAAATGATAAATTCTCCGTTATGAATTTCGATAATAGCAGATTTCCCAAGTATATCAGATACCGATAAATGCAGTGAAGCCTCTTTAGTAGAACCAGGAACTTTTCCTCCAATTAACTGAATTTGAGTTTCGGCTTCTTTGCTAAACTTAGCAATTACTTCAGAAACAGAACAACAAGTATCCAATACAAATTGTACCCATCTTAATACATCCAATTTTTTACAAGAACTTCCATCTGCTCTATGATATGTAGCGTTACTATCATATAAAAGATTTGCAACAAGCCCTTCAGAATTTATTCCGTCAGATGCACCAAATGGAGCTTCCGTACCTACCATGGTAACAATACTATTATATCTTGGAGTCCAGGTTAAAGAATGTTCATTTTCAGGTGTTGTTCCTGATTTTATGATATCCTCATTAGAATCTACTTTAAAAGCAAAAATAGTAGTTGGCATTTGGGTTGCCCAGTCCATATTTCTGGCTGTAGTTAAATATTTTTTATTGTAATTGTTGAATACTCTAGTACACATAGTTTAAGATTTTTTAGATGATAAAATGTGCTAATTCAGGATTAGCTTTATTAGAAGCCTCTTTAGGGTTCTCTTCTATAACCGTAAAAGGTTTTCCGTCAAAAAGATTCGCATATAGAGCTGTTGACTCCGCATCTTCACTAGTAGATAAAGCTTTTCCTGTTTCTTTACTAGCTAATACCATTCTTAAGATACCGTTTTTTAATGTCCATGCGCAAATACTAGATGAACTTACAGATAAGAATGGCTTAACCACTTGTACTCTAGAGGTAGCTGCTTTTACGTCCATATAGCTGTCTTTTGTATCGGCAACTTTGTAATAAAAGGAGTCAGATGATTTTTTGTAGTTTTCTAGTTCAAAAACTACAGCTTCTTCTTTTGATCCATTACTATAGAAGATGTCTTTTTTTAATTTAACATACCCAAAGTCTTTTCCGTCTTGTTCTAATTTTAATATAATTCTTTTGTTCATTTTAATATAAGTTTATAGTTAGTCCCTACTCATATGGCTTTTCGGGGGCGCCTCGTTTTTATAGTAGTTTCTGAACTCTACGTTTGGTTAATTTGAAAACTTAGATAGCGCTATAGTTGTTTTCTGATGTGAAATTACTTTTAAACTAGCCAGGTAATGAGTTGAATGTTGTGAATGAGTAATTATATGTTGTGAAATAGATTCAATAAATCAAGAATGTATTTTAAACAAAAAAGACTACCTCATTTGGTAGTCTCTTATTGTTCTAATATGATAACTTAATAGTCTATCTTTGAATAGAAGCTGAAAATGATAAAATTGGTGTAATACCACTTGTATCACAAGGACTTTGATTTTGAATTCTTACAATATTAGGGACGTCTTGTGCGGGAACTATAACCGAACGGGAATTTCCTTTTGATAAGCTACCAGAAGCTATTACATGGCCTGTTTGGTTATTATAAATAGCGTATTTAATAGAATCATAACTAGGATTAGTTAGTGCTATAAAAATGGCGCTTCTAGGATCAGATGCAATAGCAGGAGCTGCACTTGAACAATTGATATTTCCTGAAATTACAGATGAAGATTTTATTTCTAAAAAATCTGTTGTTAATACTTGATTACTCATAATTTTAATATTTAAAGTTTAGTTACCTACTCATATGGCTTTTCGGGGTGACGCCTCGTTTTTATAGTAGTCTCTGAACTCTACTTGATTATTGTAGAAAACATCTGATAGCGCTATTTTTTGTTATCTGATATAAAACTACTTGTTAAAAGGCTTGTAGATAAGATAAATGTTGTGGGGGAGTAATTTTATGTAGTGAATAGAGAATAAATGGGTATAGAAAGAAGTAGAAAAGGGTATTATGTGTTTTTAGAAACAGTAAGAATAGTTGTTATTTTAAAATGGAAAAATTATTGATAAGGTCTTTGTATTTATCACTATAATATACAAGATGTTGGTTTTTTAGAAGTAAAGAGTTTTTTGAGGTAGTTATTTCTTCAATAGCTTCTGTGTTTACAATATACTTTCGATGAACTTGTTTAAAAAGTTTATCGTCAAGGTAGCAGTTAACCTTACTCAACGATATTTGAATTACAAATTTTTCTTGTTCAGCAACAATGTTACAATACCTGTTTTCTACTTCAATATAAATAATGGTAGAGATATCTACTTTTTTTAAAACACCTCTTTTTTTAATGAATAAATACTGATTACTTATTACTGTATCTTGATCATTACTAGCGTAAACATTAGACTGATTGTAAAATTTTTCGATAGCCATTTCAATGCTGTATAGTAGTTCTAATTCATTAAAAGGTTTTAGTAAAAAGCGAAAAGGCTTGGTGAGTTTGGCACGTTCAAAAATTTGTCGATCTTTAGAAGAGGTTAAAAAAACAAAAGGCTTCAAAGAGTTAGGAATTGTAGATATGGTTTCGGCAAAAGTAATTCCCTCAGGGTTTTCTCTTAAAAAGATATCGATAATTACTAAATCTACCGCTAATTTGTAAAATAGAGAAATAGCTTCTCTGTATGTACTAGCAATTCCTACTACATTAAATTCTTTTTGAGTTAACATAGTGTTTAATTCAGAAGCAATTTCTTGATCGTCTTCAATAATTAAAATGTTTATTCTATCCATTTATTATGGTTTTTTAAAACGTAATAATACTTGAGTTCCTTTACCTTCAGTACTTTTAATAGTAAATGTAGCGTTGTTTTTTTGAGCTAACGTTTTGCATAATTGTATTCCTAACCCAGTGCCAATTTCTTGTTGATTCCTTTTTTTGTTTAGTAAAGAAGTTTCTTTGAGTAGGTTATTTACTATTGTTTTATTCATTCCAATACCATTGTCTTTAATAGTAAATTGAATAAGATTATCCACTTCTTTTGAGTGTACTGATATTTTTCCGTTATTATGAGAAAACTTAATAGCATTGTCTAATAAATTTCTAATGATTATTTTTAGAGAGTCAATGTCAGCAAAAATAAAAGTAGCTGTAGGAATTTGATTTTGAAATGAGATATTTTTACTTTTAAAAAGAGGAATGAAATTATATTCTACTTGTTTTACAATAGAATGTAAGTCGACAGATTCTTGATGAAAATACAATTGCTTTGTTTGTAATGTAGCCCAGTTTAGCAAGTTTTCAAGAAGGTTGTAAGTAGTATTGGCAGTAGTGATATTAGAAAGAACAATATTACTTAAAAGAGAATCTTTTAAAGGAGTGATTTTTTTGAAAAGATTGATATTGGTTCTTTTTATTAAATCTACAGAAGAGCGTAAGTCATGACTCACAATAGAAAACAATTTGTCTTTTGTTATATTTAAAAGATTTAATTCTTCTTTTTGACGTGTAATTATTTGATGATTTTTGTTTTTTTGGATATAAAAGTAAACGCTGATAATTAGTAAAAAAAGTAGAAGAAAAGATGAAATTAACAAGTTGTTTCTCTGACTCTCTTTTAATTTATTTTGAGAAGCCAATAAATCAATTTCTTTTTGCTTTTGATTAATAGCTAACTTTTTTTCAAACTGAGCAACCGACCATATTTTTTGTTGATTGGTAAGTGAATCTTTCCATTTTTCAAATTCTTTTCTGTATGCTAAGGATTTGGCAAAGTTCTTTCGGTTTTCTTCAACTACAGACATATTTAAAGCAGCTTTCCTTTTTATCTCAAAATCAGAAACTTTATTTGATAATTCATAAGCTTTTTCAAAATAAGGTATGGCTATATTGTCTTTGTACTGTGTGTAATATACATTGGCAAGATCCATATATGAACCAATTAAACGCAAAGTATCTTTGTTTTTCTCTTGTAGTTGAGTACTTTTTAAAAGTAAAGAAGTGGCTTTTTCATAATCTGAAAGATGAAAATAAGCAATACCAATATCGTGAATAACAGAACTTTTATTGTAGTTAATTATATTAGAGTCTGTTATATTATTTAGTTGTTCAAAGTAAGAAATAGCTTCTTTATAAGAGCCTTTTTCTAAAGCAATGCCACCTAAGTTTCGTATTATTTTATAATAAAAAGGGAAGTTAGTAGTTACTTTTTCATATTCTTTTAAGCTTTCTTTATATATTTTTTTCTTCATAAAACTATATCCACGCATATAATGGATATAGTTATTAACATTTTGTTGTTTGTTAAATAATAAAGCTTTAGAAGAGAAAACAAGAACAGAATCCCATTCTTTTTTTAAAAAGAAATGGGAAGACTTAATAAAATTATTTTCTCTTAATCCAAGCTTATTAATTTCCTTTTTGAAAAAGTAAAATTGATCCTTATTCTTTTCCTGAGGAAAAATAAAAGAGTACAAAAACAACAACGTTATAAACAAAAACGTTTTGTTACATTTCATATGTAAATTTATTAACTAGTTAGTCAGTTGTTTGCACCGTTGTTTCAGTTCCTCTAGAAGTTTTAGGGTCGATATTCCAAATAAAAGCTTGAATAACCTTTATGTCGCTTAAGCTAATATGAGAAGGAAAATCACTAGTACTATTTGTAGTAAAATTTACAGTATAAGCTCTATATTCATTTGGGCTTGGGTAGTCTCTTAAAATCTTAGCTTGTTCTTGGCTACAAGATAAAAATAACTGTAATTTACAATTACCAAAGTTGCTAATAGAGAATAGTTGATGAACATTTACAAATGATAGTTTTTCTTGTGAGTCTACAAAAAATAAAACCTTAACGTTTATGGCTGTTTTTGTAGCGTTAAATTTAGCTTCTACTAAAGAAGGTAAAGGTTGTTTAAAATTATTTTCAAAGGTAATATGACCAGTAGCTAAAATGTTTTTTTCTTGAACTTTTAGAATTAGTTCTCCAGGTGGATAAATGATTAACTCAGGTGAGTTTATATTATTGTTCATAGTTTCGGGGGTAATTTATGGTTAAACTTACTATAAATATAAATAGTTTAAGTGATAAGTAAAGTAATATAGATGAATTATTCGTGCTATTTTTAGAGTAGTTTTACTATTTATGGTAAATTTTTAAGACATTTTTTGTATTTATTAATAAAAAATTTAATATTTGTAACTCATTATTAATCAATAAATAATAGCTTATAGTAAAATAATTACTTTTATAACTTAATATCCCCTAACAAAAAGAGTACTAGTTAGTTGCTCTTAAAAAAAAGTAATTATTATGCAGCACATTGTAGATGATAGTGTATTAGTAAAGAACTATATAAATGGTAATGAATATGCCATAGAATTATTGATTAAACGCCACCAGCAACGTCTTTATAGCTTTATTTATAGTAAAGTACAAAATAGAGATACTACAGAAGATATTTTTCAAGACACCTTTATAAAGGTTATAAGAACGCTAAAAAAAGGAAATTATAACGAAGAAGGTAAATTTTTACCATGGGTAATGCGTATTGCTCATAATTTAATTATTGATTTTTTTAGAAAAAACAATCGCATGCCTACGTTTAATAATACAGAAGAGTTTGATATTTTTTCGGTATTAAGTGATGGAACTTTGAATGCAGAAGGAAAAATAATAAAAGAACAAATATTAAATGATGTTAAAGAATTAGTTGAAGAGTTGCCCGAAGAACAAAAAGAGGTTTTAAAAATGCGTATTTATAACGATATGAGTTTCAATGAAATATCAGAGAATACTGGCGTTAGTATAAATACAGCACTTGGTAGGATGCGTTATGCTTTAATTAATTTGAGAAAAATAATTGAAAAAAATAAAATTATCTTAGTTAGTTAAACAATATTTAAAAAAAAGCATCGTTAAATCATTGATAATAAGTATTAATAAGGGAATATATGATGCAAGTTTACTCTAAGAAGTCTCCTGACTTTAAAATGGAACCTAAACAAGAAACAGTTCAATATTTGATTAATTTTTCCAAATCGTTAACAGTAGTTAAAACAAAATCAAACTATCTCATTGAATTGAATTTGAATTAAGAGTGGGAAAAGCTTCAACAAGGTTGGGGCTTTTTTTATGCTTTCTTTTTATTATAATCGTCTATTACCGATTTTCTTCCAACTGTCTTAGTGATAATATCATTTTCTAGCTTCCAACCTCGAGCAGGAGAATATTCACGTCCATAATAAATAATTTGTAAGTGTAATTTATTCCATAATTCTTTAGGGAATAAACGTTTTGCATCTTTTTCAGTTTGTGCAACACTTTTTCCGTTAGATAAATTCCAACGATACATTAATCTATGAATATGGGTATCTACAGGAAAAGCAGGAATATCAAAAGCTTGCGACATTACCACACTAGCAGTTTTGTGTCCTACTGCAGGTAATTCTTCTAAAGCATCCATATCAACAGGAACTTCACCATTATGTTTTTCAATTAAAATTTTCGATAAACCGTGAATTCCTTTTGATTTCATAGGAGACAAGCCAACTGGTTTGATAATCTCTCTAATTTCATCAACAGTAAGCTTTACCATGTCGTACGGATTATCAGCTCTTTCAAATAATAAAGGAGTAATGGTGTTTACACGTGCATCGGTGCTTTGAGCAGACATCAATACAGCAATCAACAAGGTGTATGGGTCTTTATGGTCTAAAGGGATGGGAGTTTCAGGATATAATTCTTCTAAAGTATCTATAACAAACTGGACTTTTTCTGCTTTCGTCATTGCTTTATAAAATTTGAAAAAATCAAAGGTACAAAGAAGCTTCGTATGTTTTATGGATAATCAAAATCAACTTTGTAACTTTGACATAATAACTTTGAAAGAATATAATATGACAACACTAAAAATAGGAGATAAGGCACCAAATTTTGAATCAGTAGACGAAAAAGGAAATACTGTAAAGCTTTCTGATTATACAGGGAAAAAACTAGTATTGTTCTTTTATCCGAAAGCAAGCACACCTGGTTGTACAGCTGAAGCTTGTGACTTACGTGATAATTACAAAACGTTTTTAGCAAAAGGCTATTATGTTTTAGGGGTGAGTGCAGACTCAGCAAGACGTCAGCAAAACTTTATCAATAAAAATGAATTACCTTTTCCTTTATTAGCAGACGAAAGTAAAGATGTAATCAACGCTTTTGGTGTTTGGGGACCTAAAAAGTTTATGGGAAGAGAATATGATGGAATTCACCGTACTACTTTTGTAATTGATGAGAAAGGAGTAATTGAAGATGTAATTACGAAAGTAAAAACAAAGGAACACGCAAATCAGATATTAAAATAATAGTATATCTATTTAATAAAAGAAAAAAGTCGAGTATTTACTCGACTTTTATTTTTTGTGGACTTACCCTAAATTCTTCTGTAGGTTTTATTACTTCTGTAGCGGAGGCAAGTTCTTTTTGTAATTCTCTACTTGTTTTAGTGCTACCATCATGACTCCATCCTGGAGGCATAAACACGTATTTTAGTCGTGTTGTAAAAGGTAAATTCTTTTTTCGTTTAAAGAAGTCGTTAAAAATTTCTTTCCATTCATGGAAGATAATGTTAATAGGTCCCTTGTCTTCTAATGGTTTGGTTAAACCATAACGTAATTTTTCATATTCAGTTTCATCCTCTTCAGCTTGAAAAGTTCCAAAAATACGATCCCAAATAATTAAGACCATTCCCATATTTTTATCAAGGTATTTGGTGTTTGAAGCATGATGCACTCTGTGATGAGAAGGAGTTACAAAAATATATCCCCACCAACCTAATTTACTTTTAATAAAGTTAGTATGACATAATGTTCCGTAGTTTTGGTTCATAGCGTATGCAAACATAATATGTAGTGGCATAACTCCAAGGAAAGCTAATGGTAAAAAGAACATATACCTAAACAAAGGCTGTAAAACTGGAGATCTAAAACCAGTTGAAATGTTGTAAAATTCAGAGTTGTGATGTGTTACGTGTACAGCCCAGAAAAATCGTGAATGATGATCTACATAATGGTGTATGTAGTACAAAAAGTCTTGACCAATAAAAGCTAATAACCAATATGCCCATGACATGTTACCTTCCCAGTCGATAATTCTGTATTGATAACAAAACCCCATAATGGCAAAAGAAACAACCTTCATTAGTAAATCTAAGCTAAAGTTAACTAAAGCAAAGTAAACATTAGTAGCTGTGTCTTTAAAATCGTAGTTTTTAGCTTTAGCTCTATAACTAAAGTACATTTCAATTAAAATTACTGAAATGAAGAAAGGAGCACTCCAGTAGTATAATATATCTTGATTGAATATGTTGCTCATGCTATTTTTTTAGATTGCAAAAATATTTAATTTTAATCAATTTAACTGTTAAAATTTATAGTCTTTCCACGATCCAGTTTTTAAAACTATAGAAGTTTTGAGGAGCTACTCCGTGACCTACGGGGTATTCTGAATATTCATTTTTTAACTTTAAGTCTTTCAGTATAATAGGAGCTTTACGTGCCCAATCTATAGGAAGGACTTGATCTACAGTTCCGTGAGAAATATAATAATCTGTTGTAATAGAGTTGTCTATTTCAGTAGGTAATAACTCTTCGTTAATATAACCGCTTAAAGCAACTACATGTTGTACTTTGTTAGGGTATTTAAAACTTAGCGCATAACTTAAAATAGCTCCTTGGCTAAATCCTAATAAAAATGTTTTATCAGGGTTGGTATTGTATTTCTGTTTGATTTCGTCTATAAAAGAAGCAATCTTATCAACTGATTCAGCTGCTTGTTTTAAATCAGAAAATTTACCGTTAACTGAATCAAAATTTATAGCGTACCATGCATAACCACCATAACCCATATCGTGAGGAGCTCTAGCACTTACAATTAATAAATCGTCTGGTAATTCTTCTGCAAATGAAAATAAATCTTGTTCGTTGCTACCATATCCGTGTAATAAAATTAATAAAGGAGGGTTAGCGTTAGAGGTTTTAGGCTCTCTTACAATATGTTGTAAACTCATGTATTAAATTCCTTTAAATAGGTTTTGAAATTGCTCTCCAACAACTGGTACAAGCTTTTTTTCTCCTTTTAAAACTGCTAAAAGGCTAATTAACCAAAGTACAAATAATAGTACTCCTACAGCCCAACCTATTGTATTTCCTAAATATTTATAAACAATCCACATATTCACCATATACAATATATTTAGCCCTAGCATTTGCCTAATGTAAAAACTAGCAAAAGCATTTTTTTTGTTCATGTTTAAAACGAAAGCTATGATAAGTCCTATAATTGTGAAGTGGCTAATAATTGCTTCAGTTTTTCCTTCGTTTACTGTTAGATTTTCCATGATTCTATGAGTTTAAAATTAGTTGACTATTATTGTAAATACCATAAACTTTTCCTTCTAGTTTTTTCCCTAGAAAGATACTGTTTTTTGAGGTAGAAACAATGTTTTGCTCTGAGAAAGTATATGCTCCATCAGGGTTAAAAACAGACAAACTAGCTTTTTCATCTTCTTTTATGGAAGCTAATTCAACATTAAAACGTTTTCTAGGATTGTTAGATAAACAGTTGATGATAGTTTCTAAATCTAATACAGTATTTAGCGCTCCAAAAGCACTTTCTAAACCAATAGTACCGTCTTTTGCAGTAGAAAACTCTACTTTTTTATGTTCAATGTCTATAGGATTATGGTCTGATGTAATTATATCAATAATTCCTTCTTTTAAACCTTGTATTAGAGCTTTTTTATCTTCTTCTGTACGTAGGGGAGGATTTACTTTTTTATTAGCTTCAAAGCCATGTAGTTCATCATCTGTCAAAACTAAATTATGTACAGCAACACTACACGTTACATCTAAGCCTTTTTCTTTTGCTTCTTTTATAAGTTGAACAGACTTAGCAGTTGAGATAGTAGGAATGTGTAATTTACCTCCTGTATATTCTAACAAAAATAAATCGCGAGAAATTTGAATTTCTTCTGCAAGTGCAGGAATTCCTTTCAATCCTAAAAGCGTACTATTTTTACCTTCGTTAGCAACACCTTCACCAGCAATTAAATTGTTTTTAGGAAAGCTTAGTACCAATCCGTCAAAATTTTGAGCATATAACAATGCTATCTTTAACAAATTATCATTGCTAACGGGTTTGTTATAATCACCAAAAGCAATAGCACCTGATTGTTGCATGTCGTACATTTCAGACATTTCAACACCTTTACTTTGCTGTGTTAAGGCTCCAATAGGATGAATGCTAGTTGCAGCTCCGTTTACTTTATTAATTAAAAACTCTATGGCTGATTTATTATCAACTATAGGGTGTGTATTTGGATTAATAGCTACATGTGTAAAACCACTTTTAGCCGCTACTTGTACACCATGTTGCAAGGTTTCTCGCTCTTCATAACCCGGTTCTCCAAAAGAAACACTCGTATCAAACCAACCCGGAGATACATGAAGATTATCAAGCTCTATAACTTGATAAGTTTCTTCACTAGCAATGTTGTTGTCAATTTTGGTAATAATACCGTCGGTAATTAAAATATCTTTAGTTTGTTGGTGGTAAGGACTAGAAGCATCTATTATTGTTGCCGATTTAAGCAGCGTTGTCATGGTTTAAAGAATTTTAAAATCAAAATTTCTAAAAGCAAAGATACAATAGCTAAGCCCAAAAACCATTTCCAAAGCCATTGAATTTTGTTTTCATCATTAATATTTTCCAAGGTGTTTTTAACTGAAGTAGATATAGTCATATCATTAGCTTCAGAAAATATTAAAAAATCTAAGGCACTTTCACTTTTGTTATAATTAAAAGCAACATTTCTAAGCACATTATTTCCTTGTTGTATTTGATAAAAGCCGGCAACTAAAGGTTGATCTTTAGTTGTAATACGTGTTTTATTTTGAAAAGTTTGTTGCAAAGGAATAAAAGAACCTTTGCTACAAACAATACTTAAAACTTCATCTTTACCTAGCTGTTTATCAATATCAATAGTATTTTGTTTGTCTATGGTATAATACAATTCAGAAAGATGTAAACTTTGTTTTCCGATGTTATAAAAAACAGGAACAATTAAAGGTGAGTTGGTAAAATTACTATTGTCTTTTAGTAGAGGAGCTGCTAGCCAATACATAGAAGCATTTGGTAGATTAATCTGTTTAATAAAGCCTTGTTTGTTTTCAAAAGAAATAATGTTACTAGCATTCTTAAATTCTGAATTAAAAGAAGTTTTCACAAACGGATATTGGAAGTTAGCTACCTTCTTTTCGAAAACATTTTTTAAAAGAGGATGATTATAATTAATCGAAGTAACCTTTAAACTATCATTCTTTTTAGAAAGTAACCTTCCTGTATTTAGCTTACTGAAAAAGTTGTTATAAGAAGAAAGTACTGACTCTTTATTGGGAATTATAACAAGATTTCCACCTTTTTTAGTGTAATTTTCTAAACTATTCAGAAGTGTTTCAGGAATACTTTCCAACTCATTTAATACAATAAGATGTTGCTTATCTATCAAATTATAGTTGGCATTTTGTAGCGTAGAAGAAGTAAAGTTAAATTCTTCTTTGGTATAAATCCGTTGTAAGAAGTTATTTGATTCTCCAATTGCTAATACATTAATTTTTTCGTTAGCATTAATGGTAAAATAAAACGAATTATCAAACCCATAAGTGTCGTTAAAATTAATAGCAACTCTACCTAAAAACATTGGAGTTTTTACAACAGAAAAAGTAACTTCCGTAGTCTTGTTTTCCTCAATACTAAAGGTTTGTTTATTCAATAACTTGTCATTATTGTAAATGGCAATAGGAATGTCATTTTTAGCATTTCCTTGATTTTTAACAACAATATGTACGTTGAAATTAGAACCCCCATTATCATCTACAAAAACACTATCAATAGAAATGTTGCTTTTTTGTTCAGGTACTAACTTTATAAAAGAAGTATTTTCAAGAGCGTTGTCAATTTCCTCTTTTTTAATGTTTTGAAAATCAGAAATCACAATGTTTTTGGTAGGAGAAGTTATAGACTTATGCTCACTAGTCATTTTTAAAAAAACATCAGCAAGGTCTCTAATTTTAGCAGTATTAGTTGTTTTTAACAGCTCTTCTTTTAGTTCAGAAGCTGTTTTATTTGCGTAAAAATGGTCGTTTGTAAGTAAAGAATACTTAGTTTTTTCTGTTGTGTTTTCAATAATTTCTTGGGTAGCAATTTGTAGTAAATTACCCTTTTCTCCAATAGCGCTAGTACTTAAAGAATTATCAAGATACACAAAGAAGTGTTGCTCTTCATTTGCTTTGTGGTTACTAAAATATGGCTGAGCAAAAGCAAAAATAAGGGCAGTGAGTAGCAGTAAACGAGTAGCTAAAATCAGCCATTTTTTTATACGAGAACTTTTACGTGTTTGTAACACTAACTTTTGTAAAAAAGCTACATTGGTAAACGGAACTTTTACAAATCGCTGTAGTTGGAACAGGTGTACCAAAATAGGAATGAGTAAAAAAGCTAAGAAATATAAAATCTCAGGATGTTTAAACTGCATAATTGTAATTTACTAACTGTAAAAATACCTAAATAGATGGTTTAAAAAAGAATGTAGTTAAAAATCTGTTAGAAGTGTGGTAAGTTTTCGACAAAGGATTAAATTTTCCTATTTTTGAACTATGACTACAAAAGAGAGTGAGTGTAACATTCCGGGAGAAATTAACTATAAAGAACACTGGAATGCAGCCTATGTAAAAAATCCAACTGAAAAACTAGGGTGGTTCGAAGAAAGTTCGAAAGAAACTATTGAATTATTAAAGGAATCTAACGTACCAAAAGACGCTAAAATCTTAAACGTTGGTGTTGGTTCGTCTATGTTAATTGATGAATTAGTGGCCGATGG
Source organism: Tenacibaculum sp. SSH1-16 (assembly GCF_040104435.1). Taxonomy (NCBI): domain Bacteria; kingdom Pseudomonadati; phylum Bacteroidota; class Flavobacteriia; order Flavobacteriales; family Flavobacteriaceae; genus Tenacibaculum; species Tenacibaculum sp. SSH1-16. Next base: position 93,721 of record NZ_JBECOV010000004.1, read on the forward strand.
ATATTCAGGCTTAATAGCAAATGATTTATCTGAAAATGCACTAACCGATGTAAAAAATCGATTAGGAGAAAATGCATCAAAAGTTAACTTTATAGCCGATAATTTAGTGGCTCCAACCCAACTACAAGACCTTGAAGAAGTTGATGTTTGGAACGATAGAGCAGTACTACATTTTTTTTTAAAAGAAGAAGAACAAAACGCCTATTTTAACCTGTTAAAGAAGCTTGTAAAAGTAAATGGATTCGTAATTATTGCTGTTTTTACTTTAGACGGAGCAGAAAAATGTTGTGGACTGCAATTACAACGTTACAATACGGAAATGCTACAAGAAAAATTAGGAAACGATTTTGTTTTAGTCAATAGTTTTAATCACACATTTGTAAATCCGTACGGAGGAGAACGTCCGTATGTTTACACATTATTTCAAAGAGCCAATAAGTAATGAACATAACCAATATCCCTTATAAAAACACAGGATTCTTTTCTAAAACAATGGAGGACTATTTAAAGGCTGATGAAAAGATTCAACCTTTTTATAACCGTTACCCGAGTTTACGCAACTTTGAAAAACAACTAGAAGAAAAGAAAGAAAACCCTATTTCAAATACTCAAAGAAAAAGATTGGTTGAAGTATTGAGAAAGCAATACAAAGACATTGATTTAACTTTTGAGACACAAAAAAATATAGAAAGTTTACTAAAAGAGAATACGTTTACAATAACAACAGGACACCAGTTGAATTTGTTTACGGGACCTTTATATTTTCTGTATAAAATTATATCAACCATAAACATGTGCGAGCATTTGTCAATGCAATTTCCTAATGAGAATTTTGTGCCTGTATATTGGATGGCAACAGAAGATCACGATTTTGAAGAAATTAACTTCTTTAACTTTAAAGGGAAAAAAGTACAGTGGAACTCTGACCAAAAAGGACCTGTAGGACGTTTTACAACCGAGGGGTTACAAGATGTATTTGAAGTACTTGCTGAACATTTAGGAGGTTCAAAAAATGCTATTCAAATAAAAGAACTTTTTGAAAAAGGATATTTACAGCACAAAACATTAGCAGGTGCAACCAGATATGTATCCGATAAACTTTTTGGAAAATATGGTTTGGTAATTTTAGATGCTGACGAAAGAGAATTAAAAAGAGCGTTAATACCTTATGTAGAGTACGATTTGTTACACGAAACTTCTTATAATGAAGTATCGAAAACAATTACAGAACTAGAACAATCATATAAAATACAAGTAAATCCACGTGAGATAAACTTATTTTATATTACTGATAGGATTCGTGAACGTATTGTTCTTGAAAACGGAATTTACAAAGTAAATAATACAGATATTTCTTGGACAAAGGATGAAATCTTAGATCATTTACATAGTCAGCCAGAATGTTTTTCGCCAAACGTAATTATGCGCCCACTATATCAAGAGGTAATTTTACCCAACTTATGCTATATTGGTGGAGGTGGAGAGTTAGCGTATTGGTTAGAGCTAAAGGCATATTTTGATAAAGTAAATGTTCCGTTTCCTATTTTGTTATTGAGGAACTCAGCTCAAATACTTTCAGAAAAGCAGTTAGGAAAGTTAGAAAAACTAAACGTTTCAGAAGAAGAACTATTTTTAAAACAAGACGACTTACTAGCAAGAAAAGTGTTGGCTAACGGCGATACTAAGGTAGATTTTACCAAGCAAAAACAGTTTTTACAACAACAATTTGATGATTTACGTAAGCTAGCTAAAAAGACCGATGTTTCTTTTGTAGGAGCTGTTAATGCACAAGAAAGAAAGCAGGTGAAAGGATTAGAAAACCTTGAAAAAAGATGGTTGCGAGCAGAAAAACGACGTCAAAAAGAAATGGTTGAAAGAATTGTAGCTTTGCAAAACGAATTATTACCTAATCAAAGTTTAGAAGAGCGACAACGTAATTTTTCAGAGTTCTATTTAGAGTATGGAGCAGATTTTATTACAATTCTCAAAGAAAATTTACATCCGTTACAACTAGAGTTTACCCTTATTACACTTTAATGAGCACAAAAAAAGGATTACATCCTAAAAATATACACAACCAAGGATACGATTTCAAATTACTAGTAGAAAAGTATCCGAAACTTTCTGAATTTATCATTGAAAAGTTTGAGAAAGAGACTATTGATTTTTCTGATCCAATAGCTGTAAAAGAGTTTAATAAGGCATTATTAGCAGCTCATTATAATATTGAACATTGGAATTTTTCTGATGAGAATTTATGTCCACCAATACCTGGAAGAGTAGATTATATTCATCATTTAGCTGATTTAGTTGCAGGTGAAGAAAACGTAACGGTGTTAGATATTGGTACAGGGGCAAGTTGTATTTATCCTTTGTTGGGAATTGTAGTATACGATTGGAATTTTGTGGCAACCGATATCGATTTAGATTCACTAGATTATGCTCAAGATATTATAGATGATAATGGTTTTACGGATAAGGTTGAGTTAAGACAACAGTTTAAAGAAGAACATATCTTAGAAGGAATTATAGAAGAGGGTGATGCATTTACGGTAACGATGTGTAATCCACCATTTTATAAATCGGCTGAAGAGGCGAGAGGAGCTAACCGAAGAAAATCGAGAAACTTAGGGAATAATACAGTACGTAATTTTGCAGGGAACTCTAATGAGTTATGGTATATAGGCGGAGAAAAAGCTTTTTTGCATACCTATTTATATGAGAGTTCTAAATATCCGAAAGTAAGTAAATGGTTTACGAGTTTAGTTTCAAAAAAAGAAAACGTAGAAAGTTTACAAAACTCAGGAAAAAAGTTAGGAGTTAAAGAATTCAAAGTAATTCCTATGCACCAAGGAAACAAGGTAACACGTATTGTGTGTTGGAGGTTTATATAGTGAGTAATTGTTTATTATTAGTTTAAAGTGATTTCATTAAAAATTAGGAGGTATTTTACCATCTTGATAATCTTTTCATAATTGTTTAATAAAATAGGAAACCGTTATTAGAAGTGATGAAAAAAGGAGGAATTAACGAAGTTGAGTCTCACGAGGAGAGTTCCTCTTACTTTTCAATAATCAACTTCTCCCAAGTATCTTTCCACCCTTTATTTGTAATCCTATTACGATACGTTGTCAAATCGAAATTAGGAGTAGGTCGTACAATAAGATTGAACACATCATCTAAACCATACGGAGCAATATATTCGATTTGACTATCATAGTTTAACTGAATAGCAACAGCAGTAGCTGTTTCAGGCCAGTAAGAAATGGCTTCGTAACAATTTTTATAAGGTGAATGACCGTTTCGAACATGCATTCTTGCTTGATTTTTTACCGACCAATTCACAGTAGGATTAATAGCTTTGAGCTGTTCTTCAAGAGCTAATTCACGAGCTTTGGAAGTATCGCTTTCATCAAAGTAAATAACATCAACATCGTTTAAAGAAGTTCTTTTATTATTGTGTTTATAGTCCCAAATTTTGTTCCTAATAAAACCAGCACCAATCCAACAGTCGGGAAGATGTAGGTTACGAACGGTTTCAAGAATACGTAGCATCCAAGCGTCATTTTCAATAATGCTTATGAATTGAGGGGTAAAATCTGTTTTCATAGATTTATTTGTATTCAGGAATATCCCTTAAAAACACATAAGTTTCGTTCTCTTTATCAAGCATACAAAAAAAATGTTGCAGTCCGTTGGTTACGATGAGGTAATCAGCATCGAGTTTTAAGTTATAACGTGCAATTTGATCAAATGTATCTTGGGTAATTTTTATATGTGGTGCTTTACATTCCACAATAATATTCGGATGACCGTCAGAAGCAAAAACCACAATATCGGTACGTTTTTTAAGGTTGTTGATAACCAATTGTTTTTCAATAGCAATCAATGAAACAGGGTAGTTCCTCTCTTGAATTAACCATTGCACAAAATGCTGACGTACCCATTCCTCAGGAGTTAATACCATGTATTTTTTTCTCAAATTATCAAAAATAAGCGTCTTATTTTCGTTACTTTTGAGCTTGAATGTATAGCTAGGAAGGTTGAGCTTTTGCATAGATCAAAAGTAAGAAAATTATAAGTTATTTCTTCGTTGTTTACTGTGACGAAACATTATTGTCATCTCGAACTGAAGCAACGCGGAATGTGAGAGATCTTAAACACGTGAGTTACTCCGTTGAATCAGATTTCTCAGTCGTAACCTCTTTCGGAATGACATTATAGTAATCGTCATTGCGAGTGAAAGCGAAGTAATCTGTTAGTCGAAAAAAGATAGCCACGTCGTTATCTCTTCTCGCTATGACGTTTCAGTTACCGTCATTGCGAACGATAGTGAAGCAATCTTTTTCTCGAAGAAAAGAAGCCACTCCTCGCTATAACATTTTAAATAACAACACCAAAAGAAGGCAGAAGAAAGACACATGAACGAAATTAAATCTATCATATCCGATATTAAAGGAGGCAACATCAAACCCATTTATTTTTTAATGGGCGAAGAACCGTATTACATCGATAAAATTTCAGATTACATTGAAGATAATGTGTTAGATGATTCTGAAAAAGGATTCAATCAAGTAGTTATGTACGGTCGTGATGTGTCGATAGAGGAAATTGTGTCGTCGGCAAAGCGATTTCCGATGATGGCAGAAAAGCAGGTGATTATTGTTAAAGAAGCGCAGGATTTAAGCCGTTCGATAGATAAAATAGAGTCGTATGCTGCCAACCCACAACCGACTACCGTGTTGGTGTTTAACTACAAATACAAAAAGCTCGATAAACGTAAAAAAGCGTACAAAGCCATAGCTAAAAACGGACTCATTTACGAGAGTAAAAAACTATACGAAAATCAAGTAGCCGATTGGATTCGTCAGGTGTTGGGCGGAAAAAAGTTTAATATTGAACCAAAAGCTTCGCAAATGTTGGTGGAGTTTTTAGGAACAGACCTAAGCAAGATTAGCAACGAATTAGATAAACTAACCTCAGTATTGCCTGCGGAAACCATTATTACCGATAAGCATATTGAAGAAAATATTGGGATTTCTAAGGACTTTAACAATTTTGAGTTGCGTAAAGCAGTAGGGCAGCGAGATGTGGTGAAAGCAAACAGAATCATCAATTATTTTGCACAGAACCCAAAAAACAATCCGTTGGTAATGACCATTTCTTTACTAAATAGCTTTTTTACACAGTTATTAATGTACCACGGATTAAAAGACAAATCGAAGGCTTCGGTTGCTAAAAACTTGGGAGTAAACCCATATTTTGTGGATGACTATGTAAACGCTGCCCGTAACTACCCGATGCGAAAAGTATCACAAATTATTGCTTTATTACGTGATGCCGATGTAAAAAGTAAAGGAGTAGGAGCCAACCAAACCCATGCTGATATTTTAAAAGAATTACTGTTTAAGATTTTGCATTAACACTACTGTGGGCATCTCTTATTTCTTTAAGAAGAAAAAAACTACAAGTAAAAATATCGTAAAACTATTTTTTACAAACAAAATTCTAATGAAGAGGCAATTTAAACTTACACACACTCTCACTTTTCATAAGTAAACGTAACTGCTCGAATAAAAGAGCAAAAAAACACGTACTACTTAGTGACTTTTTAAGTACATAAAATAGTGTGCAAAGGTACAAGCTGCGTACAAATAAAATTGGTTCTTGTTAAAAGACAGTGTTTTACAGTAAAAAACTTAAAAATCAATATATTAAATGTGTGATTTTGAAGATGTTTTATATCTTTAACTCAAAAAATTGTACCACCCTAAAAATACATCTATGAACATAAAAGCAAAGCTTTTTATATGTGGTGAGGAACGAGAATTGCTTACTACTAACTTAAATTATAACAGACTTACTGATTGGAATGGTAAACCTACTTCAGCCTTATTAGGAGGAACTATTTCAGTAACTTTTGAATCTGAAATGTACGATGATACTTTTGTTGATTGGATTAAATCAGATAGAAGAGGCAATAAAAAAATACGTCATCCTTTTAATCTTTATCAGTTAAGAGACGGTAAAATAGTTTTTTACAAAGACGAGTTTGATGGAGTAGAGCTGTTCCAATACAACTTTCAAGATGGTGTACTTGTAAACTATTACGAAGCTTTTGATAACCAAAAAGGTATGCAGGTTACGTTAACCATATCGCCTGCGATGCAAGACTATCGTTTTTTTAATAATAATACCGACTGGCGTAGAAAAAGTCCTACTCGTTATATAAAACACTGGCAAGAAAGTTTTATACCACCTATAAAAGAAACTCCTTATAAAGCGAAAGAAAATAAAGAGTCTCAAAAAGAAAAAAAGCCTTTTAAAATAATATTAAGAGCTAAAAATACCGATATTAAAAATGGAGTTTTTGGTTTTGATAGTATTCCTAAAGAAAGTATAGTTATATCTGATTATGAAAAATTAAAGAAAGAATACAAACCTCTTTCAGAAAAAATACTGGAGGATGAATATATACCAAATTGGATAAGCATAAGGAAAAACCAAACTGTAGAATTAATGCTAGATTGGGAAAAGAAAGGTAGAGCTAAAGAATATGATGATATAGCTTTTGAAGAACACCCAGATTTTAGTTTTGAACCAAAAAATTTAAAAGGAGTTAAAGAGGTAAAAATTACATGTAAAAACAATAATGCCATTCCAGCACAAATCCTTGTAAAAGCAGATAATAAATTAACGGTTGGCGCTCTTAATATATACTACCCTAAACCTAAAACGATAGACCTAGAATGGTGCTTTGTGGAAATCCAAGGAAATGGAAAAGATTATGCACTCTTAAAAAAGGAAGTTAATAAACAAAAACTGGAAAATTATCTTAGAAAAGGTTTAAACCCTGCCTTAATAGATGCTCCTATAACAAATAACAGTGCTACACTAATTGATATTAGTCAACATTCAACAAAGTTTAAAAATTATGGTTTTTTAAAGAAACACCCTAATGTAAATATAGGAAACTATATTGAAAGAAGTAGAAAAGAAGTTATTCTATCAGCCATAAGTAGTAAGCATGTAGAAGATGTAAATAAATTGACGGTGTATTTTATCAATCAAAAATGTATTAATGAAAAAGATATTCAACCAAATGGAAAATATAAAACAATGGGAGGAGTGTCACCTACAGGAACAGGTGTTGCTTTCTTAGTATTAGATCCTAACGGTAATATTGAGACAGAAAACATTATACATGAGCTTATGCATGCAATGGGATTAAGACATACTTTTAAGGGAGCTGAACATGAGTTTAAGAGTAGTAAAACAGATAATTATATGGATTATCAAAACAATAAAAAACATACTTACAAATGGCAGTGGGAAAAATTACAAGAATATTCTAAACTAAAATAAAAGTACAATATGCATATATCATTTCTAAAGACTCTTTTTAAATTCTATAATTCTAAGTCTAAAATCTTTTTGTTTAAAATAATGTTCTTGATTTTAATTATGTCTTCTTGTAAAAGTAGAATGATAAAAGCACAGGAGTTTTACACTACATGGGAAAATAATTCTATACCTATTTCAGAAGAAAAATTAAATAGTCTCAACAAGATAGACCAAACAATATACGTCCTTTACGAAAGATTCCTTGATTCTGTAGGTAGTGGAAAAAACAGACTGTTGTCCAGTGTGAAATATTTAGTTATAGACCAATCTGTAAATGTTGCTATTTGTGATTCAATAATTAAAACAAAAGATAATTATGGAAGAGTTTTTTTTAAGCCTATAAACAAGAAAAAATCAAATAAACACATTCTTTATCCACGCTCTAGAAATACTGAGCGTACATTGCTTTATTATAATGAAGAGTATAAAAAAATAATAAGTAAGAGAAAGCGATTTGCAACTGCGTCTGTTTATGGGTTAAAAAAGGATAAAGATGTTCTAGCTGTTTTTAGGGGGGTAGCTTATTACCCAGGTGGAAAAATCAAATATAAAAACTTACTATTTGAGCTTAAAAGTATAATTATAAGTAAAGACTTGAAAAATGCTATTTTACAAATAGAGACTGATTTTGGGAGTGAACAAATTTACTTTAAGTATGATAGCAAAAAGGATTTTTGGGTAGCTCAAGTGTTTGATGAATGGAGTGAAAATTAAATTTCTAAATCAATATAAAAACTTTAAAAACACAAATTACATGGGAACATTTTGCAAAAAATTATTATGGATATATTAAAGTTAAATAAAGTATTTCACGTTTTATGCCTCGTTTTTTTACTCGTTTTTTTTACAACATGTGAATCAACAAATAAAGAAAAAGACAATTACATTAAAATAGAGAAAGAATGTAGTCAAAAACAAAAAATAACAGAGCTTTCATTAATTTTTTTAGGATATTCTTATAATGAAATTTCTGATATTGTTTTAGAAATACGAGGAGTAAACCCACTTATTTCAAAACTATATGTACCGGAAAAAATTACAGATAGTATAAGACTAAGAAGGGATGTGACTATATACCAAGAGATTGGATTGAAAGATACTGTTGTTTTGGTTTTTCCAAACAAAGAGCGTTATATATTAAGTGATTTTAAATACAAAGTAAGACCTCATTTTACCACATTGTCAAAAAAATGGGGATGTGATTTTTATGAAATGAAAATAAATAATGTAATTAAAGAAGGAGGAAGTGCTACTTTTATTAAAGAAGGATTCGAAATAGAGTGAAACTAAAACAATTATTGAATCAATTTTTTTCTCTAAATAAAATAAAGTATTTAAATATTATACTCACACTTCTATTAGTTTCATGTACAACAACTAAAGAAATTACTGTTACAAGTAAGGTGTCTAATAAATATAAAGTTATTGCTTGGTATGATAAAGAGCAGAAAGATATTTGGGCTATTAGCTTTCCCTTTGTTTTAACTATAAATAATAAATCAGCTAATCAAAAGGAAGAGCTTACTTTTCATCAATACATCTATAAAAAAACTAGTGAAGGTGCTTTCGCATTTTTGTATAAGGAGAATGATAATAACGATTTAATAAAACTGAGTAGCACGCTCAAAAAAGAGATACTTCCAAAACAAAAAAAAGAGTATGTCGTTTACTCAAAACATCTTATTAATAACTTGACGGATTCTAATAAAATTCTTTCAGCCTTTCAAAACAAACATTTAAATAAAGACTCAATACATTTGAGTAGTTTTAAAAACTTCAAAAATAAACTGCCTGAATTGACACAAAAATTATTATCAAATGATAGTATTTTTTTAAAGTTTACAAATTTTGATAAAACAACTTCTCCTCCTAAAAGAATTAAATTACCTATTAAGGTTAACTAATCAATGAAGTTAATTATCTACCTGTTAATTCATAGTACTCTTAAAAAGTTTATTAACAGAATAAGTAATCGTTTTTCTATGTATGAGTTTTAAAATCAATAATAACTTAATTTACATGAAAAGGTTGTAAAAATTAAAACATCAAAGAACCCCATTAATAATGCAGTTTAGCTTAGTAACATTTATAAGAAAAATAGTTGAAGGTATTTACCTTACATCTTCACATAAGAGTCCCGATAACTATAATAATGCAACCAGATATAACAACAGATCAAGCAAGTCGCTCTTTAAAGATTACTTACACATAAAAGTATCTACAGAAGATGTTAGAGTTGAAGGATTCTATTACGACGAAACTATATCTATTGATATATACGGAAAAGAATGTAGAGAAAATCCAGACGATTACTTTGATGAAAAGAGTAGTTTTTTAGACGGATTATTTATAAGGTCGCCTGAATATTATAAAAACAAACACGACAGGTTTGAAACTCGTAAAAGGTTTAGGTCGCAAATAACAATTTCTTTAAAAGACAGAAATATAAAACTGCAAACATCAGTTTTTATGAATGAAGTTGAAGTTAGAATGAAGCTTTACGAACAAAACGTTATTAATATATATTATAAAAAATGGGAAATGGAAGATATGTATTTGAGTAAAGATGGAAGGAACATTCTTAAAAAAGAATTTGAAGAATACTTTGTAGATTTAAAGTTTTTAAACCAAAGAAAAGTTGATTTTAGAAGATTAAAAGTTTTATAACATCAAAAAAATAGGAGTAATCTCATATTTTGTAGACGACTACGTAATTAGTTTAATAATACATATTTCTTCTACAAATTTAATCTGTTTGTACTACATTAACAGCAACTAAATCATTATTAAAATTTCCTCATAAAACAAAGGTTTTACAGAGTATTGCCTAAAATTAAAATATTGGATTTTACCTTCTCCAACCGAACTGCCCTTTTTTAATACACCGTTAAGTTCAACGTTCCATTCACCTTTTTCAAAGTAATAATCTCTAACTTTAATTTTATCGTTTGATTATAATTAAAGACTAAAGGGAGATGTTTTTTGTCAAAAAAATACGTTAATACTTCGTTAGTATTCTATTACCTTCTTTATCATAAAGTGTTTTTTTTATGATGCTCCCTTCTTGGTTGTATTCAATTTTTGACTTCAATTTTTCATTCTTATAATAAGTTCGCCAAACCCCAACTTTTGTAAAATAATCAGTACCTAAATAGCTGCCAGTTTCCATAATATTTCCATTGGGGTAAAAACTAGTATGTGTACCTATCTTATTTCCTTTTTCATTAAATTCCTTTTCTTGATATATAGTTCCGTTATCATAGTATATAATTAATTTACCAACAAAATCACCTACATCATTATACTTAGCATCAAGTCGTAACTGACTATTTTTATAATATTCAGTATTCTTTTGAATTATGCCCTTTTCAGTATATTCTTCTTTTGATTTAATTTGACCATTGCTCCAATAATTTATCCAATTTCCAACGGGCTTATTTTCTTTGTATAACCCTGTGGATTGTAACTGTCCGTTTTTATAGTAACTCTCGTAGTTACCATCCATTTCGTAAAACCCTTTACCAGAGTAGCTACATGCAGTTTGAATTTGTCCGTTTTTATAATAAAGAACAAAAGAACCTTTGGGGGTTCCATTTTCATCAAAATTAATTGTAGAATTTATAGAGCCGTCTTTTCTGTAATATGTCCAGTTACCATACGCTATTCCTTCACTATTTTTAAAACCTTCAGATTTTTTACTTCCATTATCATAATAATCAATGTAGTTTTGAGCACTTATAGAGTTCATCGATACTAAAAGAAGTACGAAAGAAAAGGGTATATATTCTTTTTTGAAGTTCATTATTTAATTGATTATAAATTTTTATTTGTTTTTATGTTGTTGGATTTAGCAAGTGCACATAAAATTAAAAAACTGAAAGGATTTTAAGAAATAAGTGAAAACTTTATTAGCTAAAGTAAGAATAAAAAACTTGCTTTAATAATTGTAAAAAGTGGTTTACCTTATGATGAAAATTACAAAAGTACGTTGGTTTAAAAAAGTATAAAATTTACTTGTTTTTACTTCAGTTCTTTGTTAGCATTAGTTATTGAATCGACACAATCATATTAAGCATTTGGTTGACACCTTCTTCACTTATGTAATTTCTAAAATCATCACATTTAGGAGGAATATATTTCGCTTTATCACTAATCCAATTGTTCATATACTCTTTGTTTTCATCCCTTTCAACATCAAACCAATCAATGCACTTATCACAGATGACCCAAGGTGAAGGTGAAGAAGTAACGCTCTTAAAAGCCTCAATCCTTTTTTCTAAACCTACATTATCAACACCATAATTCTTGTCAATAAAAATATTTCTCCAATATTTAGATGACTGTATAATTTCAAAGGTTCTTAATAAGTAACCACTAGGTGCATATAAAGATTCAAAACAACAATCGCAAACATACCTAAATCGTTCATCGACTTCGTAAGGAACAATATTACTTTGCATATCTTTAGAAATGCTGCTACCAGCATCAGATTTCCAGAATTGGTCTGTGTCTTTATTTATTTCTTGAATTATTTTTTCTTGTTCTTTTTTTGATATTCGACTTAGGGCTAATTGAAACACTGCTTTTGCACGTTCCATAAAAAAAAGTGCAACTTTTCCATTATCAACAAACTGCACAAAAGGAAACCGGCTTTTCTTAAACAAAACTTTAGTTCCTCTAAAATTATCATCTGTATTATTAACCTGAGCCAATACTATAAACCTTGAAAATTTAGCAAATACTATCGTGTCATTATCTATTTCTGCTATATTAGTATCTGCGGCTCTAGTAAAATATCTATGAATAAATTCATGAGGTTGATTTTTGTTATTCCACATATCTCCAAGAAATAAAAGATGTATGTCATCAAAAGTTATCTCAGAATCACCATTTAAATAAGAATGCCAATCATTAAAAACTTCCTCTAAATATGGTTCATTATTTATTTTATTTAATAGCAGTCGTCTCCACAAAACGGAAACGATGAAATTCCCTAAATTCTCATTGTAATCAAGAAAATCTTTCTTTCCGTTCACGTGGGGATGAAAAATATTGTCTGCGAACCATTTTTCATATTTGCTAAATTTTTGCTCGCATTCAAAACATAATAGATGTTGTTTAAAACCATCCTGCATACGAACATTAGGGTTTAATGCACTTCTGAAGTAGTTTCCACCAGACTTTTTCATCCATTTAAAAACAAATTTTGGAATTAAATGACTCTCCGCCAAATCCTTATTTTGTTTACATAAATGACAAGTTCCTTGTTTCATAATTATACTACTTATTCCTTACGCTCACGCTACTGGTAATTAATGCTAACGTGTTTGTATAAGATTAGTTGCGGTTTTGTGTGCGAGGAATTTCCACAGGAAATTCAGACGTAACAAAATTGCAACGACCTTAGGTTAAGTACTAATGTAGTAATTAATTTTATACGGTGTTGGCAATAGTTTTTACTCAGTTTATTTATTCTAAATTGGTTCTAATTTTTCGTCAATTCTATCGTATTTAAATAATTTACCTGTCTGAGTATCTATAATAATATGTGAGCCTTTTTCTTTTTGATATCTTCCACTTTGAGAAAAATTATAAACACAATATCCAACCCAAATCATAAATAAAAAATAAAAAACTTGACGGATTCTATCTATTTTAGTTTCATTCATTTATTCAATAACTTTAATTAATTCCGCTTCTAGTATATAAGGTCCAAAACTATTTGGTTCAATTTCAACATATAAATATTCGTCGTCACTTTTAGACTCAAGATGAAAATCCATTTTTTTTAAGTCTGTAACTTTTATAACAAAAGTTTTCTCATTAAAAATATCATCTGCTTTTATTTGTTTTCTTAGATAATTCAATTGTTTAATAGAAACTCTAATGTTTATATAAAAATTAATTAAACTCTCAAAAGAACGGATTTTTACAAAATTTTGATCGCCCTTATTTGTTATATCAATAACGTCAAAGTTTGATATAACAATATTTCCTTTCTTTGTTAGTTCAAATAAATCTATAGAGAATATTTTATTATCGATTGTGTCTAATGAAGCTACAATATTTAATTCTTCAGCATACTGTTCAATATTATTTTTTTGTTTAGTAACGATTTTTTCTTTCTTATAATTATTGTTACATGAATAAAAAAATAATAAAAGTCCTATTAAGATTAATTTCATTTCCATTTTTAATTATTGCCAACTTGTTTATATAGATGTAAAATACATCGTTATACACCTGTTTAGGTAGGTCTATAATTGTATTTATGTTTGTTTATACTTTTACGAATCTAAAAAAATATCTATACATATTCTTACGGAATCCCATAAGTTCAATTATTTAGGTAATAAAAGTTGTTTTAGCTATCATAAAAGCTTGCAAGGGTCGCTAATATCACGGCATGCTCCGAAGACACCACGGCATGGGTCGCTAATATCACGGCGTGCTCCGAAGACACCACGGCATGGGTCGTTGATATCACGGCATGCTCCGAAGACACCACGGCACGGGTCGCTGATATCACGGCGTGCTCCGAAGACACCACGGCATGGGTCGCTAATATCACGGCATGCTCCGAAGACACCACGGCACGGGTCGCTAATACCACGGCATGGGTCGCTAATATCACGGCATGCTCCGAAGACACCACGGCATGAGTCGCTAATAATAAGGCAATAGATAAATTAATAACACACGTAAAAAAGCTGACAGCGGTGCTAGCCGTAGCCTCAAATCCCAACAGATTTCATAAAAGCTCTCGGAGAAAACATTAAAAGAGCTTAAGAAAAAGCTACCAACCAATACTTAAAAGTAGAATTTTGTTAGTTGTAGTATGAGTTAGCAGCCGTATATGGTATTGGTTTTTACCTTTAAAGAACACTAGAAAGCGTTATCCCGACTGAAAAGAGAGAATTCATTAAAGTAAGTAACACCTATTGTTGAGAGGTCTCATCATTCATACCTCATGCTATCGACATGACACCTTATTGATTTTTAGTTAATTTATAAAACTCAGGTTATACCAAAATTTTATCAAAGGTATAGACCATTTTTGCTAATTTCGCCGCTTAAAATATTTTGTATGATTACGGTAGATCAATTAACGGTTGAGTTTAGTGGTAACACCTTGTTTAGTGATGTTTCGTTTGTAATAAACGAAAACGATAAAATTGCTTTAATGGGTAAAAATGGCGCAGGAAAATCCACCATGATGAAAATTATAGCAGGAGTTTCTAAACCTACTAAAGGGGGCGTTCGCAGTCCGAAAGATACCGTAATCGCTTACTTACCGCAGCACTTGTTAATGGAAGACAACTGCACGGTAAAAGAAGAAGCATCCAAAGCATTTGCATCTATTTTTGCCATGAAAGCCGAAATGGACGACCTCAACAAACAATTAGAAACTCGTACCGATTACGAATCGGATGATTATATGAAAATCATTGAGCGTGTATCGGATTTAGGGGAGAAGTACTACGCGTTAGAAGAAATAAACTACGAAGCAGAGGTAGAAAAAGCTTTAAAAGGGTTAGGATTTAAACAAGAAGATTTTGAAAGAGCAACCTCAGAGTTTAGTGGAGGTTGGCGTATGCGTATAGAGCTGGCGAAAATCTTACTGCAAAAACCCGATTTAATTTTGTTAGATGAGCCTACCAACCACGTAGATATTGAATCAGTAATTTGGTTGGAAAACTTTTTATTAAACAAAGCCAAGGCAGTAGTAGTAATTTCGCACGATAAAGCGTTTATCGATAACATTACCAACCGAACCATTGAGGTAACGATGGGAACTATTCACGATTATAAAGCGAACTACTCACACTATTTAGAGTTGCGTAAAGAGCGTCGTGCACATCAGTTAAAAGCCTACCAAGAACAACAAAAGTTTATTGCCGATACCAAAGCGTTTATCGAGCGTTTTAAAGGAACCTATTCAAAAACGAATCAAGTAGCTTCGCGTGAACGAATGTTAGAAAAATTAGTTCCTGTAGAAATAGATGAGGTAGATACTTCAGCCTTAAAATTACGTTTTCCACCATCACCACGTTCAGGAGATTATCCTGTAAAAGTGGAAGGATTGACGAAGCAATACGGAGACTTAACCGTATTTAAAGACGCAAGCTTTTCCATAGCTCGTGGAGAAAAAGTATCGTTTGTAGGAAGAAACGGAGAAGGAAAATCGACCATGATTAAAGCAATTATGGGAGAAATTGATTTTGAAGGAGAGTGTGGTTTAGGACACAACGCTAAAGTGGGATACTTTGCACAGAATCAAGCATCATTGTTAGATCCTGAATTAACAATTTTCCAAACCGTAGATGAGGTTGCTGAAGGTGATGTTCGAACGCAAATCAAAAATATATTAGGACGTTTTATGTTCTCGGGAGATGATTTAGAAAAGAAAGTAAAAGTACTTTCTGGAGGAGAGAAAACTCGTTTAGCAATGGTGAAATTGTTGTTAGAACCTGTAAACGTATTGATATTAGATGAGCCTACGAACCACTTAGATTTAAAATCGAAAGAGGTAATCAAAGAAGCCTTATTGCACTTCGACGGAACCTTAATTTTAGTATCGCACGACCGTGATTTCTTACAAGGATTATCTCAAAAAGTATTTGAATTTAAAGACCAACGCGTTATAGAACACTTTGAAACGATTGATGCTTTCTTAGAACGTAACAACATCAAAGCGTTAAAGGAGATTGACCTGTAAAAAACGTCATTGCGAGTGGAACGAAGCAATCTGTATATCGTGTACCGAGTAAAAGATAGCCAAGTCGTTCATTTCGACTTCGCTCAATGAGCCTCCTTACTATGACGTCTCGATTACTGTCATTTCGAGTGATAACGAGAAATCTTATTCATGTGAGTAACTCCCATTGTTGAGATTTCTCGTCGCTCATAAAATCGCTCTGTCGAAATGACGTCTGAGTTATCGTCATTGCGAGTGGAACGAAGCAATCTGTTAGTCGAAGGAGAGATTACTTCAGTCGTAACCTCCTTCGTAATGACGAGAAGAGGAGACAATTAGTTCACTCCACAACACTTTTTATACTTCACTCCACTATCACAAGGACAAGGATCGTTTCTGGAAATATCAAGACGTTTTAAATGCAGGTTCATGTCGTCCATATCTTGTTTAAAGATTTGCTCTAGCAACGCATAAAGCTCAGGATGTTTTCTAGCTAATAACTTCGGACGCTCAAAAAAGTATTCACTAGCTACCGAGAAAAATTCCGCTTTGTTAGTTCCGCCATACGGATTGATATCGGAAGCGTCGTTATATATTTCTTCAATCTTTTTGTTGATTAAATCTACCCACGGAATGCTGTATTGTTTTTCTAATAATACATGCGGAACTCCGTCAATATTTCCATCTAGTTTGTCAATTAAATGCACAAACTCATGGATAGCAGTATTCTTTTTATCGGTTTCATTTTCAAAACCTAGATGTAAAGCAGGTTTCGATAAAACCATTTTTCCTTCTAAATACCCGTTACCTACCATTCCTAAAATTCTTCGGTTGTCTCCTTCGGTTTCAAAATGCTCGTTAAACATAGCAGGATATAAAATGATTTCTTTGATGTTAGGATAGCGCCATTCAGGAAAATTAAAAATAGGAATTACAGCACTAGAAGCTATCAGAAGTTTGTCCGTAATCGTAACTGTAACATCAACACCAATAACTTCATGATTTAACAGGAATTCAAAAACTTTGAATTCAAACAATTCTTTTTCATCAGGAGTGAGTGCGTTGTAAAAAGCGACTTTTTTAGTTAAAATAACTTTCCATTTGTTTGGAAAAGGAGTTGTAGGTTGTTTCCACTTTGGTGTTGAGGTGCTTTTTTTGAATACAAGAAAAATACCTACGAGTATAATTATAGATAAATAAGTCATTTAAAATAGCGTTGAGACTACTAGTAATTTTTTTTCAAATATATAAAAATAGGGTAGAGTACAAGCGTCATTGCGAATGGAATGAAGCAATCTGTATATGGTGTACCGAGTAAAAGATAGCCACGTCGTTCATTTCGACTTCGCTCAATGAGCCTCCTCGCTATGACGTTTTATTTATAATTATTGTGAGGGAAACGAAACAATCTTCTTTAGTAATAATATTTAAGTTTCTGTTTTTGAGTGTTTTGTAGTTTAATATTGGTTTTATTGAGTGTTTGTTAAAAATCAACTCCTTATTTTGTGTAAATGTTAAATTTTATATTGTTTTGTTGTATTGTTTGTAAATAAAGTTCGAAATGTATACATTGGCAATGAGATTTTAGTTCTATAACTTAAATCTTAATTTTATAAAGTAGTAACCTTAAATTCCCCAATAATATGACTACAAAAACAGGTTTTATAACTGTAGCAAAAGAACAGATCAAGTTCTTAAAATTCCCAAAAGAAGAGGTGTTAAACAAAAAGAAAGCAATAGTAAATCGTATTTTAGATTTACAGCGGGCTTTGTCTTTAGGAAATTTAGAAAGAGAAAAGGTAAAAATATTTTTTATGGATGTGGATGGTTTAAAGAGAGTAGAAACAACCGTTTGGGGTATTACTGATGCCTCGGTAATTTTAAAAGAATCTACTATTATTCCATTAGAAAGAATTGTAAGAGTTGCATAAATAAAAAAGACCTCGAAATTTCGAGGTCTTTTTTATAGGTGTTATATTTATTAAGCTTCTGCTTCCATATAATCTTCAATAGGATTACAAGAACAAATTAAATTACGGTCACCAAAAGCATCGTCTACACGGCGTACTGAAGGCCAAAACTTATTGTCTGCAATATACTCTAAAGGAAATGCTGCTTGTTTACGAGAGTATGGTAAATCCCACTCATCAGCAGTTAACATTTCTTGCGTATGTGGTGCATTTTTAAGCGGGTTGTTAGGATTTTCTTTACTCGCTTCGGCAATCTCTTTTCTAATAGAGATTAACGCATCACAAAAACGGTCTAATTCAGCGACACCTTCCGATTCGGTTGGCTCTACCATAATTGTACCCGCTACAGGGAAAGATACCGTAGGCGCGTGGAATCCGTAGTCCATTAAACGTTTCGCAATATCAGTAACTTCAATTCCATTTTGTTTAAACTCACGACAGTCTAAAATCATTTCGTGAGCAGCACGGTTCATTTCACCAGTATATAAAGTGCTATAATGTCCGCTTAAACGCTCTTTAATATAGTTTGCGTTTAAAATAGCGTTCTTAGTAGAGTTTGTTAACCCGTCAGCACCTAACATGGTAATGTATCCGTAAGAGATTAAACATACCAATGCAGAACCCCAAGGAGCTGCTGAAATAGCCGTAATGGCATTGTTACCACCAGTTGCTATTACAGGGTTGGTAGGCAAAAATGGAACTAATTGAGGAGCCACACAAATTGGTCCAACACCTGGTCCACCACCACCGTGAGGAATCGCAAATGTTTTATGTAGGTTTAAGTGACAAACATCGGCACCAATAGTTGCAGGATTTGTTAATCCTACCTGTGCGTTCATGTTTGCACCGTCCATATATACTTGTCCACCATTATCGTGAATAATTTGCGTAATTTCTTTAATCGCCTTTTCAAATACTCCGTGAGTAGATGGGTAGGTTACCATTAAAGCAGCTAAATTATCAGCGTGTTTTTCAGCTTTAGCACGTAAATCTTCTACATCGATGTTTCCTCTTTCGTCAGTTTTGGTAACCACCACTTTCATACCCGCCATAACAGCAGATGCAGGGTTCGTTCCGTGAGCAGATGCAGGAATTAAACAGATGTTTCTGTGGGTGTCTCCGTTTGCTTCGTGATAGGCTCTAATAGTCATTAATCCAGCAAATTCACCTTGCGCACCAGAGTTAGGTTGTAAAGAAGTACCTGCAAAACCAGTAATCACATTTAATTGGTTTTCAAGGTTGCTTAACATGATTTGGTATCCTTCTGCTTGGTTTAATGGAGCAAATGGGTGAATATTTCCCCATTGAGGATTACTCAATGGTAACATTTCAGAAGCAGCATTTAACTTCATGGTACAAGACCCTAAAGAAATCATTGAGTGATTTAATGCTAAATCTTTACGTTCTAATTTTTTGATATAACGCATCATATCAGTTTCTGATTGATACGTGTTAAATATTTCGTTATCTAAGAAAGAAGTAGCTCTTTTTACGTCTGCAGGAATTACATCTGTTGAAGTAAATTCAGTAACTAAAATATCTTTGATATTGAATGCTTGTTCAAAACAATCAACAATTTCATTGATTTCCTTTAAACCTACTGTTTCGTTTACAGAGATTGAAATATGCTCTGCATCGATGTAGTTAAAGTTGATTCCGTTTGCTTCTGCTACTGGACGTAACTTGTCAGCTTCAACTTCCACTAAAATAGTATCGAAATAAGCACTATTCTTTTGTTTGAAACCTAAATCGTTTAACGCTTTTGCTAGAGTTGTAGTGCTCGTGTGTACACGATCTGCAATGTATTGTAAACCATTTTTACCGTGGTATACAGCATACATACCTGCCATAACCGCTAATAATACTTGTGCAGTACAAATGTTTGAAGTTGCTTTTTCACGTTTAATGTGTTGCTCACGCGTTTGTAATGCCATACGTAACGCACGACCACCATCAACATCTTTGGTAACTCCAATAATACGACCAGGTATACTACGCTTGTAAGCTTCTTTAGTAGCAAAATATCCAGCGTGAGGTCCTCCATATCCTAAAGGAATACCAAAACGTTGTGTAGTACCTACGACAACGTCAGCACCAAATTCAGCAGGAGCTTTTAACTTTACTAATGATAAAATATCAGCAGCAACCGCTACTTTGATATTATTTGCGTTACAGTTAGCAACGAAATCGGTATAATCATATACTTGTCCGTGCTTACCAGGATATTGTACAATAGCTCCAAAGAATTCTTCTGAGAAGTTAAACTCTTGGTGGTTACCAACAACTAATTCAATTCCGATAGGAATAGCACGTGTTTGTAATACCGATAAGGTTTGTGGTAAAATTTCTTCAGAAACAAAGAACTTGTTTACGTTAGCTTTTTTTTGTGCTCTTTCACGAACATCAAATAACAAAGCCATAGCTTCAGCAGCAGCAGTACTTTCGTCTAATAACGAGGCATTCGCTAACTCCATTCCTGTTAAATCACAAATCATAGTTTGATAATTTAACAAGGCCTCTAAACGTCCTTGTGCTATTTCAGCTTGGTAAGGGGTATAAGCAGTATACCATCCTGGGTTTTCTAAAATATTACGTTGGATAACACTAGGTAAAATAGCTTCGTGGTACCCTAAACCTATATAACTTTTAAAAACTTTGTTTTTAGCACCTAATTCATTGATGTGATTTAGGTATTCATACTCGCTCATGGCAGGAGCTAAATCAAGCTCTTTTTGTAAACGAATATCGTCGGGAATAGTTTCATAAATCAATTGGTCTAAACTCTCAATGCCAATTGTTTGAAGCATTTGATCCTGATCTTTAACACGAGGACCTATATGCCTAAGTTGAAATGAATTTGTGTTCATTATTGTGTTGTTGTTTTTCGTGCCTCAAAAATAGTGAAATTGGTTGATTTGATACTACATATTTTTTTGTTAAAAACAATATTTTATTAACCAAAACAGCTGGTTATAAACAGAAAAGTTATTTTTGTTAGATGAACCTTTTTAAAAAAGTACTTGACTTTTATATAAATTCTAGTATCCATGTAGCCTTATCGGTGATTTCTTTGTTTATAATTACTGAATTATACTTTGGTTTTTCGTCTGATGAATCACTCGTTTTTTTTGTGTTTTTTGCCACAATTACTGGGTATAATTTTGTTAAATATGCAGGAGTAGCGAAACTCCATCATCGAAGTTTGACTAAAAACTTGCAAATCATTCAAATATTTTCGTTGATTTGTTTCTTGCTAATGTGTTATTATGCATGGTTACTACCTTTAAGAACTTTATTGTTTTTCGTGCCTTTAGGGGTTTTAACTTTTTTATATGCAGTACCTTTTTTAAGTGGATTTCAAAAAAACTTACGAAGTGTTGGCTATTTAAAAATAATAGTAGTGGCCTTGGTATGGGCAGTAACTACGGTGTTATTGCCAATATATGCTAGTGAAATTTCTTTCACAACTGAGGTGTACTTGTGTGTAATACAGCGTTTTTTGTTGGTAATAATATTAATCCTTCCTTTTGATATTAGAGATGTGCAATACGATGCTATTTCTTTACAAACAATTCCTAAAAAAATAGGTTTAGAAAACACTAAAAAGTTTGGGGTTGTTTTGCTTGGGGTGTGTTTGGTGTTGGAGTTTATGATTAGTCCGAATACTCAATACCGTACAGCTTTTTTATTGGTGTTTTCCGTATTGTTAATTTTATTGATGAGAGCAAGAGTAAATCAGTCTAAATACTACAGTTCTTTTTGGGTTGAGGCAATTCCCATTTTTTGGTTGTTATTTTTGTTAGTTTAAGATTGAAGCTTTTAGCAGGTATTGAAACTTGAAAAGTAATAGCTTATAAGCAGCGTGTTTTTTATAGTTAAAAACTGAAACTTAAGGGCTTTGTAATATGTGTTTTTAAGAAAACCTTTGTACATTCGTTGGCTTAACAACACAACAACAAAAATACAAATTAAGTAACATGAATTTAGTAAAACGAAATTTCGTTTTCGATTTCGATAGCACACTTACGAGTGTCGAAGCATTAGATGTTTTAGCCGAAATCACCTTAAATGGGAGTCCGAAAAAAGATGAGATTATTCAAGAGGTGATCCATATCACTAATCAAGGAGTTGATGGAGATATTTCTTTTACTGAGTCCTTAGAAAAACGTATTCAGTTATTAAGTGCAAAAAAGTCTGATTTACCTTTATTAATAGAGGAGCTAAAGCAAAAAGTATCTCCTTCTATAGAGAGAAATAAAGAGTTTTTTGAAAGTTTTTCTGATGATATTTATGTGATTTCAGCAGGCTTTAAAGAATTTATCGACCCAATCGTTGCCGAGTATAACATTCCGTCGGAAAGAGTATTCGCAAATACTTTTGAGTTTGACAAAGATGGAGTTATTGTTGGATTTGATACCCAAAATCCATTATCTAAGCACAACGGAAAGATAGATTGTTTAAAATCCTTAAATTTAGAAGGTGAAGTACAAGTAATTGGAGATGGCTATAGTGATGCTGTAACTAAAGAAGCTGGTGTTGCTGATACTTTTTTTGCTTATACAGAAAATGTGTCGAGAGATAAGACAATCGCAAATGCCGACCATATTACCCCAAATTTAGATGAATTTTTATACGTTAACAAATTGCCTAGAAACCTATCATACCCAAAGAACAGAATTAAAATATTATTATTAGAAAACGTGCACCCTGATGCTTTTACAAAGTTGACAGGTGATGGATTTTCTGTAGAAACTGTTTCAAGAAGTTTATCGGAAGATGAATTGATTGAAAAATTAAAAGATGTTCATGTGTTAGGAATCCGTTCTAAAACACAAGTAACTCGTAAAGTAATTGAAGCTGCTGAAAAGTTAATGGTGGTTTCTGCTTTTTGTATTGGAACGAAGCAAATCGATTTAGAAGCATGTAAAGAAAATGGAGTAGTAGTTTTTAATGCACCATATAGTAACACTCGTTCGGTAGTAGAATTAGCAATTGGAGAAATCATTATGTTGATGCGTAGTGTGTTTCAAAGAAGTACAGAAATTCACAACGGCCAATGGAATAAAACAGCACAAGGATCAAGAGAGGTGCGTGGTAAAAAGTTAGGAATTGTTGGATACGGAAACATAGGAAAACAATTATCTGTATTGGCAGAAGCTTTGGGAATGGACGTTTACTATTATGATGTTGAAGATAAATTAGCTTTAGGGAACGCAACAAAATTAGATACATTAAAAGAGTTGTTGAATATTTCTGATGTGGTAACCTTGCATGTAGATGATAATTCAGCAAACAAAAACTATATAGGAAAGGAAGAGTTAGCTGAAATGAAAGATGGAGCGCATTTGGTAAACCTTTCTCGCGGATTTGTAGTAGATATTGAAGCATTGGTGGATGCGTTGAAATCAGGTAAACTTGCAGGTGCCGCTGTAGATGTGTATCCTGAAGAGCCAAGAAAAAATGGTGAGTTTTATACTGAGTTAAAAGGATTAGATAATGTGATTTTAACTCCACATGTGGGAGGTAGTACAGAAGAAGCTCAAAGAGATATTGCTGATTTTGTTCCGAACAAAATTATGGCGTATATCAATTCAGGGAATACGGTTGATGCGGTTAATTTCCCAAATATTCGTTTACCTAAGCATAAAAATGCACATCGTTTTTTACATATTCATAAAAATGTACCTGGAATAATGGCAAAGATTAATAAGGTATTAGCAAAATATGAATTGAATATTACAGGACAATATCTTTCTACAGATGAAAAAGTAGGGTATGTAATTACTGATGTTGATAAAGAATATAATCAAGAAGTAATAACAAAGCTTAAAAAAGTTGAAGGAACAATTAAATTTAGAGTACTGTATTAAAAACGTATTCTATGTAATTTTTACTATTCGAGGTTTGCAGTAAAATGTAGACCTTGTTTTTGTTTATAGTTATTTCTTTAAGGTGGAAAAGTAAACCCAAGCAATAAAAAAGAGTTGTAATGGGATTCTAAACCACAAATAAGAAAGTCCTTTTCCGTTATAAGTTCCCGTTTGATAATTCAAGTTTTCTAAACTAGCTTTTATGTTTGCAGGGAGCATAAGTAGTAAGAAAAAGATAAGAATCCAAGCAGTTGTTTTCTGGTAAACTGGTAATAATAAGCCTATAGCTAATATAATTTCTAAAATTCCTGTTGCTAATACTAAAGTTGGCTTTAAAGGAATAAAGTTTGGAATCATTTTACTCATGCCATCAGTAAATAGAAAATGCCCTAATGCAGTAAACAATAGCATAGTGCACATGGCTATTCTGGCAGAAATCAGGTAGTTAATGTTTTTTGAAATAAGTCTTTGTATTCCTATAGAAACTATAAAAGTTAGAAGTAAAATAAATAATGGTTTCATTGCCTAAAAAGTTTTATCCAAAATTGAAGAAACTTTAAGAAGGAGTCAATGAACTTGGGTTAATAAATTCGTTTTCTAATTCTACTCAGTGCTTGTGGAGTTATTCCAATATAAGATGCTATGTATTTTAATGGAATGTGTTGAATTAATTCAGGCCTTTCTTGAAAAAGGTTGAGGTATCTTTCTTCAGGTGTATTGTTTAAAAGAGAAAGTTCTCGTTTCGATTTTAGTAAAAATAAATTCTCCGCGTTTTTCCTTCCTACTTCATTGCCAATGGAGGTGTTTTGATAAATGTCTTCTAAATCATTAAAAGATAATCTCCATAAAATAGTAGGGGTTAACGTTTCAATACTATATTCAGAAGGAGTTTGTGCTAAAAAAGAGTCATAAGCACTGATAAAGCTGTTTTTAAAAACAAAACCAAATGTTACATCATTTTCAATTTTAGGAATGAATAACCTTAAAATTCCTGTTTCAACAAAAGAAAGATAGTTTTCAGTGGTTCCTTTGGTTAATACAATTTCTTTCTTCTGAAGTGTCACTTTTTGGAGTTTAGAGCAAAAATAGTTTGAATCCTTTTCAGAGATGTCAGCAAAAGATTGCAAGAGTGTTTTTATTTGTTCCATAATTTTATAAACTATCAAAGTCACTTAAATTCTGTTCTATGATATTGGCTCCTTTCTGTAAAATTTGAATATAACTTGTTACGTTCTCCATTTTAAACCTACTTAAAGGTCCAGAAGCACTGATTCCAGCAATCACTTTTCCTTTTTTATTATAAATTGGAATAGCAATACATACCAAGCCTAATTCTGATTCTTCTATGTCTAATGCAAATTTTTGTTGTTGAATTAGTAGTAATTCTTCTTTGAATTTTGAAGTAGAAGTGATGGTGTTTTTGGTAAAAGGTCTTAGAGTAACCGAATCTAGAAAGTATTCTTGTGATTTTGGAGAAGCAAAAGCTAGTAATAATTTTCCAATAGCACTTCCATTAATGGGAGCATAAGAACCTATAGAAGTACTTATTTTTAGTCCTTGTAAACTATCAGCTTTATTAATGTGTAGCACTTGCTGTTCTTTTAAAATGCCCAATAAAACCGTTTCTTGAATTTCTAAAGCTACCTTTTGTATAGGTTCATTAGTTAAATTTCTTAGTGATTTGTATATTGAAACTCGATTGCCTAATTCAAACAACTTACTGCCCAGTTGGTATTTCTCATTATCATTCTGTTGTACAACATTCAACGAAACTAAAGTACTTAGTAATCGGTATACGGTACTTTTGTTATGGCCTGTTTTAGCAGCCAGTTCTCTAACGCCCCATTCTTTTTTGTCATTGCTAAAAGCATCTAAAACAGCAAACGCTTTGATGATAGATTGGTTTAAATTTTTAGAACCTGTATTCATTTTCTTAAAAAAATATTGACTAATATAATAAAAATGGGTAAGTTTATAAAACACCGTTTTAACATGTGAAACACTTTAAGTTTTATTTTGAGATTAAAATAAAGTATCTTTAGTGTTTTGAAATGGTTTTTAGAAATAAAGATAAGTATGTACAAACCAACACTTGATTACGCACAGCAACAAGATAAAGAAGATAAATTAGCACACTTAAGAGCACAATTTCATATTCCTAAAGATCCAAAAGGGAATGATTGGTTGTATTTTACAGGAAACTCTCTTGGATTGCAACCAAAACAAACACAACAATACATTCAACAAGAATTAGACGATTGGGCAAAATATGGAGTAGAAGGGCATTTTGAAGCTCGAAACCCATGGATGCCATATCACGAATTTTTGACAAATTCGATGGCAAAAATAGTGGGAGCTAAACCATTAGAAGTGGTAGTGATGAACACGTTAACGACCAATTTACATTTGTTAATGGTGTCGTTTTATCAACCAACTAAAGCAAAGTATAAGATTGTTATAGAGAGTGATGCTTTTCCTTCGGATAGGTACGCGGTACAATCGCAATTAAAATTCCATGGATTTGATACAGAAGAAGGATTGATAGAATGGAAACCTCGTGAAGGAGAAGAATTATTGCGTATTGAAGATTTAGAGAAAATAGTAGATGAGCAAGGTGATGAAATAGCCTTGTTGTTGATTGGAGGAGTAAATTATTATACAGGGCAGTATTTAGATATCAAACGTATTGCAGAAATAGGACACGCAAAAAACTGTATGGTAGGGATTGACTTAGCACACGGTGCGGGAAACATTTCGCCAGAATTGCATGATAGCGGAGTAGATTTTGCAGCTTGGTGTACCTATAAATATTTGAATTCGGGTCCGGGAAGTTTAGCAGGGTTATTTGTACATGAAAAGCATGCACATAATAAAGAATTACCACGTTTTGCAGGCTGGTGGAATCATAACAAAGAAACTCGTTTCAACATGCGTCAACCCTTTGATGTGATGCCAGGAGCAGAGGGATGGCAGTTGTCAAATCCGCCTATTTTATCAATGGCAGCCATTAGAGCTTCGTTAGATATGTTTGAAGAAGTTGGAATGGAAGCGCTGAGAGCTAAATCGGAAAAATTAACAGGCTATTTTGAATATCTAATCAATCAGATTGATACCGATAGAATTAAAATAATTACGCCATCTAATCCGAAAGAAAGAGGGTGTCAATTATCTATCCAAGTGCAGCATGCAGATAAAAGTTTACACAAAAAACTAACCGAAAACAATATCATAACCGACTGGAGAGAACCAGATGTAATTCGCTGTGCTCCGGTGCCAATGTATAACAGTTTTAAAGATGTATACAGAATGGTTGAAATTTTAAAAACATTATTATAAATGAAAAAAGTACTTATTGTTTTCTTAGTTCTATGTAGCTTTAGTAGTATAGCTCAAACCAAGTATCAAAAAGATTTTGATTATCTGTGGAGTATGTTTGATAGCTTCTATGCTTACTTTGATCAAAAACAAACAAATTGGAATGAGGTAAAAAAGATTTATCAAAAAGAGGTAAAAAATGTTTCGGATGATTCTCAGTTTATTAGATTAATAGAGAATATAACGTACGAACTATACGACCCTCATACTGGTATTAATCGAAATTTAAAATCTTCATTTCGACTAATTCCAACATCAACTGATGCATGGGTAAAAATAAAGGATGGAAAATATTACATAGCTGACATTAGATCGGGTTTTGAAATTGAAGAAACAGGATTAAAAGTTGGAGATGAATTACTTGGTATTAACAATCGTAAAATTGAAGATTTAGTAGAAGAAGTACTGCCAAAATCTTTTAAAAACCCAAAAGACAATGTAAAAGAGTTTTTTGCCAATTTGTGGTTTGCTGGAAAGCATAATGAAGAAAGAGTGGTTCTAGTGCTAGAAAATGGAAAAGAAAAACAATATAAATTAAACAAACCTACAGCTTCAAAAAAAGAAAACGGAACTTTAAGTTCAAGAGTTATAAAAGGAAATATAGGGTACATAAAACTAAATAATTCTTTAGGAAACAATGAGGTAATTAAAGCTTTTCCTAAAAAGGTAGATGAGTTTAGAGATACCAAAGCGATAATTGTAGATTTAAGAGATACACCAAGTGGAGGTAATGCAGAAGTAGCTAAAAGTATTATGGGAAAGTTTATATCGGAAACAATTCCATATCAAAAACATGAAAAAGTAAGTTTAGAAAGAGAGTTTGGTATAAAAAGAAGTTGGATTGAGTTATTAACACCTTTAAAAAATCCATATAAAAAACCAGTTATTGTATTAGCAGGAAGGTGGACAGGAAGTGTAGGAGAAGCAATAGCACAAGGTTTTGATAACATAAAATCGGCAACAGTAGTGGGAACTGAGATGGCAAAATTGTTAGGAGCTATTGAATGTGATAGATTACCAAATACTAAGATCAATTTATGTTTTCCTGTTGAAAAACTGTTTCATGCAAGCGGTACGCCAAGAGAAAAATTTATTCCTGAAATTCACACGAAAACAAGTGAAGAAACATATAAAAAAGCGATTCAAATACTAAATGAGTAAAAAAGATAACATAGTAATTATAGGTGCTGGTTTATGCGGAAGTTTATTAGCACTTCGTTTAGCACAAAGAGGATATAAGGTAGCAATGTATGAAAGTCGTCCAGATTTACGAGTTACCGATATTTCAGCAGGACGTTCTATCAACTTAGCATTATCGGATCGTGGTTTTAAAGCACTTCGTTTATGTGGTGTAGAAGAAAAAGCGCGTGAAATTTGTATTCCGATGTACGGACGTTTAATGCACGATAGAGAAGGGAATACGTTTGCTTCTAATTATTCAGGTAGAGAAGGAGAATGTATCAATTCTATTTCGAGAGGAGACTTAAACGGAATCTTATTAAACGAAGCGGAAGCACACGAAAATGTAAGCATTCATTTTAATACAGAATGTACTTCGGTTGATATTGAAAATACGGTAGCGCATTTTAAAAACTACAATACGAAGGAAGAGTTTTCAGTAGATGGAGATGTGATTTTTGGAACAGATGGTGCAGGATCTGCATTGAGGAAAAGCTACTATTTAGAAAGAAAATTCTTGTTTAGCTATTCGCAGAATTTCTTGACACATGGATACAAGGAATTAGAAATTCCTGCAGACAAGTCAGGAAAACACCAAATAAGTAAAGATCATTTGCATATTTGGCCTCGTGGAGAGTACATGTTAATCGCATTGCCAAACTTAGATGGAAGTTTTACGGTAACCTTGTTTTTGAGTTACGACGAAGGAGAATACAATTTCAACAACTTAACTTCAGAAGAAAAGATAACTGAGTTTTTTGAAAAAGAATTTTCAGATGCCTTAGCGTTGATACCAAGTATTAAAGATGAGTTTATTAATAATCCGACTGGAGCTTTAGGAACGGTAAAATGCTCACCTTGGCATTATCAAAATAAAACCTTGTTAATGGGAGATGCAGCACATGCGATTGTTCCGTTTTATGGACAGGGGATGAATGCTTCGTTTGAAGATGTAACGGTATTTGATACGATTCTAGATACGCACGAAGGAGATTGGCAAGCTACTTTTAAAGCGTATGAAAAAGCACGTAAAGAAGATACTGATGCGATTGCTGATTTAGCTATCGATAATTTTTACGAAATGCGTGATCATGTAGCAAATCCATTATTTAAGCAAAAGAGGAAGTTAGAAATGGACTTAGAGAAGACGTTTCCAACAGAATATTTTTCAAAGTATTCTATGGTAACTTTTAATGAAGAGATTCCGTATGCAGAAGCGATGAAAAAAGGACGTGCGCAAGATAAAGCTCTGTTAAATATGGTGGCTCATCATGATTTAGATGCAATCACCGATTTGAATGAGGTATTAAAAAAGGTGCAAGAAGAAACCAACGAAATTTTAGAAGAAGATAAAATTGCTGGATTTAGATAGTTGTTTATTGTAGTTCTCTTTTTAGTTTCAAAAGTTCTTGTTCTAAAAAAGAAAGTTTGTTTTCTATAGAGGTATTAAGGTCAGGAATTCTATTGAAAAATACATATTGTATTTTCCACAATTCTTTAATATCTGTAATAGAAAATGTTTTATCGGGGATGTTTTTATGGTTTGCACGTAGAGTTACAGAATCGTTTTCAATGTATAGTTTGCGTAGAATCAATTCATTTTTAACAAGAGTTAGTGTGAGTTCTCCATTTTTTAAGTTCTTAATAGTATTGTTTGGTGTAAACTGGCCTATTACTATGTCGTTAGGGTATAATCCATTATTGT
Organism: Tenacibaculum sp. SSH1-16; assembly: GCF_040104435.1. Taxonomy (NCBI): domain Bacteria; kingdom Pseudomonadati; phylum Bacteroidota; class Flavobacteriia; order Flavobacteriales; family Flavobacteriaceae; genus Tenacibaculum; species Tenacibaculum sp. SSH1-16. Next base: position 123,922 of record NZ_JBECOV010000004.1, read on the forward strand.
GATTAGCCATTTCTAAATTAGAAACAGTATAAGCTCTGAGTTTTTTTTGAGAGTTAATAGGGAGTTGAATTTTGGATAAATCATCAATAAAAGAAGTTTTGTTGTGGTGTTTTATGTATTCTGTAATTGTCTTTTCGGTTATGCAAGGTATAATGGTGAAGGTTTCTTTTGATAGTTTTTCAGTTTCTAGGGTTAAATCCTCTTTAAACTGAAGTAAATTATTAACTGTGAGCTCTGAAGTTAATAAATTGTCTATAGGAATGCTAAAATAATTAGCAATTTTTATAATGGTATCAATTTTTGGTTCGCTTCTGCCTTCTTCATAAGCGCCCAGTGTAGCTCTTTTAAGGTTAAAGAGTTCTGCAAAAGCTTGCTGGCTTAAACGTTTAACACTTCTGATTTTTTTTATGTTTTTACCAAAGAATGACATGTTTTTGCTAATTTTATTTGCTAAATAGTTTTATTTTTGTATATTTGAGCAAACAATATTAGCTAATTATTTTTGTTTTTGCTAATTTTTTTAGTTTAAAAATTAGTAGGGGGATGTTTAAAATTAATTTTTTTGAATCTATATTGCTAATAATATTATGTTAAGTGTCTTTGATTTTAGAAACTTTTTGTAATATTATCGCTTAAAAAGAATGCTATATTAACTAATCAAACTGCTTAAAAATGAATACACATTTTAGTAAGGTAAAGGAGTTTTTACTTGGGTTAAATTTCAATATAATAAAAGAAAATCAAGAAGAAGGTATTTTTGTTGTTGAGAAAGAAAACGAAGGAATTAAAAACTTAATTATAGGAGTTGCAAATCCAATTATAATTTTTGAACAATATATCTTTAAAATTAGAGAGCCTAATCAAGAAGTTTTTAGGAGTTTACTGCAAAAGAATAGAGATATAATCCACGGAGCTTTTGTCTTAGATGAAAGTGGAGAGCGTGTTATTTTTAGAGATACACTTCAATTAGAGAATTTAGACGCTAATGAGTTTGAAGCGAGTTTAAACTCACTTAGCTTACTCTTAAGTGAATACTCAGATCACATTATTAATTTTTCAAAATATTAAAAAAAATAGATATGAATTTTTTTAAAAGACTTTTTAAAATAGGGCAATCAGAAGCAAATTCTGCGATAGATAAAATGGAGGATCCTATTAAAATGACAGAACAAGGAATTAGAGACTTAAAACTGAATTTAGAGAAGAGTTTAGAATCCTTAGCGCAAGTAAAGGCGTTGGCTATTAGAGCTAAAAATGATGTAGAAGAATTAACATATAAGAGTCAAGATTATGAGCAAAAAGCTGTGTTGATTTTAAAGAAAGGACAAAATGGTGATATAGGAGTATCTGAAGCAGATCGATTAGCAAAAGAAGCTCTAATGAAAAAAGAAGAGACAAACCATAAAATAGGAATGGTAAAAAAAGAAGAAGCTCAGTTTAATGACTCAGTAAGTAAATTAGAGCACAATATTCAAGAGATTAAACAGAATATTAGTAAATGGGAAAATGAATTAAAAACATTAAAAGCAAGAGTTAAAGTTTCTAAGGCAACTAAGAACTTGAATAAACAAATGGCTGATATTGATAGTGCTAGTACTGTTGCTATGTTGGAGCGTATGAAAGAGAAAGTGAAACAAGAAGAAGCTTTGGCTGAAGCTTATGGAGAAATAGCGAAATCATCTAAATCAATAGATAAGGAACTGTCAGAGGCAGCAGATGTAACTGAAACTTCGGCAGAAGAAAGTCTGTCAAAATTAAAAGAAAAATTAGGGTTAAATAGTAAAGAAGAATAAAATTGAACACTTTTACTGATATTATATTTTCATCTGTTAACTTACCACTTACAATACTGGTAATTATACTTTTGTTGTATTGGATAGTGACAATGATTTCAGGAGTTGATTTCGATTTAGATATAGACGTAGATATCGATGCAGATTTTGATATTGATACAGATTCAGGAATAGAAGGAGGGAATGCAGATTTTCATGATGTTTCAAATGCAGAAGTAAATAAAGAAGATGTACTAGGCAAGAGAAGAAAACCATTAAAATGGTGGCAAATTTTTCTGATTTACTTCAATTTTGTAGGGTTACCTTTTATGTTTACGTTTACCTGTTGGATTTTTATTTGGTGGATTTGTACGGCATTTTCTACTGTTTTAACAGGAAGTATAAACAATAGCTTTGGTTTTGCATTAATGTTAATAGGTTTTTTACCCTCGTTGTTTATCAATAAAATTTTTACAACACCTTTTAAAAGTTTTTTTAAGAACTTAAATCAACACGGAGATTTACCGATAGATATAGTAGGTAGAGTAGGAGTTTCTTTATCGAACATCAAAGAAAAAAAATTAGGTTCAGCTGAAGTAAAAGCTGAAGGGACTCACTTATCAATAAATATTAAATCGTTAGATGGGAGTCCTATACAATTTAGAGAGCAAATCTTGATTATAAAACAAAGCCAAGATAAGTCTTTTTATTACGCACAATCATATATAAATTAAAAACAAATTATTTTAAAAAAAAGAACTATGACAAACAGTTTATTACAGGTTATTGGAGTAGGTGTAGGTTTAATTCTATTCCTTATTATTCTATACTTTGCTATAATAGCAATGTTTTACAAAAAAGTACCGCAAGGGCAAGCATTGATACGTACAGGTTTCGGAGGAACTAAAGTAGCAACAGATAAAGGAATGTATGTAATACCTGTATTTCACAGAGTAGAAATTATGGATATTTCTGTAAAGAAAATTCAAATAGAACGTTTAGGTAATGATGGATTGCTTTGTAAGGATAACATGCGAGCAGATATTAAAGTTGCCTTTTTTGTAAGAGTAAACAATGAAGTAGAATTTATTAAAAAAGTAGCACAAACTATAGGTTGCGATAGAGCATCAGACATTTCAACTCTAGAAGATTTATTTGAAGCTAAGTTTTCTGAAGCTTTAAAAACGGTAGGGAAAAAATTTGACTTCACAGAGTTGTATGAGGCTCGTAGAGAGTTTAGAGATGAAATTGTTGATATAATAGGAACTGACTTAAATGGATACACACTGGAAGACTGTGCAATTGATTACTTGGAGCAAACATCAGTATCTTATTTAAAAGCAGATAATATTTTAGATGCAGAAGGAATTAAAAAAATTACTGAATTAACAGCTGCACAAAATATTAAAGCAAACTTGATAAAAAGAGATGAAGAGAAAACTATTCGAAAGCAAGATGTAGAAGCTCGTGAAGCTATTTTAGAATTAGATAAACAATTAGCGGAAAAAGAAGAACAACAAAAAAGAGAAATAGCCAACGTTAAAGCAAGAGAAGAAGCTGAAATCTTAAAAGTTAATCAAGAAGAGCTATTAAAATCAGAATCAGCAAGAATAGCAACAGAGGAAAAAGTACAAGTAGCAGAAGAAAATAAACAACGACAAGTTATTGTAGCGGCTAAGAATAAATTACGTACAGATGTTGTTGAAACTGAAAGAGTAGAAAAAGATAGAATGTTAGAAGCTACTGAACGTGAGCGAATAGTTACATTGGCTCAGATTGAAAAAGAAAAGGTAGTTGAAGTAGAGAAGAAAAACATACAAGATGTTATTCGTGATCGTGTTACTTTAGAAAAAGGAGTTGTTGAAGAACAAGAGAATATGAAAGATATTCAGGCGTTTAAAACAGCAGAAAGAGAAAAGCAAGTTACCATTACGTTAGCTGAAGCAAAAGCTCAAGAAGATTTAATTAAAACAATTAAAGAAGCTGAGGCTCAAAAAGAAGCTGCAAAACAAAAAGCAGAAGAAATAAACATTGAAGCGCAGGCACATAAAGAAGCAAGTGAAAAAGAAGCTGATGCTCGTAAGACATTAGCAGATGCAAAAGCAAAAGAAGAAGCTACTTTAGGAATGTCAGAAGCTCAAGTAATGCATGCCAAAGCAGATGCTAGTGAACGATTTGGTACAATGGAGGCACTTATTATTGAGAAGAAAGCAAAAGCAGAGGCTGTAGGTATTGAAGCAAAAGCTGAAGCACTAAGAAAAGAAGGAATGGCTGAAGCGGAAATTATAAGAGAAAAAGCCTTAGCAGATGCAGCTGGAATTGAAGAAAAAGCAGCAGCAATGAAAAAATTAGATGGTGTAGGTAAAGAACACGAAGAGTTTAAACTGCGTCTAGAAAAAGATTTAAAAGTAGATTTAGCGCACATCAACATACAAAAAGATATTGCAGATGCACAAGCTGATGTTATTGCACAAGCATTAAAATCTGCTAAAATTGATATAGTAGGAGGAGAGACTATGTTCTTTGAGCAAATAATGGGACAAATTACTAAGGCTAAAGGACTAGATAAGATGATTGAAAATAGCAGTAACTTACAAGAGGTAAAGGATGCTATTTTAAGTAGTGATGATGTGAAAGGAAACTTAATGGAACGCGTTAGAGATTTTGCTGTAAAATACGGAATTTCTTCTGATGATATTAAAAACCTAACAATTGCTAACTTATTAATGACTCTTAAAGAAAGAGCAACATCTGATGACGATCAAACGCTTTTAGGAAACCTTTTTAGCTTAGCAAAAGGTTTAGATATATCTAATAAAAAAATGAGTTAGAATAACACTTGCCCGGGTATTGATTTTTCAATACTCGGGATTTCTTTTAATAAGTGTTTTAAAATTAATTTTAACTCGTAATTTTATATGGATAATCAACAACTTGATGGCGGAACTTATGAGATTATTCAGAGCCGTCTTCAAAAACAAAAAAAAGAGCTACTAAATAGGTTACAAAGATTAAATGATGCTAGAAAGCATGTGTTTGGTACAATTGAAACAAAGCTTATAGCAAATGATAGAATTAACACAGAAAACAACTGTATAGCTAGAGATATTGTATCTCTAGGAAACACTTCAATCTTTGGATATAATGTTCATTTTGGACTAAGAACAGATATTAAGTTATCGGATGTTTTCAGCGCTTATGAGTTTAAAGACAATCGTTTTCAGCCAAAATCATTAGATTTTCTTCATAATGAAACTTTCATAACTGACTTTACTAACCTATACAAGTATTATCGAAATACTATTTTTGCAAAATTTGCAATTATAGATAATTACCTTCACATGGTTTTCCAGTTAAGTGAGAGTAAAACCGATGTGAAAACTTTTAAGTGGTTAATAAAGGAAAATGAATTAGTATATGTTGATAATAGAAGTGAGCATGAATACAGGTTTCCAAAGCAACATGAATTTAATTGGCAAGAAGTAACCCGAGATATGCACCGTTATGGTACTTACTCTCATATTTCTATTTTAGATAAAGTTTTTGTCGAAACTATCGGAGGTGATTTAACTATTAAGATAGAAGATAACACTGATGAAGGAAAAGGAATTCTTGAAGAGCCAGTAGAACATGTTGATCAAACATTAGATGATGGTCAGTTTCGTTATACCGATTTAGGAAACCTTATTTTATTAGAGATAAAACCATTTCAGGAAGAAGCTCGTTATTTTATTTATAATCATAAGTTACAAGAAGTTCAAAAAGTAAATAGTGTTAAAGACTGTGCTGTATTATTACCAGACGATCAAGGTCTTATTTTTCCTGATGGATATTATTTACAAACAGGGCAGTATAAACTTTTTGAAAATAACGCTAAAGACGTTAAGTTCCAAGAGAAAATAGTTTCTCCCAACGGAGAAGACTTTTTATATGTGTTTTATGCTACAATAAGAGGGCTATATATATTAATGTCTTATAACATTATTGAGCAAGAGGTAAAAACACCTATTGTTTGCAATGGTTTTACAATTTTAGAGAATGGAGAATTGTGTTACTTCAAAACTGAAAATGAGCAAACAAAACACCATGTTGTTCAAATTTGGCAAACACCTTATGTAAAAACAGACAGTATTCCATCATTACATGAAGATACCTTACTTTATAAGATTGGTAATAAAGATATTGTAAAAGCAATGGCAGAGTGCCATGAATTAATAACACTTTTAAATAAAGAAGATAGTTATGCTGGTTTATATAGTGATATAGCTAAGAAATCTAATGATATTAATAGCAGTTATTACTGGATAAATGAGCCCGAAACAGAACAGTTAAGTGTACCTGTTGCAGAAATTAACGATGCAGCAAATGCTGCTATTGATGAATTTGAAAAGGTAACTCAATTAAAGCAACAAGCAGCTAAAGAAGGCAAGATTATTCAAGAAAAATCTAATGAACTTTTAAGTAAGATCAAAAGTACTTCTTTTAAGACCATAGAAGATTTTGTTGACTTATTAAATCAACTACGAGTATTAAGAGGGCAGGTCATAAGCTTGAAAGATGTTCGTTATATAGCAATTGATATATTAGAAGAAATTGAAAACTCAATTGAAGAACAAAACACAATAATATCAAAAAGATGTGTAGAATTTTTGTTGAATGATCAAGCTCTAAAACCCTACCATAAACGCGTTCAAGAAAGGCAAGATGATTTAACATCTATAAAAAAGGTAGTAGAAGCTAAAAAACTTGAAAAAGAAGTAGATCAAATAACAACAAATTTAGAACTTTTAATTGAAATTGTAACAAATTTAGAAATAGAAGATACTTCTCAATCGACTAGAATTATTGATAATATCTCTTTAATCTTTGCTACATTAAATCAATTAAAAGCAGGAATTAAAAATACAATTAAAACTTTAGGAAGTAAAGAAGCTAAGGCAGATTTTTCTGCTCAATTAAAACTTATAGATCAAAGTATTATTAATTACATTGATATGGCTACTACGCCAGAAAAATGTGATGAGTTCCTCACAAAAATAGCAATTCAGTTAGAGGAAATTGAAGGTAAGTTTGCCGATTTTGAAGAATTTATTTCCTTAATTATAGAGAAGAGAGAAGAAGTTCATAATGCTTTTGATGCCCGAAAGAGTACAATACTCGAAAAAAGAAATAAGAAAATAGAAGCATTAAGCGCTGCTTCTGAAAGAATTTTAAAAAGTATAGCAAAAAAGGCACAAAGTTACCCCTCAGTTGAAGATATTAACGGATATTTTGCTGCTGATTTAATGATTAACAAAGTTAGAGATATTGTTAATCAATTAAAAGATTTAGAGTCAGTTGGTAAAGCTGAAGCTATTGAAACACAACTTAAAGTAGCTAAAGAAGATGCATTAAGAAAATTAAAAGATAAACAAGAGTTATATGAAGATGGTGAGAATATAATTCGCTTAGGAAAACACAAGTTTGGAGTTAATAAACAACCGTTGGATTTATCAATAGTTTACAAAGATCAAACGTTACATTATCATTTAACAGGAACCAATTTCTATCAAGAAGTTGAAAATGAAATTTTACTTAAATCTGAAAAATATTGGAATCAAGAACTAGTTTCTGAGAACGATTTAGTGTATAGATCTTCTTATTTGGCGTATAAATTATTTACTTCGTATTCAACAGATGAATTATTAAAGCTAAACGAACAAGGTTTATTAGCGTTAGTTCAAAATGAAAGTGGAAGCTTGTTTGCAGAAGGATATGTAAAAGGTGTACACGATGTTGATGCTTTTAAAATATTGTATACACTAGTCCATAAACATCACGAATTAGGTTTATTAACATACGCTTCAAACACTAGAGCATACGCTCAATATTTTTGGAACTCTTTGCCTAAAGAGCATCAAGATTATTATAATTTTTCAATAAAAGCATCAGGAGATGTCCTACGATTCTTTCCTGAAAGTAAAGAATACGATTTTTTAATAAATAAGTTACAAAAAGAAATAACTACTTTTTCAGAAGAAACTTTATTGTTTTCTAAAGAGGTAGGAAAAACAATAGCTAGTTACCTATTTAACCAATTAAAAAGCACTAATTCATTTATAATAAGCGCTATTGCGTTGGGAATAAAAGAAGACTTTATAAAGTATCTAACAAAACAAGATGCATTACATGTGTTTAAAAGTAATCTTGAAAAGACTACAGATTATAGCGCAAAAATCCAGCTGATTAAACAATGGGTAAGCTCATTTATAACATCTATTGATGGAAATGAAAATTACACAGATGAAGTAATTTCGTTATTATTATTTCACCATGAGCCTAATGCTGTTTTACATGCAAACCCTGAAGAAACCATTAAAGAGTTAAGAGGAGAACACGATACTATTATTGAAGGAAGTTTTGAATTTAATTATCATAGTTTCATTGAAAGATTAGAGTTTTTTTCAAAAGAAGACGTACCTAATTTTTTAGCATACAAAGAGGCGAAACACCTATTGGTAGAAAATTTAAAAGAGACATTAAAGTTAAATGAATTTAAGCCAAGAGTATTATCTTCCTTTGTTCGAAATAAGCTAATAGATGAAGTTTACTTTCCCTTGATAGGAGATAACTTATCTAAGCAGTTAGGAACGGTTGGAGATAATAAACGTACAGACAGAATGGGGATGTTACTTTTAATATCACCCCCAGGTTATGGAAAAACTACTTTGATGGAGTACCTAGCCAATAGGTTAGGATTAATCTTTATGAAAATTAATGGACCTGCCATTGGTCATGAGGTAACCTCAGTCGACCCGGAAGCAGCAACAAATTCAGCTTCTAGAGAAGAACTCAAAAAGTTAAATTTAGCTTTTGAAATGGGAGATAACGTAATGTTGTATTTAGATGATATTCAGCATTGTAATCCTGAGTTTTTACAAAAATTCATTTCTCTTTCAGATGGAACAAGAAAAATAGAAGGAGTATATAACGGAAAGCCAAAAACATATGATTTAAGAGGAAAGAAGTTTTGTGTAATTATGGCTGGAAATCCATATACTGAAAGTGGAGATAAGTTTCAAATACCTGATATGTTAGCTAACCGAGCTGATATATATAACTTAGGAGATATTATAGGAGATACAGATCATTTATTTAAACTTAGTTTAATAGAAAACTCATTAACATCAAATCCTATACTACACCAGTTAAGTAGTAAATATTTTGAAGATGTTTATGCTTTGATAAATAGAGTTGAAAATAATACTGAAGAAGGGGAGTTGAAAGGAAATCATACAAAGCAAGAGATTCAAGATTATATTTCGGTATTAGAAAAAGTAATAACTATAAGGAATACCATCTTAAAAGTAAATAAAGCATATATTGAGTCGGCTGCAAAGGAAGATGAATATAGAACAGAACCCTCTTTTAAGTTACAAGGTTCATATCGAGACATGAATAAGTTAGTAGCTAAAGTAGTACCAATAATGAATGATAATGAGTTAAAAAGACTGGTATTGTCTCATTATGAAAGTGAATCTCAAACATTAACATCTTCTGCTGAAGCAAATTTATTGAAGTATAAAGAATTAATAGGAGATATATCAGAAAACGAAGCAAACCGATGGAATGATATAAAAGAAATTTTTGTTAAGAATAATAAGCTAAAAGGTTTGGGGAATAAAAATGAAATGGCTCAAATATTAAACCAAATGATGTCATTTTCAGATAATTTAGAAGGTATTAAAGAGGTTTTAAGAAAAGGATTGCAAGGATAAAATGAACACAATAATTATTTTGTTAAGAGGGATTAATGTTTCAGGGAAAAATAAAATTCCGATGCAAGAATTAAAAACACTGTTAGAAGAACTGGGATATAATACTATAAAGACCTATATCCAAAGTGGCAATATTGTGTTAAAAACTAGAGAAGACTCAAAAGAGGTAGAAAAGAATATTCATACAAAAATTAAAGAAAAATATGATTATGATGTTCTTGTTCTAGCAAAAGAAGTAAAAGAAATAAAAGAGATTCTTCAAAACAACCCTTATAGTAATTTAAACGAAAAACAAATATATTTTACTTTCTTATTCAATGAAACTACAATAAAAGAGATAGAAGTAGATGCGAAAGAAGATGAATACACCATCTTAAAAGATGTGGTTTATGTAAATGCAGCTGGAGGGTATGGGAAAACAAAATTGACGAATAATTTTTTAGAAAGAAAGTTAAAAGTTTCAGCAACTACTCGTAACTTTAAAACCACGAATAAATTAATAGAGTTAGCCAGTTCGTAAATGTCATTTCTATCAAAGGGAGAAATCTCATGAAAAATGCATTTGAAATTAAAAAATATAAAACATGGATAGTAAAGTAATCAAAGGAAAAGCAATACCAAGAGGAAAGTTTCCGCATGTAAAACAAGTAGGAGATTTTATTTATGTATCTGGAACCAGTTCACGTAGACCTGATAATTCTTTTGAAGGTGTTGCCGTAGATAAATTTGGAACGACCAACTTAGATATTAAAAAGCAAACCCGAGCGGTAATTGAAAACATTCGAGATATTTTACAAGAAGTAGGAGCAGACTTATCAGATATTGTAGATGTAACTTCATTTTTGGTGAATATGAATGATTTTGGAGGCTATAATGAAGTATATGCTGAATATTTTGATTATAACGGACCAACTAGAACAACAGTAGCTGTACATCAATTACCACATCCTCATTTATTGATTGAAATTAAAGTGGTAGCGTACAAAAAGCAAGAATAAAGAACAAAGAACCATTAGAAAAGAAAAGAGACTTTTTCCTCTCTTGGTTTCTTTAATCTGTGAATGAAATGACTATTAAAAATTATATAAACGGAGAATTCGTTATACCGGTAGCAAATAATTATATTGATAATTATAATCCATCTATTGGAGAAGTGTATGGTCAAATTCCTAATTCTACTAAAGAAGATGTAGCGTTAGCATATGAAGCAGCTAAGAAAGCTTTTCCGTCTTGGTCAAACACTACCTTAAACGAACGTAGGGATATTCTTTCTAAAATAGCACAGTTAATTCAGCAAAGGTTACCTGAATTGGCAAAAGCTGAGGCTAAGGATAATGGAAAGCCTTTAAGTTTAGCTACAGTGATTGATATTCCGAGAGCTTCATCTAATTTTCAATATTTTGCAGATGCAATTACACAATTTTCATCCGAAGCTCACGAAAGTGTAGGTTTAGGAGCGATGAACTTTACGTTACGTCAACCGATTGGTGTAGTTGCATGTATTTCTCCATGGAATTTGCCACTTTACCTATTTACGTGGAAAATAGCTCCAGCAATAGCTGCAGGAAATTGTGTTGTAGCAAAACCGAGTGAAGTTACACCTATGACAGCCTATTTGTTAGGGGAGATTTGTAATGAAGCAGGTTTACCTAAAGGGGTATTAAACATAGTTCACGGATTAGGAACCACCACAGGACAAGCCATTATTGAACATCCAGATATTAAAGCGATTTCATTTACAGGAGGAACCGCCACAGGAGCACATATCGCTCGTACAGCAGCACCAATGTTTAAGAAATTATCGTTAGAACTAGGAGGTAAAAATCCGAACATCATTTTCGCAGATTGCGATTATGAGAATATGTTAGTGACTACAGTTCGCTCTTCATTTGCAAATCAAGGTCAGGTTTGTTTGTGCGGAAGTAGAATTTTTGTAGAGGAAAGTATTTACGAGCAATTCAAAAAAGATTTTGTTCAAAAAGTATCGCAATTAAAAATAGGAAATCCTTTTGAAGAAGATACAAATATTGGAGCCTTGGTATCGAAACCACATTTAGAAAAGGTAAAATCATACATAGATATTGCGGAACAAGAAGGAGGGAAGATTTTATACGGAGGTGACAGAGTCACTGTTAAGAATTGTGAGAACGGTTACTATTTACAACCGACGATTATTGAAGTTTCAAGTAACAAGTGTAGGTTAAATCAAGAAGAGATTTTTGGGCCTGTAGTTACTTTAATGTCTTTTAAAACAGAAGAAGAAGCTTTACAGTTAGCTAATGACGTGGTATATGGACTATCATCAACATTGTGGACAAACAACTTGACAAGAACCATGCGTATGTCTAAAGAATTACATACAGGAATTGTTTGGGTGAATACTTGGTTATTACGTGATTTAAGAACACCTTTTGGAGGTCAAAAAGCGAGTGGAGTAGGGCGTGAAGGAGGTTTTGAAGCATTACGCTTTTTTACAGAACCCAAAAATGTATGTATAAAATATGAATAAAGAAATAAAGGAAAAAATAATTGCTGTATGTGAAGAGAAGATTGCTAAAAAAGGAGAAAATGTAGGGCTTTCGTTTTATGCATTTTTCAAAAATAAAAATGACAATCCGAAAGTATTGATGGAAGTGGCTACTTGGTGGATTCAGACACATCAATTAGATCATTTTGAGAAAGCGGTTAAGATTAAACAAATGATTCAGAATAACGAATAAAATGAATTTAGATATACAACATAAAAACGCCTTGGTATGTGGTAGTACACAAGGAATTGGGAAAGCAGCAGCAATACAATTAGCTCAAGAAGGAGTAAATGTAACGTTGGTAGCTCGTAGCGAAGATAAATTAAAAGCGGTGTTAGCTGAGTTACCAAATAATAACCAAAATCATGGATATTTAGTTGCTGATTTTACCAATCCTGCAGACTTAAAAGAGAAGTTAGAGGCAACAAATTTACAGTTTCATATTTTGGTGAATAATACAGGAGGACCTGCAGGAGGTCCAGTATTTAATGCCAAGTTAGAAGAGTTTGAACGTGCTTTTACCATGCATTTAAAATGCAATCATGTGTTGGTGCAAGCGTTAGTTCCTTTTATGAAAGAGGAAGGTTATGGTAGAGTAATTAATGTGATCTCTACATCAGTAAAACAACCATTAGATGGTTTAGGAGTTTCGAATACTATTCGTGGTGCGGTTGCTAATTGGAGTAAAACCTTAGCGAATGAATTAGGTCAATTCGGAATTACAGTGAATAATGTGTTACCAGGAGCTACAGCCACAGAGCGTTTGACAGAAATTATCAATAATAAAGCAGCAAAAACAGGTAAAACTATCGATGAAGTTGCAGAAATGATGAAAAATGCATCACCAGCAAAACGTTTTGCAAAACCTGAAGAAGTAGCTAATGCTATTGTGTTTTTAGCAAGTGAAAGAGCAAGTTTTATCAACGGAATTAATGTCCCTGTTGATGGAGGAAGAACAAAATCTTTATAAAAGAGATCAAAAATAAAGACTTTTTGAAATAAGACTATTTAAGTATCTTTAAAACAATCTTAACTCTTGTGTTTAAAAGTCTAAAAATCTAAATAAAATGAGCAAGTTAGTACAACCTTTAAATTTTAAAAAGTGGATTGATGAAAATCGTCATTTATTAAAACCACCAGTTGGAAATAAACAAGTTTGGGATAATGGGGAGTATATCGTAATGGTTGTTGGAGGACCTAACAATCGTAAAGATTATCACTACAATGAAACACCAGAGTTTTTCTATCAATTAGAAGGAGATATGGTGCTAAAAATCATTGACGACAAAGGGGAAATGATTGATGTTGAAATTAATGAAGGAGATATTTATTTGTTACCAGGGAAGGTGCCACACTCACCACAACGTAAAGCGAATACAGTAGGTTTAGTTATTGAATATCCACGTGATGAAGGAATGATGGATGCCTTGGAATGGTATTGTGAAAATTGTGGACATCAATTATACCGAGAAGAATTTGCTTTAGATAATATTGAAACTGATATGCCAATAATTTTTGATAAGTACTATTCTGACAAAGAGAAATGTACTTGTGATAAATGTGGTACTGTGATGGAAGCACCAAACAAAGCATAAATTTTGCAATAGAAACTAAAATGAAAAAACGCAAATTAAGAATAAACGGACATTCGCATTTATTGCCTTATCCAGAGCAAATTCCGCAGTTTATGAAAGACAAAGGGATTTTTTGGGTAGATAAGGATAGAAAATTCATGTTACAAAAAGACTGGAGTCGTCCCGTGACGGACTCTAGTTTCTTTTTAGATGAAAAACTAGCATGGATGGAACATTTTAAAATTGATCATGCAGTGGTTTTGAACCTATCTCAATTATATGGTAATGGACTTCGTTTAGAAGAAATGAAGCAAGCGTTACGTTTTCAAAACGATTTTAATGCACGTGTTCAACATGATAATCCGGGGAAGTTTACTTGTGGTTTTGTGGTGCATCCGGGGTTTGTTCGTGGAGCTTTATGGGAAATAGAGCGGTGTGTTGAGGTGTTAGGGATGCGTTTGTTGTGTTTGCCAACACACTATATGGACACTATTGGTACATGGCGTTGTATTTTTGACGAGGAAAATGAACCTATTTTTGAATTAGCAGATAAGTATAATTTAGCAGTTGAAATTCATCCGTATGACGGGGAGAAATTCATCAAACTACAAAATACAAGTTGGCGTTTTCACTTAATTTGGATGTTGGCACAATGCGCAGATGCGTATCACTTTTTAACGTTAAATGGATATTATGAAAAATATCCTAATATGCGAGTTTGTTTTGCGCATGGAGGTCAGTTAGCACAAATGAATTTAGGGCGTCGTATTCAAGGATTTGATGGAAGACCTGATTTATTTGAAGGAAAACAACACCCTCGTAAAGCTGTAGGACATAAAAACATCTTCTTTGATACATTGGTTCATGATACTGGTTCTTTGGATTTGTTGATTAAAAATCAAGGATCTAAACAAGTATTAATAGGGCTGGATGATCCGTATCCACTAGGAGAGATGGAGAGTGAAATTCAATCATCATATCCAGGGAAAATTTTAGATTTAGCTATTGATAGAAAGATTATTAATGAGCAAGAGAAAGACGAAATGTGGGAGGATAATGTATTACAGTGGTTGTTTGGAGATGATAAAAAAGCGAAAAAAGATTTAGTATCTAAAATTTTACAATAAATGGCTGAAGTAACACAGTTTCATAACCTATTACATACGTGTATTTCTTTTATTGGAGCTGTGTTATTATTAGCAATCTACTATAATATTACAAAGCGATTTAAAGAAGTTTTAGAAGAAGGAAATTCAATTAAAAGAGTTGATAAAGGCTTGTTGTATTTTAGCTTTGGAATGTTGGTTTGGGTGGTTTCTGGTATTTGGGCACTTTCTGCAAGTTATTTTACTTTTGAAAAAACAACAATTCATCAAGTAGGAATAAACATTCTGTCTACAATAAATAACTTATTTTGGTTAATGGCATTGTATTATGTGCACGATGCCCCCCAATTTATTTATAGAAATGAAAAGAATGTAAAAATTATAGCGATTATAATTGTTATTGTGGCTTCCATAACTTTATCTTTTTCTTTTTTATATGGTAATGATTTTTATTATGGAATAAAAATAGCAGCACTTCCAGATGTTTTACTAACAACTTTTTTATGTTTTTTAATGGGAGTTTCTTTTTACAAGACTTTTATGCATCGAGACTTAAAGTTGGTAGCTTTTATATCAGTTATAGTAATCTTTTTGTTGTTCGTTTCCCAATTGTCGGACATTTTTATTGGTTTTGATAATGAATTTGCAAATCAATTAATTAGGGTTGTAGCAAAAACATCGTTAGTATCGGTTTTTTTAGTATTGGCAACAAGTTGGGTAATACAACTGGCTCATACACCAAAACCTAATGAAATGAAAATTCAGTTTTTAGACTGGTCACTGATAAAGCTTACCATTCCATCTAAAGGAATAGTCAATGCTAAAGTAGATTTTGGCTCAAAAACAACACAGTATAAAAACCTACTAACATTTGCTTATAGAAGAAAGTTTTTAGAGGCGGAAAAACAATCAATTATAGTTAATTCAGGAGGTGATATAAAAAGTCAAACCTATGTTACACGAATTATAGAAAATATAAATTCAATTTTAAACCTAGAAGAAGAAAAATTAGATCGTAAAGATCTAATTACATTTGTAGGTGAAAGTAAATACCGCCTACGAATTCTTCCTGAACATATAATTATTGATGAAGCATTGTTAGAAGAGTACAAACAACAATTATAAATTATTTAGTTCTCCTAGTAACTTTATGAGTTTTCCTTTAGTTTTAGCGTATTCGTACTGGTTTTTAATTTCTTTCAATTTACTTTCTATTAATTTTACTTCTCTATAGTTAATTAAAAAAATAGAACTTTCTCCTAAAGAAAATTTACGTTCTTCACTCTTTACAATTGTATGATAGCCTTTCACAAGGTTTTTTAAAATATCATTTTGCTTTTTGTATGATGTAATTTCCTGCTCGGTAGCTGTTATTTTGTTTTCTAAAGAGACTTTAGTTGATGCAATTTCAAAATCGATATCTTGTAGTTTTAATTTAGCAAGTTTTAAATCTCCTCTAGATTTACGCAAGAATAGAGGAATGCTAACTTGAAGAGAGTTTTTATAATTAGAAGTACTAAAGGCATCGAAATTATTCACTTTAGAAGCAAGAAAATTATATTGAAAGTCTATTTTAGGTAATAGGTTGTTTACTTTTAGTTGCTTATTTATTTCTAGGTTTCTTTTCTTTAACTCTAGTAACTTTAATTTAGGATGGTTTTCAAACTCATTATCAAATAAGGTGGTTACAGAAGTATTTAGAATAATATCAATATTAGAAAAAGTGCTACTATCAGGAATTATTTCCTCTTTTATTTCCATAGGAATATTATTGCCTATCCATAAATAATTAGAAAGCTCTAACTTAGATTTAATGTATTTAATATTTGCTTTTTCTAGGTCTAACTTTCTGTTTTTTAAATTGATGTTAGCTTCTAAAGTATCAATAGCTGGTTTATCACCTGCTGTAAAACTTTTTTTTATGTTCTTTAGTCTGATATCAGCATTGGCATAATAATCTTTATAAATATTATAACTTTGGTAGTACTGTAACCAGTTTAAATAGGTGTTGATGGCTTCAAATAAAATATCGTTAACGAGTAACTGTTGTTCTAGTTTACCTTGCTGTGTGTAGAGTTTAGCTTGTTTTAAAGTAGCCATTCTTTTATTAATGAATAAGTTTTTTGCTAAAGAAACCGATACACCAACATTATATAGTCCTTTTTCTGGAGTATTGTGTTCAGGGTTTAAATATTGACCAGAATTATTCTCATAACTACCTTTTAGCTCTATTCCATACCAAGTCGGAATTTTAAAGGTTGAGTTTAACTTTTTGTAATAGTCTTTACCTTTAAACTCTTTTCTATTGTAATCTACTTCTATTTTAGGGTCAAAACCACCTCTAGCTTTTAATAATTTAGCCTCATTGGTACTTGTAATAAGTTCCGCTTGTTTAATAACGGGATGGTGTTTCTTTACATAACCTAAATACTCTTCTAAACTAAGTTGAGTACTTAAATTATCTTGTGCTGTAGCTATAAAGCTTAGTAACAAAAAAAGGATGTATAGCCTTTTCATTTAGTTGTCTTTTTAATTATTAGTTAGAGTGATGTTTTAACTTGCTTTAATCTACTAAGAAGTTTATTATTCCTCTTTTTTAGCTTTTTTATCACCTCCTTTGTTATCTGGTTGATAAAAGTTGGGAGGAAAGCTATTAATTTGTCTCCATAACTCAAACCAAATAGGTACATTTTCTAATAAAGCAATAGTTTTTGCACCTGAACCTACTCTAATGGCTTTCGGCCAAGGTTCTTCTTTTTCATTAGGAACAATTAGAACACGGTATTTTCCATTGCTACTAATAAAGTTTTCAATAGCTACAATTTTAGCACCATAAGTTCCGTATGATACATTAGGCCAGCCACTAAAAACCATTGCGGGCCAACCATCAAACTCAACACGCACCTCTTCACCAATATGAATTAGAGGTAAATCTATAGGTTGTATATACATTTCAACAGCTAAATCGTAATTTGCAGGCATAATGTTTACTAATTTTTCACCTTCTTTAAAAGTTTCACCAATACCAGATTTTATAGCTTTATTAATGTAACCGTCTTGTGGAGCAGTAATGAATAATAAAGAGCTTCGCTTGTTGTAATTAGCTAAGCTAGTTTCAAGTTTTGAAACTTGAACATCAGCTTCATAAGCACCAGATTGTGCACTATACAAGCTGCTTTCTGTTTTAGATAATTTATCAGCATAAGAAGCTTGTGTACTACTAATAGCTAATTGTGCATTAATAATATTGTTTTTAGAAGTAAAGAATTTGTTTTCTTGAGAAATTAATTTAGCGGATAACTCTTGAAGTTTTGCTCTTTTTTCTTCAACATCCTTTACAGCTTTTAAACCTTCTTTTTCTAAGGTAACAGTTCTATCAAATTGAGTTTGAGCTATTTTTTGCTTAATTTTAATAGCTTCAAAATCAATACTATCACTTTTAGCTTTTAAGTAGGCTTGTTTTAATTTGTTTTTTGCTTGCTCTAGTTTTAATTTACGTTCTCTTTTAATAGCTATAATCTGATTTTGCAAGGCACTAATCTTATTGTTATATGCTTTAGCAGAAAGTGTTTTAGAGTTTAACTGTTTACCAGTTCTTTCGGCAAGCTTAGTATCAAAATAACCACTTTTTATCTCAGAAATTCTTAAAATAGTATCTCCTTTTTTAACAAAATCACCTTCTTGTACAAACCATTCTTCTATACGCCCAGGTATTTGAGATTGTAATGTTTGTGGTCTTTGGTTAGGTTTTAACGTAGTAACAAGCCCTTCGCTAGATACATTTTGTGTCCAGGGTAGAAATAAAATAATTATTAAAATTACAGAAAAAACTAATAAAAAGCTTTTAAATAACTTATGATACTCTTTGTTAAAAATTTCTTTTCCAGATTTGAATTTCGTAATATCTATTTGGTCCGAAACTGTATTTTTTGATATGTTTAACATGATTACTTACGATTTAAAGTTAGTAATACTGCCTTTTTCAAGGGTAATTTGTTTATTACATTTTTCTTTCCAATGTTCATTACGGCTAACGATAATTAAGCTCCATGGTTGAGAAACATTAGTAATAAAATCGATAATTTTCTTAGCTTCATTTTTTTCAAATTGGTCTAGAGGGTCTTCTAAAATAAGTAGTTTAGGTCTTTTAATAATAGCCCTTGAAAGGATGATTTTTTTTGCTACAGTATAGGCAATAAGTTTTCCTTCAGGTTTTAAATAAGTATCTAAACCTTTAGGTTGCTGCTTTAAAAATTCTGTTAATCCCACAACTTTAAAGATGCTATATATTTCTTCATCAGTTATTGAAGAGTCACCAAAAGTTATATTTTCTCTAATAGTTCCTTTAAAAGGAGTTTCTTCAGAAAGAGACAAGCCTAAGTTAGATCTGTAATTATTAATAAAAATGCCCTTTAAAGATAAATCATTTACAAATATATTACCAGAAGTAGGCTCTATTAAACCAGAGATAAGTTGAATTAAACTAGATTTTCCTGAGTTGCTACTTCCTTGAATTAAAATTCTATCTTGTGGATTAATTTCAAATGAAATTTTATTTATGACAGGTTTTTGTCTATTATTTACAATGTAGGAAACATCTTGAAGTTCAATTTTAAAAGGCTTATCTTTATTAATGTTACTGCCTTTTTGTGGCTCTATAGGTTTGTCAATAACTTCCCCAAGCTTTTCTATAGATGTAAGTACATCATAAAAAGATTCGAGTCCAAGTATTAGTTTCTCTACAGAGTTCATAATTAAAATTATAATAATTTCTGCAGCAACAAATTGACCAATATTCATTTGTTGAGTAAGAACCAAAAAACCACCTATAAGAAGTAACCCAGCAGTAATAATGACTTTAAAACTAATCATTTGAATATATTGCATAACAAGCACTTTAAAATGACTTTCTCTAGATTTTAAATAATTATCTACTAAAATATCGCTTTTTTCAAGGGCTAACCTTGTCTTTCCTGATAATTTGAAACTTATTATAGTTCTAGCTATTTCTTGTAACCAATGAGCAACTTTATACTTGTTTTTAGATTCTTTTAAACTAGTATCTAAACCTTTTTGTGCTGTGTATTTAAATACAACATAAATTAGTAACATAACTAAAAATCCAAAAACAATAAAAAATGGATGATAAAAAGATAATAGTAATAAAGCAAAAACAATTTGTAATATGGCTGATGGAGCATCAATCAATATTTTAGAAATACCTTTTTGAATGGTTAGCGTATCAAAAAAACGATTGGCAAGTTCAGGTGGATAGTAGTTTCTTAATTCTATCATTTTAATTTTAGGAAAACGATAACTAAGCTCTATGGATGCTCTTGTAAAAATTCTTTGTTGTATGGTTTCAATAATTCTAAATTGCATTAGTTTTAATATTCCACTAAAAACAACGCCAGAAGTAACTAAGATGACTAAAACAATCCAGGAAGCTGATACTTGTGCCGCTTGTAACAAGTTTATAATGGCTTGTACTCCCAAGGGTAATGATAGTGCAACAATTCCTTCAAAAATGGCATAATATGCTATTTGTAAGGTGTCTTTTTTTTCTAGATTTATTAATCCTAGAAATCGCTGCCATGGAGTTAGTTTATTTTTCTCTTTCATTAGAAAGTACGTTTAAAGTTAGTTCAATAAAAAAGGAAGTGGTAGTTGTACTTTTATCACAATTAGTTAGTGATTTAAAATGAGATTTTACAAATTGCTGATGTAATATACCTTCAATTATAGTACTTGCAAGTGTTAATGGATGTTTATAATTATTGTTATAATTACTAATTATTTCAGCAAAACGTTTTACTACTTCTTTGTACAATTTAAAAAAACCTTCTTTATTTTCTGTATCTACTTCTTTAGTAGAGTATGATTTTGAGTTCTCGTTAATTACAATTAAGTTAAGTAATGCCTCATTAATATGTGAAAAATTATTGTCTTTCTCAGCTTTTCTAGCTAGAACTTCTATGGCTTTAATTAATTTCTCTTTTGGGTTACTAATACTGTAAGTTTCGATTACCAATAAATATTGAATCCACCCCCAATACCAAGAAGTTAAGTAAACTAAGAGTTTATGTTTACTTTCAAAGTAACGATAAATAGAACTTTCGTTAGAGCCTATTAACTTTCCTAGTTTTTTAAAATTAAAATTCTCAAAACCAATTTCTTCAATAAGTATAATACTGTTCTCTATTATTCTTTTACCCAAATCAGAGGTTTCAGGGTCTTTGATGTATATTCCTGAAGGGATCTCTATTTTTAAATTTGATAGTAAATTCTTCATAAATAAAAATTAATAGTGCAAATATAATAGTAAAACTATTAAATAAGCGTTTGTAGATATTAATAAGATGTTAATTTTTGGGTTACAAAAACTTACAAAAGCTTATTTTTTACTACAATTAACTACATACCTTTAGGTTTTAGATGTCGAAAAATATATTCGTATAAACTTAAAATTTATGGAATATATGAATTCAAGAACTGATGTTTTAGGGCATCCAAGGGGACTTTTATACTTATTTTTTGCTGAATTATGGGAACGCTTTTCTTTTTATGGAATGCGAGCTTTATTGGTGTTGTATATGACAAAACATTTGCTTTTTTCTGATGAAATGTCTTTTGGTGTGTATGCAGCATATATGTCGTTAGTGTATGTGACTCCTATGATAGGAGGTATGCTTGCTGATAAAATATTAGGATTTAGAAAAGCAATTGTTTTAGGAGGTGTGTTAATGGCGTTAGGACATTTCTTTTTGACATTTGAACATCCGATATTTTTTTATGGTTCGTTATCTTTAATTATCGTTGGAAACGGTTTTTTTAAACCCAATATATCTTCGTTTGTTGGAAAGTTATATGCTGATGGAGATAATAGGAGAGATGCAGGATTTACCATATTTTATATGGGAATTAATATTGGTGGAGCAGTAGCTCCATTATTATGTGCTTGGTTAGCTGAATTATATGGTTGGCATTATGGATTTGTTTTGGCTGGAATAGGAATGTTGTTAGGCTTGTTAGTTTTTAAAGGTGGACTTAAGAAAAATGTTTTTGAAGATAAAGGCTTAGTACCAAATCAAGAATTATTTGATGAGAAACAATTTGGAGTAAAAAAAGGAAACTTAATAACAATTGCAGCACTTTTGTCTGTTCCTGTATTTGCATTGATAGTTTATTACCATGAGTTTGAGCATTACTTAGTTTGGATTGTTTCGTTATTTCTGATATTGTTTTTAATTAAGATTTTACGAACTGTAACTTCAAAAGAACGTAAAAAACTTTCTGTAGCTATATTTTTTACCGTTTTGTATACATTGTTTGCAGCAATTTTTGAACAAGCAGGTAGTTCACTGACTTTATTTGCAGATAGAAATGTCAACTTAGTAGGAATAAATGCAGCTCAAACAAATAGTATTAATTCTACTTTTATAATTCTAATGGCAGTCCCATTTTCAATGCTTTGGGGGTATTTGCATAAAATACATAAGAATCCAAACTCTGTTATAAAATTTGGATTAGGGTTATTGTTTTTAGGGGTAGGTTTTATAACTTTTGGTTTGTCAGGTTATCAAGTTGATGAATTAGCTAAAACTCCAATGATGTATTTGATTTTAGGGTACTTTATACTAACAACAGGAGAACTGTTTTTATCTCCTATTGGATTATCTAAAATGACAGAGTTATCTCCAGTAAAGTACATTGCTTTTATAATGGGCGTATGGTTTTCAGCAAACTTTTATGGTCATTTTTTTGCAGGTAAAATAGCCAATTTAACAACAGTTGTTAACGGTAGTTTAGGAGTATTTTCTAAGGGCTTTTTTGGAAAAGTAACTGAATTATTAACCGGTTTATCATCCACAACCGTTATGGGGCAACCTGAGGTTTTTCACCAATTGTATTCATATGTTTCTGTGTATGCCAACCTAGGAGTAATATCAGTAATAATAGGTTTATTAGTCATTGCTTTTTATAAGCCTGTAAAAAAATGGATGTTTGAAGTACATTAAAACTAAAAAAGCCTCAGAAATTACTCTGAGGCTTTCAAATATATGTTTAATCGGTTTTTATTTAAAAACAGATGTAATGTTTAAAGCAACTTCATCCCAAGTTTTAGAAACACCATCAGCACCTTTATGTAAGTCTTTACATGCAGTATTTAAAGACTCTAATGCTTTATTAGCTTGCCAGTCTGTAATTTTCATAGTTGCATTTAAACTAAACTTTTTTCCGTTTAATGTGTAGTTAAAAGGAAGTTTTTTACTAACACCATTCATGGTAATATTAGCATAACCAATAGAGTCATTTTCTAGAACTAATTTTCCAGAAAGTAATTCAGTTTTATCCATTACTCCAAAGAAAAACTTTTTAATTTTAAAGTCTCTACTAGTGTCTTTTGTGAAAATACTACTTACAGGAATAGAAAATTCAGCATTATTTATAGCGTCTTTAGCTGTGTTAGCTTCACCACCAGCGGTAATGTTTACTTTTTTAAATTCTCCATTTACTGGTATTTTCTCAGTAGTTTTGTAAGCTGTCCAGTTTATAACATTGTCAGCATCTTGTAATACGAATGCAGCCTTGTTTTCTACTTTAATTTCCTTATTTGTAGTTTTTGTTTCTTTTTTTGCTTCAGATTTACAAGATGTCATTTGAAAAGCTGTAAAACAAATAACTAAAGAATAAACGATTTTTTTCATGAGGTTTATTTTATAATTGAGTTTACTAGTTTAATGTATTCTTTTTTTGCTTCTGACTCACTCATACCTCTAAGCTGCATCCAAGCATTAAATTTAAAGGCATTTCGTAAGTCACTATTATCATTAAATGTAAACCTGTCTCCTTTTACAGCTTGTTTATAGTAAGCATATAAACGTAGCATAACATCAGGAGGAAGCTTTTCCTCTAGTTTAGATGCTTTTTGATAAGCTTCTTTAAACTTTAAATCTAAATCATCTTTCATAATTGAGGTTTGTGCCTATAGATAGTTTACATTATGTAATGAATGTACAAATATACGAAGGGAGCAAGGAAAAACAAGCTGTCTAGCCTATCTAATAAGCCTCCATGACCTGGCATAATTGTACCACTATCTTTCACGTTAGCTTGTCTTTTAAACTTAGATTCTACTAAATCCCCTAAAGAACCAAAAATAGCAACTATGATAGCAATAACTATCCAGTTTAAGATAGAAAAAATTCCAGAGTATTGACCAATAGCAAAACCTGCAATTATTGAAAATAATAAACCGCCTATAAACCCTTCAATTGTTTTTTTAGGAGATACTTTTTCAAATAATTTTCGTTTTCCAAAATTTTTACCCACTAAAAAGGCAAAACTATCATTAGTCCAAATAATAAATATTATATAAATAACTATGTTTGGATGATAAGAACCATTAATGAAAGGAAGGTTCATTAAGAAGTAAAATGGTAATACTAAATATATAACTTGTAAAAAAAGTTTTTTAGCTAAAGTATCTGTTTTAATTAGTTTGGAGCTAATAAGTAAATAAATCAAAGCAGTAGATCCAACTATAGTAATGCCAAATAAAAAATCAGTGTACTTAAAAGTTGTATTCTTAAAAGTTAAATAAACAACACTAGCTAAAAGTATATATGGAATTATATTTTTTGTTTGTATAATTTTAGAAAGTTCCCAAATACAAACAGTAGCAAACAAAGCAAGTAATCCTATGTATGTTTCTGCAGAAAAAAGAATAGCAGAAATAAATAGAATAGCATAAACAAGTGCGGAAAGACTTCTTACAAAAAGGTTAGACATATTTTAAAGGTCTTCAAAGAGCAGCAAATATAAATCTTTTGTGTTATTATTACCATAACTCAAAAAATTATCATCCTCAACTTCAAATTTATAATTCTTAACAGAACTAATATTTGTTGGAATATTACCGCTAAAATGTGTTTTAATACCTGTTAATCCTTCTCCAGTGTTTTTTACAAGCTGGCTCGTAGTTGCATAAACTATAAAATGTTTAGAAAGAGAAGCTATTTTATGACTGCCTAATTGATTGGATGAAAATAAAATTTCTCCTTTATCGGCAATTAAATGTTCACAAGAAGTAAAAAAAGGTACAGATTCTGAGGAATGGTTTTGTACAGAAATATCAATTTTTTCAGTAATCTTTAATAAATCAAAATCGGTACAAGTAATTTTGCGCCAATTGTTTTCTTGTAAGATGTTCTTTAAATTATTACTTACTTCGTTTATTGATGTACAGTATAAAAATTTTCCTCCTTTATTAATAAAATGATGAACAAAAGAATCATCTAAAGACAAATAAACTTCTTGTTCGTTGGCTTTTTTTTCTTTAGATGATTCTTGATATATTTTAAATATTTTTTTGAAAAAATTCATTAAAATAAAAACTATTCTTCTGTTGTAATTTGAGGTTTTTCTTCTTTTCCAAAAGGTCTGTCTCCAAATATTTTTACTAAATCGTCTTTAAATATAACTTCTTTTTCAAGTAATAAATCAGCTAATTCAGTTAATTTATCTCTGTTTTGATCTAGTATGTCAACAGCTCTTTTGTATTGATTCTCTATTATTTCAGAGATTTCTTCATCAATTTTTTGTGCAGTTGCTTCACTGTATGGTTTTACAAATGAATCATTACCTGAAGAATCATAGTAAGTAACGTTTCCTACTTTATCATTTAAGCCATAAACAGTAACCATAGCTCGAGCTTGTTTAGTAACCTTTTCTAAATCACTTAACGCTCCAGTTGAGATTTTATTAAAAATTAGTTTTTCAGCTGCTCTACCTCCCATAGTAGCACACATCTCATCAAGCATTTGTTCTGTTTGAACAATTTTTCTCTCTTCAGGAAGGTACCAAGCAGCTCCTAACGATTGACCACGAGGAACAATAGTTACTTTTACTAAAGGGGCAGCATGTTCTAACATCCAACTAACAGTTGCGTGACCAGCTTCATGAAAAGCAATTACTTTCTTTTCTTTAGGAGTAATAACCTTATTTTTCTTTTCTAATCCACCTACGATTCTATCAACAGCATCTAAAAAGTCTTGATGTTCAATAGCTTCTTTACCTTTTCTAGCAGCAATTAAAGCGGCTTCATTACACAAGTTAGCGATATCTGCACCTGAGAATCCAGGTGTTTGTTGTGCTAAAAATTCTAAATCGGCATTAGCAGCTAATTTCAAAGGTTTAATGTGAACCTCAAAAATTTCTCTACGTTCGTGTAGGTCTGGTAAGTCAACATAAATTTGACGATCAAAACGACCAGCACGCATCAAAGCTTTGTCTAATACATCAGCGCGGTTGGTAGCAGCTAATACAATTACATTAGTATCAGTACCAAAACCATCCATTTCAGTTAATAATTGGTTTAAGGTATTCTCACGTTCGTCATTACCACCAGTCATACTGTTCTTACCTCTAGCACGTCCAATAGCATCAATTTCATCAATAAAAATGATTGAAGGAGATTTTTGTTGTGCTTGTTTAAATAAGTCACGTACACGTGAGGCACCAACACCAACAAACATTTCAACAAAATCTGAACCAGATAAAGAGAAAAAAGGAACTCCAGCTTCACCAGCAACAGCTTTTGCTAATAAGGTTTTACCTGTACCAGGAGGTCCTACTAATAAAGCTCCTTTAGGAATTTTACCTCCTAATTTGGTGTATTTTTCAGGGCTCTTTAAGAAGTCTACAATTTCTTGAACTTCTTCTTTAGCACCTTCTAAGCCAGCTACATTTTTAAAGGTAGTTTTAACTTTAGTGTTTTCGTCAAAAAGCTTAGCTTTAGATTTACCAATGTTAAAAATTTGCCCTCCAGCACCACCGCCTCCAGCAGCACCAGACATTCTTCTCATAAAGAAAAGCCAAATAACAATCAATAAAATAAAAGGAAGGAAGCTAATAATGGTATCCATCATGCTAGTCCTTTCAACATTAACTTTATCGAAGTCAAGATTTTTATCCTCTTTTTCTTTGTTAATTTCATTTTCAAAATTTTGTAAATCACCAAAGTTGTAAGTGTAAAGAGGAGATCCTTTTCTGTAAAATGGAGAATCTGCTAGTTTTTTATGCTCTTCTTTTTTCTCAGCTTCAGGCTTTAAAAATATTTGAGCAACATTATTGTTTTCTACAACGATTTCTTTAATATCGTTTGCTTGAAGAATTTTAGTAAACTCGTTTTTTGTAATATTACGAGAACCTAAATTACCAGAATTAAAAAAGCTTAATCCTAGTAGGATAACTATTATTGGTATGTATAGCCAAAATGAATTAAAACTAAATTTTGGCGCATTTTTTTTATTATCACTCATAAAAAGGTGTATAAAATGTTAGCAATTATGCTGGGTTGATTTCTGTAATTTTTGCATCTCCCCAAAGGCTTTCAATATCGTAAAATTCACGAACTTGTTTTTGAAAGATGTGTACAACAACATTTACGTAATCCATAAGAACCCATTCAGAGTTTCCTTGCCCTTCAATGTGCCAAGGTTTATCTTTTAGTTCTTTACTTACTATTTTTTGTACAGAGCCGGAAATGGCATTAACTTGTGTGTTCGAATTAGCAGAACAAACTACAAAATAATCACAAACAGTGTTTTCTATCTCTCTTAGATCTAGTAATTGGATATCTTCTCCTTTTACATCATCAATCCCTTTAATAATCACAGCTAAAAGATCGTCTGTGTTTGTTTGTTTTATTGTCATTAAAAAAAATTAAGTTTTAGCAAAGTTATTATTTTTTTGCGAGTAATTTATGTAATATTGATACTTGTTTTACACGCTAAATTCATATGAAAATAATCAAACTTAATGCCATCGACTCTACCAACAGTTTTTTAAAGAATATGGTGTCAAAAGTGGTAGTTGATGATTTTACGGTGGTAGTCGCAAAAACACAAACTAAAGGTAGAGGTCAAATGAACTCTGAATGGGTTGTTGAAGAGGGAAAAAACCTTACTTTTAGTGTGTTTTCAAGGTTTGTAGGGTTAAATATTCGAGAGCACAAGTACTTAAATTTTAGTGTTTCATTAAGTGTTTTTCAAGCTTTAAAAGCATTAGGAATACCAAACTTGTCGGTAAAATGGCCAAACGACATTCTGTCAGGAAATAAAAAAATAGTGGGTATATTAATTGAAAATACTCTTAAAGGGAATGATTTAGTGTCTTCTGTAATTGGTATAGGGGTCAATGTAAATCAAGCATCATTTCCCGAAAATTTACCAAATGCGTCTTCTATAAAAATGATTCTAGGAAAAGAGTTTGATTTAGAAATGTTGCTAGAAAGCATTTTAATGAAGCTAAAAGATTATTTTAATCTCTTAGAAAAAAAAGAATATGACTTACTAGAAAAGGCTTACTTAAAAGTATTGTATAAAAAAAATGTTCCAACAATGTTTAAAAATAGTCAGAACACTTTATTTATGGGGAAAATTATTGGAGTTTCAAAAAGTGGAAACCTCCAAATAGAATTAGAAAATGAAACGATTCAAGAATTTGGTTTGAAAGAAGTTTCGTTTGCCACTTTATAGCTTTTCTAAATTTTCAGTTAGCGTACCAATAAACTTTGTTAATGGTGCTTTAACCATCATAGCCATCATAGCATTAAATTCGCCATTAAACTTTAAAGTAACTTTACTTTCACTATCGTTAATTTCATTAATATCAGCAGCTAATGTAAAAGGTAGTTTACTGCTTGCAGCACCTAAAGTAACATTAGAATATTCTGTTTTTTCTTTCATGATTAAGCGAATTTCTGGCATACCTTTTAAACCAAAAATAAAGCTGTCACCATCAACCTCGAATTTTTGAGTGTTTTCAGGCATTAGTTGTTCAAAGTTTTCTAATTTAGTTAGAAACTCAAATAAATCTTTAGATGATTTTTTTACAGTAACTGTATTTCCTTCTATATTCATTGTTGTGCTGTTATTTATTGTTTTGATTCCATTCACTAGGAGCAATTCTCCAATCTTCTAATGTTCGAAGTTCTTCACTAGTAATATATTTACTATCTAAGGCTTGTTCTAATAAATGTTCATAATTACTCAAAGTAGTAAGTTCTACTTTATCATTTTTAAAATTCTCAGTGGCAATATTAAATCCGTAAGAAAAAATAGCTATCATTCCTTTTACATTGGTATGTGCTTCTTTAAGTGCTTTTACAGCATTTAAACTACTTTTTCCTGTACTAATTAAATCCTCAATCACTACAACGTTTTGACCACTTTCTATATGTCCTTCAATTTGATTTTGTCTACCATGTTTTTTGGGTTCTGGTCTAACGTACACAAAAGGTACTCCAAGTTCTTGAGCAACTAATATACCAATAGCAATAGCACCAGTAGCAACACCTGCAATAACATCAGGTTTACCGTGTTTTTCTTCTACCAGTTTAGCAATTTCTTGTTTTAAAAAGTTTCTAACAGGAGGGTATGATAGCGTGATTCTATTATCACAGTAAATAGGTGATTTCCAGCCAGAAGCCCATGTGAAAGGTTCTTGGGGACTTAATTTTATAGCCTTAATTTGCAAAAGAAGCTCGGCAGTTTTTTTTGCTGTATCTTTGTTAAAATCCATAGCGCAAATGTATAAAGTTTTTGTTAATGATAAACCAATAATCTTTACAACTTCATTTAAAAATGAAGAAGATTTTCCAGTTTATATTTACAAAAATACAATTATTCAAGAACTTATTTATAAGTTAAAAGTAGGTAAGTTAAACGGTTTTTATATCTATTCTAATAATTTAATTGAAGATTGGAAAGATTTTAAGGTTAAATTTAAAGTAATAATTGCTGCTGGAGGTTTGGTTTTAAACGGAAGTAAAAAAGTATTGTTTATTTACAGAGGAAATAAATGGGATTTACCCAAAGGACGTGTTGAGGAAGGAGAGAACTTAATGGAAGCAGCAATAAGAGAAGTGGAAGAAGAATGTGGTATTGAAAAACTAATTATTAATAAAGAACTCCTTATTACATACCATTTGTTTATACAACAAAATGAATATCGATTAAAAGAAACACACTGGTATTTAATGTTTTCTAATTATGAAGGAAGTTTAACCCCTCAATTAGAAGAAGGTATTACAAAAGCAGAGTTTAAAAATAAAAAAGAAACAATTGAAGCATTACAGAATACATTTGCTAATATAGTAATGGTCTATGAATCTTATCTAGATAACATCGATTAATGACACTCTGTCATAAAAAATGATTGGTTTTGTGTCTTTTTCTGTCAAAATACAAATAAAAAACCAATGGCATACACTTTGACTAATACTACTCGTAAAATTGAATTTAAAACTTAAAAAAAGATAAATAAAGATTATGAGTAAAATTATAGGTATAGATTTAGGTACTACGAACTCATGTGTGTCTGTGATGGAAGGTAATGAGCCTGTAGTAATTCCAAATGCAGAAGGAAAAAGAACAACCCCTTCTATAGTTGCATTTGTAGAAGGAGGTGAACGTAAAGTAGGAGATCCTGCAAAGCGTCAAGCAGTAACAAACCCAACTAAAACAGTTTATTCTATTAAACGTTTTATGGGGAATAAATATTCTGAGTCTCAAAGAGAAGCAGAAAGAGTTCCTTATGAGGTAGCAAAAGGTGATAACGATACACCAAGAGTTAAAATTGATGATCGTATGTATACACCTCAGGAAATTTCTGCAATGATATTACAGAAAATGAAGAAAACTGCTGAAGATTACTTAGGTCAAGGAGTTTCTGAAGCTGTAATTACTGTGCCAGCATATTTTAACGATGCTCAACGTCAGGCAACTAAAGAAGCAGGAGAGATTGCAGGACTAAAGGTTCGTCGTATTATTAACGAGCCTACAGCTGCAGCTTTAGCTTATGGATTAGATAAAGCAAATGATGATAAGAAAATTGTAGTATTTGACTTTGGTGGAGGTACACATGATGTTTCTATCTTAGAATTAGGAGATGGAGTATTTGAAGTATTAGCTACTGATGGAGATACGCACTTAGGAGGCGATGATGTAGATGAAAAAATCATTAACTGGTTAGCAGATGAGTTTAATGCTGAAGAAAATATGGATTTACGTAAAGATCCTATGGCATTACAACGTTTAAAAGAAGCTGCTGAAAAAGCGAAGATAGAATTATCAAGCACAACTTCTACAGAAATTAACTTACCATATATCACTGCTACAGCTAGTGGACCAAAGCACTTGGTAAGAACGTTAAGTAGAGCTAAGTTTGAGCAATTAATTGACGATTTAGTAAAAAGAACTATCGAGCCTTGTCAAACAGCGTTAAAAAATGCTGATCTATCAACTTCTGATATCGATGAAATCATTTTAGTAGGAGGTTCAACTCGTATTCCTGCAATTCAAGAAGCAGTTGAGAAGTTCTTCGGAAAAGCGCCAAGTAAAGGAGTAAATCCAGACGAAGTTGTATCGTTAGGAGCAGCAATTCAAGGAGGAGTGTTAACTGGTGATGTAAAAGACGTATTATTATTAGATGTAACACCATTATCATTAGGAATTGAAACAATGGGTAATGTATTTACAAAGTTAATCGATGCAAATACAACCATTCCAACTAAAAAGTCGCAAGTATTCTCTACAGCAGTAGATAACCAACCATCGGTAGATATTCACGTATTACAAGGTGAAAGAGCGATGGCAGCAGATAACAAAACAATTGGTCGTTTCCAATTAACAGATATTCCACCAGCACCAAGAGGAGTTCCTCAAATTGAAGTAACTTTTGATATTGATGCAAACG
Organism: Tenacibaculum sp. SSH1-16; assembly: GCF_040104435.1. Classification (NCBI taxonomy): domain Bacteria; kingdom Pseudomonadati; phylum Bacteroidota; class Flavobacteriia; order Flavobacteriales; family Flavobacteriaceae; genus Tenacibaculum; species Tenacibaculum sp. SSH1-16. The sequence continues at coordinate 155,420 of NZ_JBECOV010000004.1, forward strand.
GGATCATCAACGTATCTGCAGCGGATAAAGCAACAGGTAAATCTCAAAACATCCGTATCGAAGCTTCTTCTGGATTAACAGATGAAGAAATTCAAAAGATGAAAGCAGATGCAGAAGCAAATGCAGATGCAGATGCAAAGGCTAAAGAAACTGCAGATAAAATTAACGGAGCAGATTCTATGATTTTCCAAACTGAAAAGCAATTAAAAGAGTTTGGTGATAAATTATCAGCAGATAAGAAAGAACCAATCGAGGCTGCTTTAGAAGAGTTAAAGAAAGCACACGAATCTAAAGACCTTGCTGCTATCGATGCTGCAATGGAAAAGATTAACGAAGCTTGGAAAGTTGCTTCTGAAGAGATGTATAAAGCACAACAAGATGCACAAGCAAATGGAGCTGGTGCGCAAGGAAGTGCAGATGCAGGAGCTTCAGCTGAAGGAGGAGATAATGTAGAAGATGTAGATTTTGAAGAAGTAAAATAAATTTGATTGTATTATCCTAAAAAGCATTACAAGTTTTATTAGGACTGTAGATGTAAAAAAGCTCGTCATTTGACGGGCTTTTTTGTTTTTAAATAGGTATTAGGTGTTTTAGAAAAAAAAAAAAGTGTTTTAGAAAAAGATAAAATCACTTCAGCAGTTTTTTCACTGTAAGAGGTGTCCTGTGTGTAATTTTACTTCCAATATAAGGGAGAAGTGCTTTATAACTATAAGGAAGCACAAAAAATAAATCAGAAAAATAAACACACATGAGAAAAAAAATTAACATGTATGCAAGTGCTATTCTTTTTGTACTTGTAAGTATCACAAGTTGTGATAAGGATGAAGAAATTATTCCAGCAGAGTTTTCTATTACTGATATAGAAAAGGATTTTGGAGCAGTAGAAGTAGAACAAACTATTAACTATTCGTTTAAAGTAACAAATGAGGGAGGTTCAGATTTAGAAATAGATGAATTTGTATTAAAAGGAACAAATGCTGCTGATTTTTCAACTAGTGCAGTACCAAAAGTAATTAAAAAGGAAGAATCGTATACTTTTGAAATTACCTTTGCTCCTTTAACAGAAGGAGAAAAAAAGGCTATCTTAGAAATTACGACTAATATTGGGAAAAAAGAAGTAAAAGTAACAGGAATTGCAAAACCAAAACCATTACCAGGTGTTGATTTAAGTGAAACGGCTTTGGTTTTTGGAAACGTAGAGATTAATCAAACAAAAGACGCTACGTTTACTATAACTAATAGTGGAGATGCAGACTTAGAAATTACAGGCTTTGAAATAAAAGGGACCAATGCTGCTAACTTTTCAACTTCAGCAACAACAGAAACTTTAGCTGCAGGAGAAACTAAAACCATTACGGTAGTATTTGAGCCAACCAATGTAGGAGAAAAAACAGCAAGTTTAGAGGTGACAACTAATGCAGGTGTTAAAGCCATTGCCTTAAGCGGTAAAGCTACAGCAACACCTATGTCAGTTATAGAGTTTAGTGAATCACCTATAAGTTTTGGGAATGTTGAAGTAGGTGAAGACTTATCTAAAAATATTATAGTTTCTAATACAGGAAATACAGATTTAGAGATTACTAATGTGAATATTATAGGAGGTAGTTCATCATCATCTTTTACAGTAATAGGAGGAACAAGTTCATTAATAAGAACTATTGCTCCAGGTGATACATATACTTTTGAAGTTAAGTTCACGCCAAGTTCACAAGGATTTGCTTCAGCATCTATTAGATTTTTTAATAACTCTAGTGAAAATGAAGTGTTTTTACCAATGAATGGAACAGGAACAGCGCCAGCACAACCTGCAATTGCTTTTAGTGAAACAGGATTGAACTTTGGTGATGTTACTGTAGGGAACTCTGGAAATGATTTAACTTTTGCTATTCAGAATAATGGTCAAGGAAATTTAGAGGTAAGTAATATTAGAATGAGCGGAGCCAATGCTAATAACTTTACTTTGGTAAATGTATCTGCACCACAAACGATTGCTCCTAATAGCTTTTATGAGGTAACAGCACGTTTTACACCACAATCTGAAGGACAAAAGCAGGCAATGATAGTTGTAGAAAGTAATGATCCTACAAAACCGAGTTATGCTATTATTATTAGTGGAAAGGGGTTGCAAGCTGCTACAGGTAATATTGTAAACATACCAGATGCCAACTTTAAGTCAGCATTGGTAGGGGATTCATCGATAAATACAAATGGAGATGGTGAAATTCAGGTTTCAGAAGCACAAGCTTACACAGGTGTCATTCGTGTAGATGGTCTTAGTATTTCAGATGTTACTGGTTTAGAGGTTTTTGAAAATATTTCACAATTTCATGCAATGAACAACTCTTTAACAAGTATAGATTTAAGCCAAAACACAGCAATAACACATTTGTCGTTAAAAAACAATAACTTAACTTCATTAGATCTTTCAGCTAATACAGCTTTACAAACAATATTAATTCAGCAAAATAGTATTAGTACAATAGATTTAACAAATCATTCTAGCTTAGTGAATTTTCAATGTGGAGGTAACAATATTTCTACGTTAGTGTTACCTACTATTGCAAACGGTTTAAGAACTTTATATTTAGAACAGAATCAAATTAGTACGTTAGATGTTTCTATGTATCCAGATTTAAGAACACTTGTTGCTTATAATAACAACTTATCAAGCATGGATATTTCTAATAATTCAAGAGTAATTTCATTGCATTTAAGAAATAATAATTTAACAAGTTTAAACGTAGCAAATGGTAATAATGTAAATTTCATTTATATGATTGCAGATGGAAATGATAACTTAACATGTATTCAACATGATGCTGGTTTTGATCCTTTGAATCCACCAAATACACAAGCAAACCAATGGGTTAAGCCATCTGGAGCTTCTTGGAATACAGTCGCATGTCAATAAAAAACATTCCCTTTAAATAGTAATTCAAGAAAGAAAGTTACCTGTGTAAAAAGCAGGTAGCTTCTAATAGCATAAAAACAATAATAGAAATGAAAAAATATACAATATTAGTTTGTTTATTCTTAGCTAGTTTTTTGTTTCATCAAACAGCCAATGCTCAGTTTGGTAACATGTTAAAAAAAGCTAAGCAAAAAGTAACAAAAAAAATAGAAGAGAAAGCTTCTTCATCAATAGAAAAATCAACTACAAGTTCAGATACTAATTCAACGTCTAATACAAATGAGTATTCAGATGAAGAGTTTAAGAAAGAGTTAGCTAAAAAGTATCCCAACGATAAAGAAAAGCAAGATTTTTATTTTAAAAAGTATAAAGAATATCAACAAAAACAAGTAGCGGAAAAAGAAGCCTTATTAGCTAAAGAAAATAGTAAAGGAACAGTTGTGAGCGAAATTCCTTCACCTATAGAAAGTAGTGAAAATGATAAATTTAAAGACAATCAAATTTATGTATTAAACAGAACGAAATTTAAAAAAATGCCTGCTTATGATGGTGGTTTTTCTGATAAGATGGAACTGTCTGGTTACTACCATTTATCACAATACTTTGTTAGAAATCCTTCAAGTCATTTTGATAGCAATCCAGGTGATATTTACGAAGGCTTTTCTATTGAATATGATCCAACATCATATCAATTAAATGCATATTTTTCACCAAACCAAAAACGTTATGGTGTGGTTCCTGAAAAATATAGAAAATCTGCCGATAAAGGTAATATTCAGTTCCAATTTGGAATGGGAGGCGGACCAGAATGGACTAATGCTAATGTTCTTTTATTGGAACCAGGAGTATTATTAATTGGAGCAGAGGTATATCATAAAAACGATAACGTTGGTCATAAGTGGATGAATAATGCTCAACCAAAGCAGTTTGTAATTGCTGCAAAAAATCCAGAAAAAATTAAGAAGTATTATAAAAATCCTGAATTAACATCTCAAACAACTTTTGCTAAGTTTGATAACTTACGTAAAGATTGGTTAGGAGCAAAGTTAAATAGTGTAACAATGCCAGCAAAAGGAAGTTTTGATAAAAACTCAGCAATTAAAAATGCAGCTGTAAGTGGATTGAATAAATATTATGGTAAAATGAGTATGAAAAATATATATCAATACATGACATCTGATAAATGGTCAACTGTAAAACATAAGGTAACAGGGGTACCTTTATATCAATGGGCTGTAGGAGCTGTTGTACAGAAAAATTCAGATGGGCAATGTATGTTGCAACAGTTTATAGTAAGAAAAGATTATGTAGGTGGAGGAAAATATGGGAGTCCTTTTTTTAATGGAATTAACAGAGGAAGTATTAGAGCTCCTTATGGAGGGTATGTAAAATGTGATGCTAAACCTAAAAACTAAAATACAGACTTTAAGTTAAGAATAGTTCTAAAAGGTGGTGTTTTGCGTATTATTGCATAACCACCTTTTTTTGTAATAAAATTAAATTTGTGAAAAAAACTTTTTATATACTAATCTTTATTTCTTTTCTCTTTGAAAATGTATTTTCACAGGAGCCTTTTTATACACAATTTACATCTGATGATGGATTAGTATCTTTAGCAAATTATAATATTATACAAGATAAAAATAACCTAGTTTGGGTTGGAGGGGAGCAAGGTTTGTTTTATTACAACGGTAAAAGATTTAGGCAAGTTAAAAATACTATTTCTACCACAAAAAGTATTTTTAACTTACAAATAGATAAGGAAGGACAAATTTGGTGTTCGACCATTTCAGGACATATTTATAAAGTAGTAAATAAAGAACTACAATTATTTAAAGATTTTTCAAATGAATTGAAAGGAGCATTTGCAAGCTTAATTGTTTTTAATGATGATGTGTTCTTTATATCACAAAGAAAAAGTTACCAAATAGATAAAAAAACTGCGTCGATAAAAAAAGACCTAAATGCCAATATTTCTAAAATAGCAAAAACAAAAAATGGTTTTTTTTACTACAATTTAAAAGAAACTAATACTATAACTCAAGTTTATGAAGAAAGTGGGCAAGCAGTTTTTAAAAAAATAAATTTTGATATAGAAAAAAACTTTTTAAATGAAGGAAAGCTTCAAATGTTTGAATGGTTTGATGATGTTGTTGTTAAAGTAGAAAAGGAGAACTCAAAGATATTTTCAGTTAATATACATACGAGAAAAATAACTACCACAAAACTTCCTGAAGCTCTTAAAAAAGCACAAGTTTATAATACCAAAAAGTTTAAAGAAAACTGGTTGTTAACATCAAAAGGTATTTATATAACTTTAAACAAAAACAAAGTAAATAATACTAAACAAATTTTTAAAGATTATCATATAACTGATGTTCTAAAAGATAATGAGAATAATTATTGGCTTGCAACACTGCAAAATGGAATTTTCGTTGTGCCAAGTTTAGAAATAACGAAGAAAAGTTTTGTGGAAATAAAAGAAGATATTATCTCAATAGAAACCATTGGTAATAATAGATTATTATTAGGAACTCAAAATGGTAACTTAATAGATTACAATACAGAAGATAATTATTATAAAATTATCAGTTTATCTAATCAACGACCTGTTAATAGAATAAAATATAATAAAAACCTACAAAAAGCATATATAAGCACAAACGGAACCAGTAGCTATACATATGATATAAAAAAGTTGAAAATTACTAATGTAGGAAATCAGTTTACCACAGCTAAAGGTTTTACGAAAATAAATAAAGACTCATTGGTGTATCTATCATATCGACGTGCTATTATTTATACTCAACTTTCTAGAAATAAAGACTATATAGTTTTAGAAAACAAAAGACCTATTAGTACTCATTACGATTCAAAAAACAAACTTATTTACGTTACTTATATTGATGGAACAGTAGCCTATAACAATAAATTACAAACTATTCCAGTACATCATCAAAATAAACCTATTATTTTTTCTGAATACACTCAAACTACTAACGGTAAAATATGGGCAACTACAAGAGATAAAATTTTAGCTTTAGAGGCAGGAAAAGTAACTGATAGCATAACCTGTTTAAACGGATTGTTAAAATCTCAAATAAAAGGAATTTTAGGGAAGGACAATTTTCTATGGATTGTTACTGAAAAAGGAATACAGCGATACGATACAGATAAAAAAATAATAAATACAATAAACTTAACTGATAAAAGTGCTATAAAATTTAAAACTCCAGTAATACAAAATAATTATTTATGGATACCTGGTAACAATTTTTAAGTAGAATAAACACATCTGTTCCAGAGTTAATAGAACCAAAATTAGCTCCGTTAGCCTACATAAGTAATGTTAAAATTGGAGGAATAGAACAAGAAATAAAAACAAAATACAAACTGCCTTACAAAACTAACGACATTACATTTAACTTTAATGCTAATGGATTTAAATCTAGTAGTAAAAATGTTTTTCAATATAAACTTTTAGGTTTTAATACAGAATGGCAAACATCTGAGTTAAACGATGATGTAGTAAGATATATTGGAATTCCATCAGGAAGATATAAGTTTTTACTTAGAACTAAAAGTTTAGATGGAAGTATAGGAAAAGAAAGTAAAGGAGTTAAAATAATTGTACAAAAGCCTTTTTGGGAAAGTTGGTGGTTTATTGTGACAATATTTATAATATCTGTTTTAGGAATAATAATATATTACCGAATTAAATTAAAATGGAAAGAAGAGGAAGGAGAACGAGAACTAGAAAGGGTAATTTTAGATAGTAGAATAAGTAAGTTAAGGCTAGAAAACTTACGCTCACAAATGAACCCTCATTTTATTTTTAATTCCTTAGGAGCTATTCAAGATTATGTAATGAAGAATGAGAAATATTTAGCAAGTGATTACTTAGTTAAATTTTCTCGTTTAATAAGAATGTATTTAAATCATAGTAGAGTAAATGTAATACTACTCAAAGAAGAACTTAGTTCACTCGAGATTTATATATCATTAGAGCAATTACGATTTGAAAATAAATTTAAGGTTCACTTCTTAGTAGATAAAAACATAAATAAAGATCAAATTGAAGTTCCGCCGTTGTTTATACAACCTTTTGTAGAAAATGCTATAAAACACGGACTTGTTCATAAGAAAGACCGAGGAAATTTATGGATAACAATAGAAGAAAATATTAACAAGGTTTTAATTATAACGATAAAAGATGATGGTGTTGGACGAAAAAAATCTTCAGAAATTAATAAGAAAAGAAAAGGGCATAAGTCTTTTGCTGTAAACGCTACCCAAGAGCGAGTTTCGTTGTATAAGAAAGAAAAGTTATTTGATATTTCAGTAGATTTTACGGATAAAGTAGATGAAAACAATAATGCTACAGGAACGATAGTAACACTAAAAATAAAAAGAATTTAATAATGAAAGCTTTAATAATTGATGATGAGGCAAAAGCACGTAGTGTAATGAAAACGATGCTTACAGAGTTTTTTCCTGAAATAAAAAATGTTATTACAGCAGATAACTTAGTAGATGGAGTAAAGTCAATTAAAGAAAACAATCCAGACATTGTTTTTTTAGATATTGAAATGCCTGAGTACTCAGGTTTAGAAATATTAGATTTTATTTCAGAGCCTATAGAGTTTCAATTAATTTTTACAACAGCATATCAACAATACGCATTAGAAGCACTAAAATTATCTGCAATAGATTATTTGGTAAAACCAATTGACAGAGAAGAGTTACGAGTAGCTATAAATAAAGCAAAAGTTAATATTAACCAAAAAAAGGTAACAGCACAATTTTCAGAGTTAAAAAAAGCCATTCAATCATTATCATCACATAAAATCGCTTTAGAAGTACCAGGAGAAATTATTTTTGTTTCGCATGAAGATATTTTATACTTAGAAGCAGATGGAATGTATACAAAAGTACATTTAGCAAATAGAGAAAGAGAATTAATTTGTAAACCACTAGCATACTTTGAAAATCAACTTCAGGGAAACAACTTATTTTTTAGATGTCATAGGTCTTACTTAATAAACCTTCATTATTTAGAAAAATTTGTTAAAAAAGACGGAGATTTTTTATTAATGCAAAATCAAACAACAATTCCTATTTCAAAAACAAAAAAGCAAGAATTTCTAAAAATTATAAAAGAAGTATTTTAGATTTGTAAAATGCAATTTTACCAAAAAGAAATTCAATTACCAGCATTTAATAGAGGCTATCACTTAATTACAGATGTTTTGTTAGAAGCACTTCCAGAGCTTGAAAATATTCAAATAGGACAGTTACAGGTATTTATAAAGCATACTTCTGCTAGTTTAACCATTAATGAAAATGCAGATCCTACCGTTCGAATAGATTTCGAATCGCATATCAATAAAATGGTTCCTGAAAATATGCCATACTATAAACACGATTATGAAGGTGCCGATGATATGCCAGCACATATTAAAAGTTCTATGTTAGGATGTCAGGTACAAATTCCAATTACCAATGGAAATCTCAACTTAGGAACTTGGCAAGGAATATACTTAGGTGAGCACAGAAATTATGGAGGTAAAAGAAAAATAGTACTAACCGCTTTTGGAAATTAAATGAAGTATCATAAATTCAATTTTTACAGAAGTACGTACTGTGAGTTTGAAATGCAAAATGTCAATTTCTTTGATGATATGAAGGCACATTTTCAAAGTAAATCAGGTAGTTATTACTATTACACAGCGGAGGGTGTTTTTCGTTATTCAAATCACTGGGGTAGAGTTGCCAATTGTCGTTGGAAGATTCAGGGAATAGAAAACTATAAAAATCAAAATTATTATGTAGGGTACGCAAATTGGTCTGATTTTTATCCATTAAATAGTACTGATAAAGTATTCTATTTAGAAGTAGATTATACAGTGCATAAAGTGAATATTAAAAGAGTTCAAAATAATTCAGAAGAAGCTCATTTTTTAATGACTTCAGAGTTTGCATATCAGCGTTTAAAACAAATTCAAACTCTGTTTAAAGAATACAAGTGGGCACGTTATTATGAAGAGGATATTGAAACTTTAAGAAGAAAAATAATTGACAAACTCATTACAACAAACAAAACCTTACAGCAAGTTAAATTAGAGTTATAAATCTTTATAATCTCTATTAACGCCAAGACTAAATCCAAAACGGGTGTCACTCTCTCTACCAAGTCTGTGAATAGCTACTTTACCTAATGGAATTTTACCAAACTCATTATTAGTAATTTCTTCATTATTTAAAAAAAGCTTTCCTTTAAACTGCTTTTGGGTGTTATACTCACTTCTATCTTTTTTATTTTGATAAACATTTATGGATAAAATATTATCTCTATCAGTATAACCGCAAAAAATACCATGTGTATCCCAAATAATATAATTATTACTTTTTTTTAATTCTCTACTAGGTTTGCCTAAAACATCAATTAAAGTATTATAATTAGTAGGAAATGTAAGAGGTTTATTATTAACATGTATAATGTTAGTATCACATATAATAGTTAAACTCGTTACTTTTTTCTTTTTAAAAAAATTAAACATGACAGTTATTGATTTGATTAACGGGGGCGAGCGTAAAACTAAAAAATAAATTTTAACTAACTCCTTTCTCTTTTAGTTAAATTTGCTAATTAGATTTAAAATCCTAATAAACAATGAACATACCTCAAACAAGTTTTCCTCGAATAATAATTATAGGAGGTGGGTTTGCAGGATTGGCAGTAGCAAGAGCTCTAGAAAACCAAGATTTACAAGTAGTATTAATAGATAAGCACAATTACCATACTTTTCAACCTTTACTATATCAAGTAGCCACAGGAGGATTGGAGCCTGACAGTATAGCGTTCCCTTTGAGAAAAAGATTTAATGATGTAGAAAACTTTTTCTTCAGATTAGCAAAAGTAACCCAAATACATGCCGAGAAAAACTATATAGAAACTACGATAGGAAATTTAGAGTATGATGAGTTGATTATAGCCACAGGTTCAACAACAAACTTTTTTGGAAATACTAATATTCAAAAGTATGCTATGGAAATGAAATCAGTTCCGCAGGCATTGAATATTCGTAGTTTGGTTTTAGAGAATTTTGAAGAAGCATTATTGGTAACCGATTTAGAAAAGCGAAGAGCATTAATGAATTTTGTTATTGTAGGAGGTGGACCAACAGGAGTAGAGTTGGCAGGAGCTTTGGCAGAAATGAAAAAAGGAATTTTACCTAAAGATTACCCAGACTTAGATATTCGGCAGATGAAAATTAATCTCATTCAAAGCTCAGGAGAGCTATTAAAAGGAATGAGTAATGGAGCTTCTAAAAAAGCGGAAGATTTTTTAATAAAACTAGGAGTAGATGTGTGGAAAAATCTTCGTGTACTTGATTATGATGGAGAAACTGTTACTACAAACGGAGAAGATCATTTTAAAGCACAAACGGTTATTTGGGCAGCAGGAGTAAAAGGAGCTGCTGTTAATGGTTTAAATGAAGAATGTGTAGTTGAAAGAGCTAATCGATTTAAAGTAGATGAATACAACAAAGTAATAGGCTACAATAATATTTATGCTATTGGAGATGTAGCATGTATGGAAACTAAAACTTATAAAAGAGGGCATCCAATGATGGCGCAACCAGCGATTCAACAAGGACGATTATTGGGTAAAAATATCTTAGCCAAAATAAAAAGCAAAAAACAAAAACCATTTGTGTACAACAGCAAAGGATCTATGGCAACCATTGGAAGAAATAAAGCGGTAGTAGATTTATCTCGTTGGAAATTTCAAGGAGTTTTTGCATGGTTTATATGGATGTTTGTACATCTATTTTCACTCATCGGATTTAGAAATAAAGCGGTAGTGTTTATGAATTGGGTATATAACTACATACGTTTTGATAGAGAAACAAGGTTAATTATTCGCCCTTATAAAAAGAAAAATAAGTATAGCTTTAAAGAACAAGAAAATGGCAATCACTAGAAATATTAAGTGTCCTAACTGTGGAGTTTTCAATAAAAATAGAGATTACTGTAAAAACTGTAATACATTAATTTCTTTTGAAAAAAAACAAGAAGAAAAAGTTACAGCTTATAAGCAAGAAGAACTCAAAAAAGCGAAGCATGAAATAGAAAATCCTAATTTAGCAGAACGATTAAAAAAACATTCGTTTTGGCTGTACCGTATTGTTGGTTGGGTTTTATATTCAGCATATTTATTGGTGAGTGCTATTGGAGCTTTAATAGCATGGTTTATAGCAATGGTAGCAGCAGGGTAGGGTAGCGTGAAACAAAAGATACTTACATATTATTTTGCTATTTCAATACTAATAGGGAGTCTAATTTATATAGCACAAAAGTTAATTATAAAACTACCTACATTAGTTAATAATTATGTAAACGACTTTTTAATAATTCCTATAATATTAACTATATGCCTTTATATTTTAAGATGGAGTAAGAATAATAAACATTATCAAATACCATTAGGGGTAATGGTTTATATATGTGCATTATATTCATTTTTTTTTGAGTTTATAGTACCGAAATATATGGAAAGATATACAGCGGACATATTTGATGTTATTTTATATTTTATTGGAGGTTTTGTATTTTTAATTTTGCAAGAAAAGGAAATTAATTCTTGATAAGTAGGTGTTTCTAAATAAGAAGTAGTTATGAACTCAACTAAAAAAATACCCAATAAAACAGTAATCCGTATAAGTAATGCTATTGATTTTATTGAAAGAAATTTGGATAACAAACTTGTTTTAGAAGAAATAGCAGAAAAGGCATACTTCTCTCCATATCATTTTCATAGGCTTTTTAAAGCCGTAACCAAAGAAACGGTTAATGATTTTATAACGAGAAAGAGAGTAGAAAAGTCAGCTTCTTTTTTACTAAATAAAAAAAATAAAACAGTTACAGAAGTATCCGAAATAGTAGGTTTTGTAACCTTGTCATCATTCTCAAGAGCTTTTAAAAAGTTTTACGGAATGAGTCCTGCTGAATTTAAAAAAGAAAGTCCATCTAAATATAGCAAGATTTGTAAAACAGAAAGCAAGAATGGAAAAATAGAAACACAGTTTGAGCAATACATTTGTAATATAAATACAAACTTAAAATGGATGCAAATGAAAGCTAAAACCGAAGTAAAAAAAATGCCAACCTTAAAAGTAGCCTATTTAACACATCAAGGAAAAATGGATGCAGTAGAAAATGCTTACCATAAGCTAATGGAGTGGGCTTATCCTAAAGGGTTAATGCAGCAGGAAAATTTAAGAATGTTAACGGTATATCACGACAGTCCTAAAATTACTGATGAAGACAAAATAAGAATGAGTGTTTGTTTAACTTTAAATTCAGAGATAAAAACTGAAGGAGAAGTAAGTGTAAAAGAAATACCTGAATTAAAATGTATAGTATCTCGTTTAGAAATTACTCCGTCAGAATTTCAACAAGCATGGGAAAGTAGCTTTGTGTGGATGAGTGAACATGGTTTCAAAAAAGCTGACCAAGATCCATATGAAATTTTTTATAACAACCCTAATGAACACCCCGAAGGAAAATGTATTGTAGATATTTGTATACCTGTTGACTAAAATATTGTAAAACATAAAAGGCATGACATTCTTTAGAATGTTATGCCTTTTTATTATACTTTATTGTTAAGATAACTCCTTTACAGCATCAGGTTTAGAAGTCAATATGCTTCTTACAACAAAATAACTAGTTAAGCCACAAACTAGCCCTACCATTGCAGCAGGAAAAATAGTATCATCACCTATTCCAATTGTAGAGGCAAATATTACAATTCCCAAAATTTCTGCTCCAAACCAAGAGCCAATCATTATACCTCTCCATTTATTAGGGCTTTCTCCTTTTTCTCCTGCTAATTCAGCTATTTTCTTACCTAAAAAAACTAATGCTAATATTTCTATCATATTTTAATTTTTGATTAAATTTTTCTTTTCATTTTTATTCATAAAATACTTATGAGTTTAATAAAATTGCTAACAATCTTACTAACAACTAAAAAATATAATGAAGAAATATATAGCAATTTTGAGAACACCAAATATAAAAAATATTTTAATCTATTCTATAATTTTAATTCGATCTGGGTAACGTTTTGGTGCTACAGGTTGTTCGTCAGGGTACCCCAAAGCAACATTAATAGCGACTTCAAAACCTTCAGGAATGTTTAGTAGTTCTAAAATGTCTTTATTTTCTTCTAGATTTAAAATTGGTACTAAAGTCCCTAATGGGCACGTGCCTAAATCTATAGCATGCGCACTTAATAAAATGTTTTGTAAAATAATACCACTATCTAAATAGCTAATATTACTACTTTTATTTCTAGCTATAACAATAAGCGTTGGGGCGCTATGAAAAATGCTAAAACCAGGTTCTCTATAACGTGCGGCACTACCTTGAAACTCTTTGCCTTGTGCGTAATTTAAAAAACGATTATTAATTTCGGTTAATAATTCTTGATTCTGAATAACGCGTACTTCCCAAGGTTGTTTATTCAATGCACTTGGCGCAAATAAAGCGCTTTTCATAACTGTATCTAATTGGGCTTTACTAACCTGTTGATCTGTATATTTTCTAATAGATCGGCGTGTTAAAATATTGTCTATAATGGCTTCGCGTTGTGACCCAGAATAGGTTGTTTTTTCTACGGGCTTTTCTTCACAAGAAAATAAAGCTATACTAAGAGCTAAAAACAAAAACTTCTTCATAATTACTACTGTATTGGATTGAATATTTTTTTACTAAATGAAAAATTAAATTTTAAAATAATATATATAATGTATAGATATACAACGTAAGCGGTTAAATGATAATAGTTAAGGGTAATAACAGATAAAGTAACACCTATAATAGCTAGCGTAAGAAAAAACAGCTGTTCTATTTGTGTTTTTCTATTTATGCTTTTACCCCAAACTTTAGGTTTAAATGCTTGTGAAATTAAGTATGAAAACCCATTAAGGATTAAAATCGAAAAAGACATATACTCGTAACTAACGTTGCCTAAAAGCAATAAAAAAGCTACAAGTCCAATCATAGCGCCGTAATACAGTTTACCATTGGTATTGGTAGGGCTAGAAGGCATATCGGTAGCCATAAAAATAGTACCTAATAATACGCCTGCTAAAGAAAAATGATAATTTTTACCACCATCTATTAACCAAAAACCAAGAAAAAATACAGATAATAACGCTAGCGGAATATGCCAAGATATTCTATTTTTAAATAATAAATATAGTCCACCTAAGCTAATAGCCAATATTGAATATTCTCCCATAGCTCCACTAGTATTATAAACTAGTTGGTTTAAATATTGAGACAAAAATGGATGTTCTAAACCCGAGAATAAGTTAATACTTGGTGTGTTAACAAAGCTTTTGGTTGCCCAAATACTTGCCGAGGTCATAATTACAGGATAGAAAGTAGTCATAAATTCTCGTCCTACTAATGCAGGATTAAATCTATTTTTTCCTAATCCGCCCCAAACTACTTTACCAAAAATAATCGCAGCAGCAGCACCAAAAACAACGATATACCAAGGTGTTATTGGCGAAATTGTAAAACACATTAACAAAGCAGTTACAATAGCAGAGCCATCTAAAATACTTTTATAATTTTTTGTGTATAAGAACGCGCAGACAAGTTCTGTAAATAAAGCAGTTGCTATAGCTACTAACAGTAAGCTTAAAGCATGCATACCAAACGCAATGATACTAATAATGGATAAAGGTAACAATGCAATAATAACATCTAACATCACAGCGGAAGTACTACCAAATTTTGGTTTTATATACGGATTTAAACTCATGCTTGTTGTATTAAAGTTTTACCAGAAAAAATACTTTGCATTAAAGGCACATCACTAGGACATATATACGCACAAGCACCACATTCTATACAGTCCATTAAGTTAAAATCGTTTAACTTTTGAGTGTCTTTATTTGCAGCATGACGCGCAAACTCCATTGGCATTAAACGCTGCGGACAAACATCGGTACAATATCCGCATTGGATACAGTTATAACGTTTGTTCTTAGGGTTTGGCATAGTCAATAAGCCTCCACTACCTTTGTTTATAGGTGTTTCTGGATGGTGTACAGCCTTTCCCATCATGGGACCTCCCAAAATAACCGTTTGCATATCGTTATCCCATGGTTGACCTAATGTTTCTAAAATATGATTTAAAGGTGTACCAATAGCTACTCTATAATTACCATGGTTTACAGCCTTCTCGCCAGAAATTGTAACAATACGTTCGGTATAAGGTTGTTGTTTATAAAATGCTTGATACAATGCCCATAAAGTACCAACATTATTAACCATAATACCATGATTTGCAGGAATACTACCTTTTGGTATTTCTTTTTTAGTTAATGATTTTATAAGCTGTAATTCACCACCTTGAGGATAAGTGTTAGGTAATAATTTTACTTGAATTGTAATGCCTAATCTAGAGGCTACATTTTGCAAATGAGATTTTAATTCTTTGTGTTGTTTTTCAATACCAAAAATAATGTGTTTAGCTTTAATTACTTTTTGTACAACTTTAATGGCTTTAATTAATGCTTCTGCGTCTTGTTGCATAACCGCATAATCTGCACTCAAATAAGGTTCGCACTCGGCACCATTAATTAAAAAATACGATATAGATTGCGTATTGGTTTGATATTTTGTTGCAGAAGGAAAACGCGCGCCACCACTACCTTCAATACCATATTCTTTTATAAACGTAAGAATTTGTTCCTTTGTTAAAGCTTCAATATTAATTGGTTTTTTAGAAACTTTTTCTTCCCTAAAATTATTTTCAATTTTAATATAAGATGAACCATCATTGCTTATTATGTCTATCACAGTGCCTGATACTGGTGCATGTATTGATGACGCAAAAATACCTTCGGAACTAGCGATTTTTTGATGTTTCAAAATATTGTCACCTATACCTACCAACGGCTTCAAACTACCTCGGTAAGCTTGTAAAGGCATATATAAGTATTTTGGAGTCGCAAGTGTTTTTATTGTTTTTGATTTTGTTTTCGATTTTAATGATGGAATATGCATCATAAGCTTAAAAAGGGTTTAAAATATTGCGAATGTAGTTGCATTTGGTGGTCTATAATATAGACTTCAAAATCAAATATTTTTTGAAGTTGAGACACTATAGTTTTAAATTGAGATATGTCTGCCCCAAATAAGGCTGTAGAAATCATATCGCCTAAACATGCCGATTTTGAACATAAACCAACTTGTAAGTTTTGCGAGGGAAATCCGGTTTGTGCATTTATAATATGACTATATTTTTTACCATTAATTTCTAAAAACTGAGTTTGAGTAGATGATAATGAAAAGCAAGTATTTTGTATCGACAAGCGTTTAAAGTTATTATCTAAATTAGGATGTGGTATTTTAATATACCATTGTGTGTGTGTGTTATCTGATAAGCCATAAATAGTACTACCACCAGCATTTATAATAGCATCTGTAACACCTTTGTTTTTTAAAAAGGCTACAAGTTGATCTACAGCATAGGCTTTTATAAACGATCCCGTAATTAACTCTTGTTGTGGTGCTATTTTTACATGATTACCATGTATTTGAATGTTTTTATAATTTACTTGTTTTAAACATCTTACTATTGCTGTTTCTGTAGGGGGTTGAGTAGGTTTTTCCTTATAAAATCCCCATAAACGTATTAAGGGCATAGCAGAAATATCATAACTTCCATTTGTTATTTCTGCTATTTTTATGGTTTGCTTTAGTAAATTAATTGTAACATTATCAACCGTAACCCAATAACCTGCATTGGTATTAATTTGATTAAAATAAGAACCTTTTTGATACGAATTGTAGGTGCTATCTACTGTTTCTAATAAAGAGAAACAATCCTCTAACAAAGTTTCTGGATAATTTGCAGGAATTTTAATTTTAATATGACAATGAAATAAAAACCGGGTTTGTGTAATATAGGCTTTACTGGCTACTTGAGGCATTTTCATCTCCATCCAATTCTATAGTTGTTCGTCCTTTTTTTCGTAAAGCTTTGAAGTTTACATTTCCTAAATTTATTGTTTGAAAATAAAAATTAGAATTTTTCCATGTTTTTGTAATGGTGTCGTAGGTGATTTTTTGAGTTTCAAAACGTTTTTCAACATTGTCATTAACAGTAGCAAGTGCTTTTTCTCGTTTATATTTTTCTCGAGATTCTTGCCACTTATCCCATAAATTACGATTACCAAAAAGTAATAAACTAATGCCAAGAAGGTAAAGTATTATATGCTTAAAATTCATAGATTATATGTAAACTCCAAAGGTAACATCAATCGTGTTACAAATAAATAATATAGTAGTTAATGGTTCGTTAAAGAGTAAATAAACTTAATGACTTTTGTCTTAAGTTTATTTCTATTTTGCTTCAATAACCTTAATTATTTCAGTATAGTTATAACGTTTCGCTAAATCTAAAGGCGTATCGCCTTCATAAGTTTTTAGATCTAACCGCGCTCCTGCATCTATTAGCACTTGTGCCGCTTTTGGATTGTTGTGCCAAATAGCATCATGCAAAGGTGTGTAGCCATTATTCAATCCTTGATCGTCTATATATTTTTGGGCGTCTTTGTGCGCTACCAATAACTCTAAAACTTCTGGATTGCCTTTATAACCACCTTTATGAAACGCAATTGCATTCATTGGGTAACCACGCTGACCAATGTTTGCACCAGCGTTCAGTAATATATTAACAAGTTTAGGATAATTATTCCTAGAAGCTACTAATAGCGGAGAATGTTTATCGTTACCTGTTCCTGTTATATACGATTCAGTATTTACAGGCTCTCCTGCTGCTATTAAAGCAGTTACTTTTTCAAGCTTTTGGTCTTCGGTTAGCTGTTTGTTTATTACTACCTGATATATTTTTTGCTCAGCTATTTTTTCTTTCAAATCCACCTCATAATCATCAATTATTTTGCGAAGAGAATCATACCTCTTCTGGTCATTATCGTTTGGAGAAGAATCCCAACCACCAATCATATCTCTAGCCATAATGCCACCGTTAGGGCTTTTTACATAAATATTAATATCTTTTGCTTTTAAAAGAGCTTTTATATTTTCACCTTTACTGTACCAAGCAGCAACCATTAAAGGTGAGTGCCCAGCACGTGGTGTAATTTGGTTTACAAAAGCACCGTTTTTAATTAAAATATCAATCATTTTTGGATTATCGGTCTGCGAAGCAATATGTAATGGAGCATTACCCATACGACTATCTAATTGATTAACATCGGCACCATTGGCAATTAGTTCGTGTACTTTAATTTCATCATTATCTATAATAGCTTGATGGAGCTGTGGTAAACCTGTAGCTGTTTGTTCCATGGTTTTAATTTCTTTTTTTTCTAAAGATTTTGTTTGATTTTGGGTGCAATTTAACAGCATTAAGGCTGTAAAAATTACCATTAAAAACTGTTTTTTTTTCATACTAATATGTTTATTGGTTTATGTGATAGATCATACCTGTTTTATCATCTTCTATGGCTTGTTTATACAATTTGGCAAACTCAATTGCTGGTACACCATAGGTAGAATCCATTCCCATTTGTTCCATAGTTTCTTTTGCAAAAGATGGACTTACCGCATTAATTTTAAATTCTTTGCTTTCTACAGTAGCTGCTTTTACAAACGCTTCTACACCTGCATTGATAACGCTTAAAGATAAACCACCAACCATTGGTTGTTGTGCTAAGATACCAGAAGATAATACGAAAGTCGCACCTGGATTGGCATACTTTCTACCCAGCATAACTAAGTTTATTTGCCCCATTAACTTACTTTGCAAACCGTCGTGAAAATCTTGAATACTATGTTCTTCTATGTTTCCCCATTTACCATAACCGCTTGTTGCTATTAGTGCATCAAAACCACCAATGCTTTTAAGCGTAGTATCTACTGCTTCTGCATTTGCCATGTCTAATTTATAATTGCCACTTGTACGATTAATAGTAATAATTTCATAATCTATACATAAAATATCTTGTACTTTTGAACCAATGATGCCTGTTGCACCGACTATAATTACTTTTTTCATTTTTATAATTCGTTTACTATATATTCTTTAATTTGTATTTGACCATTAGTTGTTAGGACTAGTTTCCAATGTTCTTTAACATTGAGCTGTAATAATTCACCAGATACTTTTTCTGCTTTTAGCTTAATAGTTAAATACACATCAAAAGCATTGTTTTCTTCTTGAATGATTATGGACTCAATACGATGTTCATTATTGGGTTTTAAGGTATTTTTAATGTTGGTGTACCAAGTTTCAAACCCTTTAATACCAGTAAATTCTCCCTCAACAAATTGAAATTGCGTATCGTTATTTATATAAGGCGTAAATGAAGATGCATCTGCCAAAACATCAAACTTGGCAAACCAATCTTTTACAAAGCGCTCAATACGTACTTCTGCACTAGTATTGGTTATTCCCTCTAAAACAGCAGCTAATTTTTTAATATGATTATCGGCACGTTGCAAAACAACCTCTTTGGTATTATACACACCCGGAACATAAGTTAAACCATGTGTATAAACCGGTTTTAGATAATTCATTTGACTTAAATATGCCGTTTGTTGTAAAGGTCTGATTAGTTCTTCTATGGCAAAATGATTGTAACCTATTGGCGTGTATGCCTCTTCTGGTCCGCCAACGGTAATGCTTAACAAAAAGTTTTTACCTCTTAATTTATCACCTTTAGAACCATATGCAAAGTTGAAACTAAACACTTCATCAAACCATTGTTTTAAAATGGCTGGCATATTGTACCAAAAAAATGGAAATTGAAAAATAATCGTATCTGCAGCAAGTAGTTTGGCTTGTTCGGCTTCTACATCTATTTTAAAATCGGGATATTGGTTGAAGATATCACTGATCTCAAAATGATTAAATTGTGCAGCAATTTCTGTTGATATATGTTTATTGGCTACCGAATCTTTAAGATTTGGATGCGCTAAAATCATTAATGTTTTCATTTTTGTTTAAAATTTGTGGCGTCCGTTACCAAATAGCGTTCTATAATAGGTAATGGTTCATTGGTATCTTCTCGCATTATCCATTGTTGATCTACACGGAGATCAGAGTAAGTGTTGTCTTTAAAAAGAGCCCGCCAGTGTACAATAAATTGAGCCATATACTTACCGTTACTAAGGTAACTTACATCTATTTTTTCGATGTCATGATCATCAGAAATGAGTAAATCATGTATCCATCTATGCCATTCCAAAAATTCAGATTTTGAATGTATATTTTTGTAAGCTGGAAAGTCTACGAAAATATCATCTGCAATTAATTTATTGAAAGCTTCTGCAGATACATGTTCGTTATTACAAGTAGCCCGTTCATACATAGAAAATATTTTGTAAACAAAGCTTTTAATATCATTTTTAGTAAATTTTCTATTTCGAAAAGTATGCATTAGTTGTTCATACTCTATAGTTTTTGTATTCATTAGTATTTAAATTAGTTGTACATACAATTTAATTTAGAGTCTTTCATTTATCAAAGTATTGATAGACTTTTATTCTACTTCGTTAAGTTTTGTATTAGCTAAATGCATGTCAGCAGTTAGTTTTACAGCAAATTCTTCTCCTAATAAATTACAGTAAGCTTTATATAAGTTACCCAGTGCTTCGTCTAATGAAGGTTTTAGGTTCTTACCTTTTTCAGTAGGAATAATAAGTGTGTTTCTACCTTCGTGAGTTCGTTCTACTAATTGCATCAGAACTAATTTATCTATAAAACGAGTCATTGTAGATGCTTTTACATTTATACGCTTACTTAATTCGTTTTGACTTAAATTAGGTTCATCAATTATTAATAACATTAAATGAGCATAAGATGGTGCTAGACTAGTAACTCTGAAGGCATCTTCTGCCAGTTTACCTATATACCTTGATAGAGTGTTTGTAGTAAAATACAAACAGCATTCCTGAAAAGACTTTAAAGGTGTACTCATTTTTTTATTAAAATTATGAGACAAAGTTATATGTAATTAGTTGTACATACAATTTTTTAACTTAAAATTATAATAGTGATTTAAATCACTATTATAACCTATTTCTTTTTTACATTTTATTAACAAACCAGTTACTTGCTTTACTTACCGCTGCGTTCACTTCGGTATCTTGGTCGTAATATGCGAATTGATGAAAGGGTGACTCTAATTCTGTATCCATCCAGTGTAATTCTTTGTCGGTTGCTGCAATGTCATTAAAATATTTTTTGGTGTATGCTGGTAATACCGCTCCGTCTGAATGTATCATTAATACAGGTTTGTGCAATTGCTTTGCAGTTGGCATTGGATCTACTGTTAACCAATCTTCCCAACTTGCTACAGCAAATTTATCGTTACTCCATTGTTTTACAGCACCTCGATCTTTATTTAAATAATAATCGTATGGTCCGTACATTGCTGCAGTTGGGTCTGTTTCTGAAATCGTTGGGATATAAGCCACTTCTCCTGTTTCTCCGTACACTTTTTTTGCTTGTTGTGCTGCCTTAATTTTTGCCTGCACACCTTCTTCACCACCATAGAATAATTTTACAGCTTCTGCATCGTGTAACCAAGATGCTGTAGTGACTACAGATTTAATGCGGTTGTCTTCTGAAGATGCCATTAAGGTGTACATTGCACCTGCGCAAACACCAAAAGCACCGATTTTTGAATTATCTACGTCTTTTAGACTTTCTAAAAATGAGACGGCATTTTTAATATCTTCTTTCTTAAGATTAGGGCTTTCGTAAAAACGCGGTTCACCTTCACTTTCACCATAATTTCTAAAATCAAAAGCTAATGTAATTAACCCTTTTTCCGCTAGTTTTTCAGCATATAAACCAGCCATTTGTTCTTTAACGGTTGTCCAACTTCCTGAAACGACTACTGCAGGATACGTGTTTCCTTCTCTATAATTTGCTGGGTAATATAAATGGCCTACTAAGTTTAATCCATCGCTTTTAAATGTTACTTTTTTCATCTTTTTATGTGTTATTTCTTTTGTCTTTGTTAGTTTTTGTGGGCTGTTTTTTGTGATGGCTTTATAGCCAGTAATTGCTATAAATGCTGTAAGTGCTATTGTTAATATTTTCATGTTTATTTGATTTTATCGATTAAGCCAAAACCTCTTGCGGCTACTATTGGGTTGAAAATTTCGACATATTCGGTAATTTTACCTTCAGTATTGAACTTAAAAGTTGAATAATAGTTGTTACTGTATATGCCTGCATTATGTTTTAGTTTTATGTGTCCTGTGTATTTTGCATATACCATTGCAGTATTTTCCATTGCAAAAATGTCTTCAATGTTAAATGTCATTCCATCAAAATTTGGAAAAACAGGTTCCCAATAGGCTTTTATTCCTGCTTGTCCTTGCGCTCCTTTAGGAAAAAGGTCTGAATGGTATGGATTAATTTGCTTACCATCTTCTGCAAAAAGATTGGCTACAGTTCCTGCATTTTCATCTTCAAGTGCTTTAAAGAATGCTTTAACCGTACGGATGTTTTTTTCTGAAGTTGATAATTCTTTTACATGTCCTGTAACATTATTGATAGCTTTTTGCGGTAAGGAAAGGTTACCATCTTGATATTTAAAATTAAATATCATTTTAGTGATTTTCCATTGTTTATTTATTAGTTTTAAGTCTAAATTATAAGTGCCAACTACCGTCCAAACATGTCCTTTGTCGTCTTCTAAATAATGGGTTGCCGTGCCATAAGCAAACACTTTGGCAGTTTCCCCATTTATGGTTTCCGTAAGGTTGCTTATTTGATGATGAGTGTAGGTAAAACCTGGTAAAATGGTTTTCCAAGTGCTAGTAATTTCTGATGGTTTTAAGGTCGTTGCTGGACTTCCCATAGAGGAATAATCTAATACAACTTCGGTGTTAAAACAGTCTTCTACTTGAGACCAATCCCTTTCATCAGATGCTTTAAATAACTTTAAAACGATGTCTTTTGGTGATGTCATTGTTTTGCCTTGTATTGTAATTGCTGTTAAAAGCGTAGCAATTGTTAATAAATATTTCATAGTGCTTGTATTACAGTACAAAGATGCTACAGAACAGCGAAGAAAAATTTACAGAATCAAAGCAAGAGGTATAAAAATCAAAGATTAGCTATTTTACGATAACTAGCAGGTGTTTTTTGCGTGTGTTTTTTAAAGAAGCTGCTAAAACTGTTTGGCGAATCGAAATGCAAACCATAAGCAATTTCTTTAATACTGGCTTCTGAATGTATTAAACGTGATTTAGCCAAATGCAAGACGTGTTTTTGTATAGTTTGTTTTGCAGTTTGACCAGTAATTAGCTTTACTACAGCATTTAGATGATTAGGATGAATATTTAATAATTCGGCATAAAATCGTGTGGTGTGCGGATTGGTTTTATTAGAAATAATTGAGTTAGGGTAAAAGCTTATTTCAATTTGTGATTGAAAACGAGATAGAATTTTTAAATCGGTTTTACGTATTTCAGCAGCAGCATTTGTATTGCTAATGTTTTTGTGAAAGTACCGTTTTACCACATTTAGTAATAGTAATAAATATGATTCGATAAGTTGAAACTTGTCAACGTTATCGCTGTGGTATTCATTGTAAATAGCATTATATACAGACAGTATTTTAGTCACATCATCTTTACTAACCTCAAAAGGCGTGCTTTTTTCAATTTTTAAAAACGAGAAGTGACTTAAAATATCTTGAAGAAAATTAGATTTAGCGATAAAATCTTTAGAAAACATCAAATAATAACCATTCCAATCTGGAATAATATCCCAGGAAATAAGTTGAAAAGGCGAGTTAAAAAAAATAACAGAACCGTCTGGAAAATCTTTAAAATGACCTGTAATAGCAATGCCACTACCTTCAACCTTTATAGCAATAGCATAAAACTCATGCCTAAAAGCGGGCATTTGACTAACTATTGTAGGCATATTGTCTTTAAAGCTTCTGATGTCAAAATCGGGATGCTTTGGTGGTGAAATATTAATTGCCTTACAATAAGCGGCTATATTTTTAAAGTGTTGCATACTATTTAAAGACGAAACTAAACAATAGACTTTACAAAAGTATATAATTAAGACGTTGATTATTTTTATATTTTACAGTCATTTTATCTTGAAGTTTATCAACTAAATAACTATTATTTTCCATTTTTTTCAATGTATTAATAAATATTAGAAGCGTTTGCTATCTAAAAGTCATTTATTTCAACTTTATTTTTTACTTATAAATATAGTTTACAATACTTTTTTATTTATTAAAAAAGTGTTTAGTGTATAGATGTCTCAAATGGACTTTGTAGTAATGTCTCAGTATAAAAAATCGGCTTAAAATTTCAAAAAACTTAAGCCGATTTTTTGTTTTAACGATTACAATGTTTGTCTATTTTCATAGGTGAATTATTTTTCATATTCACTTAGTAGACGATAATGCTTTAATAAAGATGTATTGATATTACATTATTTTGGCAATGCAATTTTATTAATGGTAAAATTTAGGTTACTGATATCGCCTGAGGCTTCATTAATTCTAGAATTGGTATAATACAAGTCTCCATCGTATATACTAAAAGTATCTGCCCATTTTACTTTTTCACCTTCTATTAAAGTTTTAATAGTACCATTTGGAGTAATATAATTAATTTTGTTGTGCTCTAAATCGCCATAATAAAGATTACCTTTTTGGTCAAAAATCATTCCATCTGGCGCAGACGTTTTAGCTTCAAATTTTACAGAAGCTTCTATTTTAGATTTGTCTTTTAAATTGAAACTATTTACTGGAATAGAGTACAAGCTATAACCTGAAAGTGCATGGTAAAATAAACGTTGATTTTTTTGGTCAAACGCAATTCCATCGGAATGCACAACGTTTTTCCAAACTGTGTTGTCAAACGTAAGTTCAGATACTTCAGCCATGGTACTTTTATGATTATCTAAAATACGGGTACTTTTTCCTGTGTTTAAATTTAAAGCGACTAATCCTGCGTGGTTAGAATCTGTAAGATATAGTTTGTTATTGGTCTTATCTACACGTAAATCGTTAATGTAAGAATCGGTATGATAGCTGTCCTTTTCTAATTTATACGTTTGCTCTAAAATATTAGTATTCAAGTTGAAAATAAACACTCTAGGAGCATCTACAACACCATTAAACTTTGGGTTTCTCGTATCTAAAATGTATAGTTTATCTTCAAAAGCAACAACAGATTGTACAGCAAGAAATTGATCTTCTTTTGGGTGTTCCTCTAGTTGCCAAAGATTCCAAACCTCGTTTGGGTAAGGTTTATACGAACCATTTTTAAACACTTCGACTACTGAATACTTTACTGAATCTCGCCATCTAGGAAAATTAGCAAATACACGACCGTCTTGAGTTACAGTAACTCCTGTAACTTGCTGCCCTTTAAAGCTAGCAATCTCTGTAATGTTTGATTTGTTTTCTGAAATAGATTGCTTGTTTTCAGGTTTTTTAGTTTCTCTTTTAGTTTCGTTTTTACAAGTAATAAGAGAGAAAATAGATAGCGATAGTATGAGTATTTTTTTCATTTTAAAATATTTTACTTTTCTTCATTAGCATAAGCACCAGAAGAATATGTTAACTCGTAGCTGTGTGTGTAAATTTCGAAAACAATTCCAAAAGGGTCTTCTACATAACACATTTTATAGGGTTTGTCCTTAGGATAATATTCTCTAATAGGCATACGTTGTTTTCCTCCAGCTGCAACTATTTTTTCAATTAAGCCTTCAATATTAGGATCTTGGATGCAAAAATGAAACAACCCTGTATTGAATGGGTTAAATTTTGGAGCTTCTTTTTTGCCGTGAGGAAAACTAAAAAGCTCAACACCTATTCCGTCAGAGGTTGCTAAATGGGCAATTTCAAAGGTTTCCCAATCGTCACCAAATACATCAATACACATTTGCCCTATGGCTGTATCGGTTTCTTTTTTTACTAGAGATGGAGGCATAATAGTATACCAGCCCATTACTTCTGAATAAAACTTAGCAGCTTTATTAATATCAGGTACTGTAATTCCAATATGAGAAAATCGTTTAGGATATGTTTTCATTGTTTTATAATTTATAAAGTTAATTGCAAAGGACAAAATTATTTTCTTTTTAGTATAAATTATATTAAAGTTCTGTGAAAAGTTATTAAACACTTTGTTTATATAATTAATGTGTTGTTTTTTGTATATAAACTCTATTGAAATTATTATTTAAATTTGTCGAATGCAAGATAAATATGAATTACTGAGGAGGCATTTTGAAGAAATTGTTAAGGTTACAGATGAGGAATGGAATATTATAAAACCTCATTTTCAATTTAAAAAACTTAAAAAGCACCAGTTTTTAATACAAACAGGACAACCAGTAGATTGTGAGTTTTGGATTATTAAAGGGCTCATAAAATCATATATTATAGATGAAAAAGGGCACGAGCATATTCTTCAATTTGCTATGGAAGAGTATTGGGTTAGTGATTATTATGCATTTCAGCATAAAGAGTTAGCGACAACTATAGTAGATTGTATTGAAGATTCAGAATTTTTCTGTTTATCATTTGAATCAAGAGAAATTATCTGCGAAAAAATTCCTGCAATAGCAAACTTTTTTAGGGTTAAATCTAATTACGGTTTTATTAACCTACAGCAACGAATTTTATCTTTATTAACTCAAACAGCTGAAGAACGTTATGATGCTCTATTATTTAAATTACCTAAGCTAGTACAACGCGTACCCAAAAAATTAATAGCAGCTTACTTAGGAGTTTCTAGAGAAACTTTAAGTCGTTTTAAAGGTTAAAAAATGATATACATCACATTTTTATATTGCGATACATCACTTTAAAATTGTGACATACATCCTCGTATATGCTAAGGTTTTCATTGAATTTTGTCTAAGAAATTTAAACAAAAAACAAAACAATGAAAACAAGATTTTATACATTCATACTTGCTTTATTTTTTAGCACTGCATTAATAGCACAAAAAAAACAAAACAAACCAAGCGTGTTAATGGTACTATCTAGTCACCAAGAATTAGGTAAAACCGGAAAAGAAACTGGCTACTATTTAAGTGAAGTTACGCATGCTTATGAGGTTTTTGAAGCTAATAATTATGAGATAACACTAGTTAGTCCAAAAGGAGGAAACCCGCCAGTAGATGGTTTTGATCTTAAGGATGAAGTGAATAATAAATATTGGAATGATGCAACATTTCAGAACAAACTTCAAAACACATTAAAAACTTCAAAAGTAAAAGCTAAAGATTACGACGCTATTTATTATGCTGGTGGACATGGAAC
Organism: Tenacibaculum sp. SSH1-16; assembly: GCF_040104435.1. Taxonomy (NCBI): domain Bacteria; kingdom Pseudomonadati; phylum Bacteroidota; class Flavobacteriia; order Flavobacteriales; family Flavobacteriaceae; genus Tenacibaculum; species Tenacibaculum sp. SSH1-16. Next base: position 182,714 of record NZ_JBECOV010000004.1, read on the forward strand.
AATGTGGGATTTCCCAAACAATAAAAAACTAGCGAAGATTGCTGCAAAAATTTACGAAAATGATGGTATTGTAGCAGCTGTTTGTCATGGTCCTTCGGCTTTAGTAAATATTAAATTATCTAATGGTAATTATTTAGTCGATGGTAAAACGGTAAGTGTATTTACAAATGAAGAAGAAGCCAATGTAAAATTGGAAAACGTTGTGCCATTTTTATTAGAAAACAAACTTATTGAACGTGGTGCAACTGTTGATAAAGCGACTGTATGGCAAGAAAAAGTAAGCGTAGATGAGCGTTTAGTAACAGGTCAAAATCCTGCTTCTGCAAAATTAGTAGCAGAAAAAATTGTAGAACTTTTAAAGGCTAAACACTAAAAATGGAAACGCAAATAGGAACTTTAAAAGCAAAATCAAAACGTAAAAGCCTACCAGCTGCATTATGGGCATTAACCATAAGTGCATTTGGTATCGGTACTACAGAATTTGTTATTGTTGGCTTACTGCCAACAGTAGCAAACGATTTAAACACCTCAATATCCTCTGCAGGTTTATTAGTAAGTCTGTACGCCGTTGGCGTTGCAATTGGTGCGCCAGTATTAACCGCATTAACAAGTCAAATTGCAAGAAAACGACTGCTAATAGCCATAATGCTATTATTTATAATTGGTAACGGATTGGCAGCTATTGCACCTAGTTTTATCTTACTAATTTTAGCTAGAATCTTAACAGGTTTTGCACATGGTGTGTTTTTTTCAATAGGCTCAACAATTGCAGCTAGTTTAGTGCCGGAAGATAAACGTGCTTCTGCCATTTCTATAATGTTTGCAGGTTTAACTGTAGCAATCGTTACTGGTGTACCATTAGGAACCTATATAGGACAAAACTTTGGATGGCGTGCCACCTTTATAGGTGTTGCTATCTTAGGAATTATTGGTGCGGTAGCAAGTTACTTTTTGGTACCAGCGTCGATTAAAACATCAAAACCACTTCGTATTGTAGATCAGTTAAAAGTACTTAAAAACCGTTCTATTTTGCTGGTACTTTCTATCACAGCTTTAGGTTATGGTGGTACTTTTGTAACCTTTACCTATTTAGCTTCTTTATTAGAAGAAGTTACTGGTTTTTCAGCAAATATGACGAGTATTTTATTACTAGTTTACGGTATTGCAATTGCATTAGGTAATGTAATAGGCGGTAAAGTATCTAATAAAAAACCAGGGAAAGCCTTAATGGTTATGTTTGCCTTACAAGCTATAGTATTGTTAATACTTTATTTTACAGCATCTAGCCAAATATGGTCAGTGGTTACACTATTTTTTATGGGCATATTAGCCTTTTCTAACGTGCCAGCATTACAATTGTATGTAGTAAAAATGTCTGAAAAGTACTTGCCAGGTACCGAAGATGTTTCATCAGCTTTAAATATAGCAGCCTTTAATGTAGGTATTGCAATTGGTGCTTATGTTGGCGGACTTATTATTGAATCTTCACTTGGTGTTGGCGCAACACCTTGGGTAGGTAGTATATTAGTAATAGTCGGCTTTTTAATCACTTTGATTTTATACAAAAAAGAAAAACTTTAAAACAATGAAAACTTTACAATTTAGAAATAACGACGAAATGCCAATTTTAGGTCTTGGTACCTTTAGATCAGAACCTAACGAAGTGTACACGTCGGTATACGAAGCTATTAAAATAGGTTACCGACATATTGATTGTGCATCAGTATATGGTAACGAAAAAGAAGTAGGAAACGCTATCGCAGATGCCATTAAAGAAGGTATTGTTACACGTGAAGACCTATGGATTACTTCAAAATTATGGAGCGATTCTCATGGAAGAGAAAACGTTATTCCTGCGTTACAAAACACCTTAAAAGATTTACAGTTAGAGTATTTAGATTTATACCTAATCCATTGGCCAATTGCCTTTAAAAAAGGTGTCGAGTTTCCTAAAACAGCAGAAGAATTTATTCCGCTTGAAGACCAGCCACTTACAGACACTTGGAAAGGTATGGAAGATGCTTTAGAACAAGGCTTAGCTAAGCATATTGGGATGAGTAATTTCAACCAAAATGATTTAACAGATATTATTGATCATGCTAAACATTTACCAGAAATGCTTCAGGTAGAAGTGCATCCGTTTTTACAACAAAACGAACTGTTAGAATTCGCTAAAGCACATCGCATTCACATGACGGCTTATGCACCAATAGGTTCTGGTGCAAATGATGATGATGATTTAAATTTGTTGAAAAACAAGACTGTTAACGATATTTCAACTGCTAATAACATGACTGCAGCACAGGTACTTTTAGCTTGGGATATACAACGTGGTGTTTCGGTAATACCAAAATCGGTTAACCCAAAACGCCTTCAAGAAAACTTTAATACTATTGCTTTTGAATTGAATGAAGACGATATGAAACGTATTGAAGCTTTAGATAAAAATCATCGTTTTATAGATGGTACTTTTTGGGAAGTTGAAAAAGGTCCGTATACAGCAGAGGGTATCTGGAATGACTAAGAACAAAACTACATCAGACATGTTTACTTATTTAAGTTTTAAACTGTTTGATGTAGTTCAATTTTTTTAATTTTATGAAAAATTTTGATAAACTATACAAACCAGGTAAAATGACGCTTGGTATTGAATTTCCTTTAGATAACGATTGGTCTTTAGAAGGCGATAAAAAACGAAAGGAAGATGGCAGACCATTTGGTGTGCCAGATATCAGTAAGCATTTACAGTACGTTAAACAAATTGATAAGGCTGGTTTTGCTGCAGTTTGGATTAGAGAAGTACCTGTTTACGATCCTAATTTTGGTGATGGCGCACAGTTATTTGACACCTTAAGTTATTTAGGGTATTTATCTGCCGCAACTAAAAATGTGTTGTTAGGTACAGCCGCAATAGTTTCTCCATTACATCAACCTATAAAACTAGCAAAAGCAACCGCTACGATAGAGCATCTAAGTGACAGCAGACTTATTTTAGGCTTAGGTTTGGGTGATAGACCTGTTGAGTTTCCAATGTATGGTATCGATTATCAAGAGCGACCAAAATTGTTTAGAGATCATCTAAATATTATGCAAGAAGCTTGGAAAACCAACAGTGATTTATCGGCCATATATCCGTTTTTAAATAAAGGTGTTGCGGTATACCCGAAGCCAAAACATCAAATTCCGCTAGTCGTTGCTGGACATTCCGGACAAAGTCTTGAGTGGATTGCCAAAAATGCTAATGGTTGGTTTAATTATCCAAGAACACCTGAAGAAACCTATTTAAACCGTAAACGATGGTGCGAAGCATTATACGATACAGATCAAGCCTGCAAACCTTATATTTCGGCATTTCATTTAAATCTGTTACAAGATGATAATACTATGTTTAAACCACATCGTTTTGGTGGTTCAGTTGGTATTAATCATTTAACTGAATTACTAAAAGCTTACGAAGACGCCGGTGTAAACCACATGGCCTTACATTTACGAAAGTCAGACACATCTTTAGGTGAGGCGATTTCAAAAATTGAAACAGTAGTTCTTCCTAATTTTTATTAATAATTTACATAATCAACAATTTCTAGCCCGTAACCAATCATACCTACACGTTTAGTTTGTTTAGTATTAGAAACCAAACGTAGTTTATGAATGTGTAAATCGTGTAAAATTTGTGCACCAATACCAAAGTCTTTGTTGTCCATGACTACATTAGGAGCTTTCATTTCACCTTTTGCTTGGTTCTCTTTTAAAATGCGAAGTCTATTTAAAAGGTTTAATGCTTGCATTTGTTGGTTAATAAATAATATAGCGCCTCTACCTTCATCATTAATAACTTTGAACATTTGATCTAATTTTTTGTCAGCATTATTGGTTAAGGTTCCTAAGATATCATTGTTAACCAAAGTAGAATTAACACGAGTTAAAATAGGCTCATTTTTACTCCAAGTACCTTTGGTTAGGGCAATGTGTACTTGGTTATTAGTAGTTTGTTTATATGCACGAAGGCGGAAATCACCAAAACGAGTTTGAATGTTAAAATCTTCTTTCTTTTCAATTAACGAGTCGTGCTCCATTCTATAAGCAACTAAATCTTCAATAGAAACAATTTTTAAATCAAATTTCTTAGCAACTTTCATTAGTTGAGGCAAGCGTGCCATGGTACCGTCTTCATTCATAATTTCAACGATAACGCCAGCAGGCTCTAAACCAGCTAAACGAGCAAAATCTATAGCAGCTTCTGTATGACCGGTTCTACGTAATACACCTCCGTTTTTAGCTTTTAAAGGAAAAATATGCCCTGGTCTAGCTAAATCAAAAGGTTTTGTATTAGGATTAATTAAAGCTTGTACAGTTTTAGCTCTATCAGAAGCAGAAATACCTGTAGTAACACCATTTCCACGTAAGTCAACCGATACAGTAAAAGCAGTTTCCATAGGGTCGGTATTGTTACTAACCATCATTCCTAACTCTAATTCTTTACAACGAGTTTCAGTAAGAGGGGTACAAATTAACCCACGACCATGAGTTGCCATAAAGTTGATCATTTCTGGGGTGATTTTTTCTGCAGCTGCTAAAAAGTCACCTTCATTTTCACGATCTTCATCATCAACTACGATAATAACTTTACCGTTTTTTATATCTTCAATAGCTTCTTCAATTGTGTTTAATTGAATATTAGTTGGTGTTTGTGTTGTCATTATGTTGCGGTTTTCTCTTTTTAGAGAATAAGTTTTTTACAAAGTTTCGTATTGGAGCAAAAAAGCTATTAATATCAAAAAGACCTTTATCTTTGGTAGCTCTAACTGTTAAAATAATAGCCAAAGGTAGCATTAAAAATACACTTAGCCAAGAGCCAGTAATAGCTGTAAGTGAGCTTTCTTCTGCTAGGTTTCTTCCGAAGGTATTGGAGAAAAAATATAGTACATAAATGGCAATTGCCAAAATCATAGGTAAGCCCATTCCTCCTTTTCTAATAATAGAACCTAAGGGAGCACCAATAAAGAAAAGTAATAAACAAGAAAGAGAAAAGGCCATACGATTAAAAAACTCTATATCATATAAATTTAAATATTTTCGTTTGTTTTTTAAGATGTCTTTGTTGGATTTATTATTGTTGATTGTACGTTCTAATTTAGAGGTAGCTACCGAAAGAATATTTTGCTTTTCTTTTAATTCAAAGTTTTCAAGAATGTCTAGAGAAAGGTTTTTGTTTATTAATGAGTCAGGGTGTTGGTATAAACCTTCTACATCAATACTTAAAAACAAGTTTTTAGCTCTACTACTAACAAAAGCATCATAATTTTGTTTCATTGTTGGCAAAGTGTCTTTTAACTGAGCCAAACTTAACATATTGTAATTTGTTTTATACTTTTCATCTTCCAAACCATCATCATTAAATGAAGAGATATCAATGTTAATAGTATATTCTTTAAAAGTTGCGTAGGAAGCTGGCATTTTTTCTCGCTCTTTATAAGAAACTCCGTTTTTCAAATGATGTTCAAAATAATGTCCATTTTTTAAAACCAATGTCATATAACGACTACCTTCTTCTGAAAGAATTTCACCACGTTCTGCAGTAATTATTTTATTGTTTCCTTTTTTAGAAGATAAGTCGTAAATCATCACTTCTTTTAAAAGGTTATCATCTTTACCGTACTTTTCTTTAAATTTTATTTGAAAATTAGGGATTTCAGTGTTAAAACTTCCTGCAACTAACGCTATTGCAGGTTGTTTCTTTTTAATGTTTACCTTCATGTTTAATTGCTTAAGCATTGCGTATGGGTATACATAGTTAAGAAACAAAAAGTTAATACTACTTAAAAAAATAGCTAAGAAAACAATAGGGCGTACCATACGCTGTAAAGACACACCTGCAGATTTTGCTGCAGCAAATTCATAATTTTCAGATAAACTACCCAGTGTCATAATAGAAGATAATAAAACACCAATAGGTAAAGCTTGAGGGGTGACAATAAGAGTTGTGTACCACAAGAATTTTAAAATAATTCCTGCGCTAATACCTTTACCAGCAAAATTATCAAAAGCTAACCATAATACTTGCATTACTAATACAAACAAAATGATAAAGAAGGTTGCTAAAAAAGGAACTAAGAAGCTTTTTAATATATATCTGTCTAATGTTTTCACAGATGCAAAGGTAGTAGGTTAGTGGCATATAAACACAAAAGTTTTGTTAATGATTTTTGAGCAAATCAGTAACAAAACTTTTATGTAATTTTTTAGTCGATATAATATCCTTGCTTAGCATACTTAGTTCTATCAAAAGAAAAAAGTTGAGCAGATATAGGTTGGTTGCTTTTAAATTTAGTAATTGTAAAAGTAGTTTCAGCTCCGTTAGAGCCTATTTGGGTAAGTTTATAAATATGTTTTGTTTTAGCATCGATACCTAATTGAACTTTTACAATATCAGAGTTACTATCAATAGGAGTAAGGTCTATGTACTGAACTTTACGTCCATTACTGTTTTTTAATGCCCCCATTTGGTAATTATAACCTTCTTTGTAAAAAGTTAATAATTTAGAAGGGTAAATAAAGCCATCTTCTTCATCTAAATTACCATTGTTAATACTAACCTCCTTTTCATCTTGGTTAATAACAACTAATTTTTTTCCATCAAAAATAAAGGTGTTTCCAAGATAGTCTAGGTTATACTTTTCACCAGAGAGTGTAATTTCTCCTCTTATTGGAGGGTCATTTGTGATACCCGCTTCTTTGTTAATTAAAGAAGAATTAAAACCTATAACCATGTTTCTGTAGGTACCCATTTTATTTGAAACTTCATCTAACAGTTTTTTTGCTTCAGAAGAATCTGTTTGTCCCATAGCACTAATGCTAATACATAATCCAATAAATAATAATCCTATTTTTTTCATCGTCTTTCTTATTTCCACTTTCGGAATAGTTTATAATTATTAATTCTTTTCACTTTCTAATAATTGTTCTAAAGCAATTAAGTCTGGTACAAGTACTTGTCGTGCTTTGCTACCTTCGAAAGGACCTACAATACCAGCGGCTTCTAATTGATCTATTAACCTACCTGCTCGGTTGTAACCTAACTTCAATTTACGTTGCAATAACGATGCCGAACCTTGTTGTGCAGTAACAATAACTTCAGCTGCTTCTTTGAACAGTTTATCTCTGTCTGCAATATCAACATCAAGATTTGTGCCACCTTCTTCGCCAACATATTCTGGAAGTAAATAAGCTTCTGGGTACGCACGTTGGGAACCAATAAAATCGGTGATTTTTTCTACTTCAGGTGTATCTACGAAAGCACACTGAATTCGAGTAATATCATTTCCTCCAGAATACAATAAGTCACCTCTACCAATTAATTGGTCTGCTCCTGGGGCATCTAAAATAGTTCTCGAATCAATTTTTGAAGTTACTCTAAAAGCAATTCTAGAAGGGAAGTTTGCTTTTATAATACCTGTAATTACATTAACCGATGGACGCTGAGTTGCCACAATTAAATGAATACCGATGGCACGTGCTAATTGAGCTAAACGAGCAATAGGGGTTTCTACTTCTTTTCCAGCGGTCATAATCAAATCAGCAAATTCGTCAATTACTAATACAATATAAGGTAAAAAGCGATGTCCGTTTTCAGGATTTAGTTTACGAGCCTTAAACTTAGCGTTGTATTCTTTAATATTACGAACCATGGCATTTTTAAGCAAGTCGTAACGATTATCCATTTCAATACATAAAGAGTTTAAAGTGTTAACTACTTTGGTAGTATCTGTAATAATAGCATCAGAATCATCTGGTAATTTCGCTAAGTAATGACGCTCTATTTTATTGAATAGTGTTAATTCTACTTTTTTAGGATCAACTAATACAAACTTTACTTCAGCTGGATGTTTTTTGTATAGAAGTGATGTTAAAATAGCATTCAATCCTACTGATTTACCTTGTCCTGTAGCACCTGCCATAAGTAAGTGAGGCATTTTAGCTAAATCGATAACAAAGGTTTCATTTGAAATAGTTTTACCTAAAGCAATAGGAAGTTGCATAGGTGATTCTTGAAACTTTTTTGAAGAAATTACCGAATGCATAGACACGATAGTTGCTTTTTTATTAGGTACTTCAATACCAATGGTTCCTTTACCTGGAATAGGAGCAATAATACGTATTCCTAAAGCTGAAAGTGATAAAGCAATATCGTCTTCTAGGTTTTTAATTTTTGAAATACGAACTCCAGCTTCAGGTACAATTTCATATAAGGTAATTGTTGGGCCAACAGTTGCTTTTATTTGTGCAATACCAATTTTGTAGTTTTTTAAAGTTTCTACGATTTGATTTTTCTTAGCTTCAAGTTCGGTAGGGTCAACAGAAATGCTTTCGTTGTATTCTTTTAGTAAGTTAAAAGAAGGGAATTTAAAATTTCCTAGCTCTAAGGTAGGGTCAAACTCGCCAAAATCTTTGAGTAATTGATCTGATAAGTTTTCAGAGACACTTTTTTCTTCTGCAATTTTTTCAATAGCAACTTCTACTTCTTTTTTACTGTCTTCTAATATATCTATCGTAGGCTCGTTAGTTTGAGTAATATCTAAAGAAATTTCTTCTTTCTTTTCGTTATTTGAAGTTTCATCAACACCAGAATAGTTAGAAATGGTTGGTTGTAAATTTTCTAGAGATAATTCAAAGTCTGATTTATCTTTCTTTGCTTCTTCAGTTTTAGCTTCTTCAGAATTGATGTTAACATCAGTATCATTTACAATTGTAGAGTCATCTCTGTTAACTTTAGGAGTATCTTTTATAGCGTTAGCTTTTTTCTCTTTATTAACTTTTACCTTTTCACTAATTGTTTCAGGAGTAATACTAAAGCGTATAATTAAATAAGCAACTAAAAAGAAAATAAGCAAAATAGCTAGCCCTGTTTTACCTATGAAAGTTTGTAAATATTCATTTAATTCAAAACCAATAACTCCTGATAAAAGGGCATGTTTTTTTTCAAAAAAACCCAGAGTTATTGCAAACCATAACATAATAAGAATAGCCCAGTTCCAAGAGGTTATAATTCTTTTTAGATTAGTTTGAAGTAAAATTCTAGATCCTGTTAAAAACAATGTTATAGGTATAATAAAAGCCCCTAAACCAAAACCGTCGTATACAAGAAAATTACTGAGTTTAGCACCTATTTTTCCTAATAAATTTTTAGTAGGAATTGTTCTGTCTGCAAATTGACTAAGTGTGCTTTGATCTTCTTGCCAAGAGAAGAAAAAAGAAATAAAAGCAACGGTTAAAAATATAGAAAACAGTAATAGAAAAAAACCTAGAATAGTTTGGTTTTGTCTATTTGAAAAAAAGGTTTTAGCCTTTTTAATGATAGAAGTTTTTGACTGTTTTTTTTGAACAGTTGTCTTTTTTTTTGCCATGTATTTTTGTTAGGAATAAATTGAACGCTACAATATAGCTATTATTTTAGGAAGGTAAATTACTCCAGCAATAATTAACGATACAAGAGCTGCAAATGCAGGAGCACCAGCAGCAATATCTTTAATGAAACCTATTTTTTTATGGTAATTTGGGTGTATAAAATCAGCTACTTTTTCTATGGCAGTATTTAGAGCTTCAGCAACTAAAACAACTCCTATAGCTAACACTTGAACTATCCATTCGGTTGCAGATATGTTAAAGCAAAAACCTAGGAAAACAGCAATTAAAGCAAATGTAAGTTGAGCCTTTATGCTATCTTCTGTAGTTATTAATAACCACATTCCCTTTACTGCAAATTTAATACTACGTATGCGTCCTTTTAAAAAGCCGTCATTCGGGTTCTTCATATATTCTTAAAGAGCTTTTAACGCAGCTTCATAATTAGGTTCGTCTACAGTTTCGTTTACTTGTTCTGTATAGGTTACAGTACCATTTTCATCAATAATAACAATAGAACGAGAATGTAAGCCTGCTAAAGGTCCTGTAACAATTTCCAATCCATAGTCTTTGCCAAATCTACCAGCAGCAAAATCAGATAACATTACTACATTTTCAATACCTTCAGCACCACAAAAACGATCTTGAGCAAAAGGTAAGTCTCTAGAAATACATAAAACTTTAGTGTTTTCTAAATTGGCTGCTTTTTTGTTGAATTCTCTAACAGAGGTAGCACAAGTACCTGTATCAACACTTGGGAAAATATTTAAAATTAACCTAGTACCATTAAAGTTATCTAATTTTTTAATAGATAAATCAGTTGCAACTAATGAAAAATCAATTGCTTTAGTTCCTATTTTAGGTAGGTTACCTATTGTTTCAATAGGGCTCCCTTTTAGTGTTATTGATGCCATTTTATATGTGTTTTAGGAAAATCAAAAATAAGAATAATTAAATAACTTATAAGAATATTCTAAGTTTTCCTTAGAGATTTAATTTCTTATAAAACCAAAAGACAATCTTTTTCGTAGGTATGATTAAATAGAAATATTAATTTAAAAATCATTATTTATGAAAACCTTAAACTTTTTAAAAGTAACCGTTTTAGTAGTCGCTTTATTAACCAGCTATAGTATTACGGCACAAGAAAAAACAAAAATGGTTGGAGGTGCAGAAATGTATCCATCAAAAAACATTGTACAAAATGCTGTAAACTCTAAAGATCATACAACATTGGTAGCCGCTGTAAAAGCAGCAAACTTAGTAGATGTTTTATCAAGCAAAGGACCTTTTACAGTTTTTGCTCCTGTAAATAAGGCTTTTGATAAACTTCCAGAAGGAGTAGTAGAATCATTATTGAAACCAGAAAATAAAATGAAGTTACAGACCATTTTGAAGTATCATGTTGTTGCTGGTAAATGGAGTGCAAACGAACTAGTGAAATTAATAAAAGATAAAGGAGGTAAGGTTTCTATAGAAACTGTTAGCGGAGGTAAAATCACAGCATGGATGAAAGGAAAAAATGTTTATATATCTGATGCAAATGGAGGTAAAGCAAAGGTTACTATTGCAGATGTAAATCAATCTAATGGAGTAATTCATGTAATTAATAGCGTTTTATTACCAAAATCATAAAGATTAGAATATAATGTAATTATTTGATGTTATAAAAACCGCTTTTTTAAGCGGTTTTTATTTTGTCATAACCCTGTATTATTTTAGATAACAGTTGTATTTTTGCAAGCTGAAAAGAGTACTAAATTGAACATTAAGCAATATACATCAGAATTTAAATATAACTTAAAACTTGCAGCTCCTGTAATGTTAGGTATGTTGGGACATACTTTTGTGAGTTTTATAGATAATATAATGGTAGGGCAATTAGGAACTGCTGAGTTGGCAGCAGTTTCATTAGGAAATAGCTTTATGTTTATAGCTATGTCTTTAGGTATTGGTTTTTCTACCGCAATAACTCCTTTAATTGCTGAAGCAGATTCTTCAAATAATTTTACGCAAGCAAAATCTACTTTTAAGCATGGACTTTTTTTATGCACTATGATGGGGCTTGTACTGTTTTTAGCTGTTTTCTTTTCGAAGCCGTTAATGTATTTAATGAAACAACCTATAGAAGTAGTTGAGTTAGCGATTCCATATTTAGATTTGGTAGCCTTTTCATTAATTCCGATGATTATTTTTCAGGCATTTAAACAGTTTAGCGATGGAATGTCGATGACACGTTACCCTATGTATGCAACATTAATAGCTAATGTGTTAAACGTGCTACTTAATTACTTATTTATTTATGGAAAGTTTGGTTTTCCAGAGTTAGGAATAGTAGGAGCTGCTTATGGAACATTACTTTCAAGGTTTGTAATGGTAGTATATCTGTGGTGGTTGTTAAGTAAAAAGGAACGTTCAAAACGCTTGGTAACCAATATTAAGTTTTTTGTTTTAGATACTTTGATGATTCGAAAAATATTAAATTTAGGTACACCAAGTGCTATGCAAATGTTTTTTGAAGTAGCTATTTTTACGGCAGCAATTTGGTTAAGTGGATTGTTAGGTAAAAACCCTCAAGCAGCAAATCAAATAGCATTGAATTTATCTTCGATGACATTTATGGTAGCAACCGGGTTAAGTGTTGCTTCTATGATTAGAGTGGGAAATCAAAAAGGATTAAAAAATTATAAAGAATTACGAAGAATAGCGTTTTCAATATTTTTCTTAGGAACAATATTAGCGGTTGTATTTGCTACTTTCTTCTTTGTTTTTCATAAATCATTACCAAATTTATATGTTGATTTAAGCGATGCTGAAAATTATGCAGATAATATGGAGGTAATGAGTATAGCAGCAAACTTATTAATTGCTGCCGCAATTTTTCAGATTAGTGATAGTATACAAGTTGTAATGTTAGGTGCTTTACGTGGTTTACAAGATGTTAAAATACCTACATTAATAACTTTTATATCGTATTGGATAGTTGGTTTTCCGATTAGCTTTTTCTTTGGAGCAAAAGATATGTATGGTAGCTTTGGTATTTGGTTAGGATTACTAGCAGGATTAACTACAGCGTCAATCTTATTATTTATACGATTTAACAAATTAACTATCAAACTTATTAAAACAAAACACCATGAACTTACCTAAATTTTTATTAGCAGATAATAGTAAACACCCAGAAGATATTTTCGTTTTGCATACTGAATATCCTCGTTTTTTAATTAATTTAAAAGACGATGAAGTTGAATGGTTTGAAGATTTATCAAATGAAAATGAACAAGATTTAGCTAATGAGTTAGAAAGCTTAATTGAAGCTGCAGGATTGTTTTATGATGCAGAAATGGAAGGGTTAGATTAAAAATTAAACTTCTAAAAATTCAATAGGGTTTAGATAAAACATTTTTTTCCACCCTTGTCTTTCTGAATCAATCTTCCATACATAAGGTATTATAGTAAGTATAGAGTAGTGTAAATGTGGAGCTTTTCCAGCGGCATTCCCACTAGTTCCGACAGTACCAATTACTGAGTTATTATTTACAAAAGTTAAAGAAGATGTTTTTACGTTTTCTAAATGTGCATAATAATGTAGCCTCCATTTTGGACCTAAAACTAGTACTGTATTTCCGCCCATACTTGTTTTTCCAGAAAATAAAACTATTCCAAGAGTAGAAGAAGTGATTTTAGTATTTTTCTTAGCAAAAATATCAACCCCTTTGTGAGTAATTGATTTTCCCCAAGGGTAATACCAAAATGATTTTGGGTTGTAATCTGATTTGGTAGCTCCCTTAACAGGCATTTTTAAGTTTTGAGGAATTAAAAAACCTGTTAATAGAAGCACTAAAATAATAAGAACTCTTCTTTTTATTTTAATAGCCTTTACCACCAAAGCTCTTTTTTTTCTTCTTTCCAAAGAATTAATCTGAAATCTTCATAATGATTTCCATTACCAATGGTATGTGTATCTCTGTGCCCTTTACCTAATTTTAATTTATGAAGAATTCCAGCATAGGTACTTACCCATAAAGTTTGATTGTTGTCAGAAATTGTAATACCGCTAATGGTAGAGCCAAGATAATGTCGCCAAATACAGTTCCCATTTTTATCAAAAGCTTTAATGTATCCGTAAGCATCACCTAAAATGTAATAGTCTTTAGTAGCTGTACCAACATACACTCTCATTTCATCATCAATAACCTTAAAATTATCTGCTTCATCTACATAAGATTCAACTTCTAATCCGTTTAAGTTCTTAGCATCAACCCCTATGGTAATTCCGTTATAAAAATGACAAGAGTTTGTAATAAGTTGTTTGTCGTCTTTAGAAAATAGGCAAAAATGAGGATAAGAAGATTGCGGACCAATTTCTCCAATTTGATTTCCTTCATTATCTAATACTCGATGATCAAAAGATTGATCACCAACTACAATATATTTATTGTCATTAGATAAAGCAGCGTTTTCCATGTCTATGTATGGTTCCCATTCTTCATCTTCTAAATCGGGCAAAGGATGTATCATGTGTGTCTTGTTTTTAGATATTAAAAATATTCCTTCTGAAGTAGTAATAAGTACTTTTTTTCCATCGTTGAAGGGTGTTATATTTGAAATACCTAATTCATTTATATCGCCTAACTCAAAAGTTTCAATAATTTCTCCATCCCATTCTTTACGTGTAATTAATGTTTTTGGAGTTTTAATTGCAAAAATGTTGTTTTGATGAGATTTTCCTATGGCATCAATGGTATTATCTAATTTAATAAGTGTTCTGTTGTTTAGAAGATAGGCTTGCCTATTTTGATAGGCGCTACCTGTTACAAAAACGATTTTTTCATTTTCAATAAAGCATAGCTGTTCAATACTTTGTCCTTTTTCTTTAAAATATTTTATTAATGGAGTATGAGAAGGTGGGTATTGTTTTCTGAACTCTTCAATATGTCCAGTTTTATTGGCTTCTCTTAACTTTTGTACCACGACATCAGCTAAATGATCACGATTGTCTTCTGGTTCTTTACCTTTCCAATTTTCCCAACCATGTTCTTCACCAAAAGAAACCATCTTGTTAACCTCAGTAGCATAAGTTTCGCCAATTTTACACCATTCTTGTTGTATTTCTTTGTCGTTTGCTTTACTAGTCTCCATTATATACTTTTACTTTTTAAATATGTTTTACTTTTTTATAGCCAATCAGCTTCAATTCCTTTTTCTTGAAATTCTTCTAAAAGTGAATCATTTTTGCTGTAAAGAAGAGAAATGTTTTTTAAGTTAGGAAGTAGTTTAGCATCAACAGCAGAGTTTACACTAAATACATCATCTTCACCATCCCAAAAGGGAATAATTTGACCATAGATTTCGTCACCACCATCCATGTCTAGTTCTTCAATGTTTTCAACCATTTCTGAAGTAATTTTTAAGTTTTTAAAATGTTCTAATACTTCAGGAATAATTTCATAACCTTCTTCTTCAATAACATCATAAGCTTCTGAGCTAGATAAGTTTCGCTGTTTTTCTATAAACTCATAAACGTCTAATTTAGGCTCTAATACTTCTTGAACATACATTAATTCATTAATTACTGCTAGTTTAAAGTTTAATTCTTTAAAATTTAATTGATTACTCATAGTCTACTTTGTGTTTTAATTAGCAAGAGGTTAAGTGTAGAAAACACTTAATAGCTTTTTTGGGTGAAATTATTTATAAAAACAAAGGCAATCGACACGAAATTTGTTAAAAAAAATATAAGATTAGCTTGTGAATGATGATTAAAGTTTATGAAAGAAACGCAATAGCGTATTTCTATCACTATTGCGTTTTTAGGTCTATTTAGTTATTTGATGTGTCCAAAAAGCACCACTAATATCAGTTATTTTTAATGTATATGTTCCGTTAGAAAGATTAGAAAAAACTTGATTTTTGAAAATCATTTTAGCTTTAGCACCTAAAGGCACAACCAAGCTGTGTTTATCTGGTTTTATTTTAGCAACATAATAATTTAAGATGTTTTCATTAGTTAAAGAAGCTAAGTCTTTTTGAGAATACTGAATAACAGTATTATTTTGTTGGTTTGATAATTCAACAGAGATAACCCAAGAACCGTAAACATCAACACCCTCTGTTCTAAAAAGGTCAAAAGAAAGTATATCGTTGCTAATTTTAGCTTCTGTTATTTCTAATTTAGGTTTTACTGATTTGTTATGAAGTGTACCCCAAACTCCGCCATGAAATACTTGGTTTGTGAATAAAGTCATTCCTAAAATAGTCAAGGATCCTATTAAAACAAATTTTGGAAAAATATGGTTCTTAATTGGTATAACTCCTGACCCTAACCATGCAAACCATTTCTTTTTAGTAAAGGAAAAATTGTTTTTTATGAAGTAGTTGTCTATTGAATATTTACCGCTGCCTGTTAAAAAAAGTACATAACCTGTTGCAATTCCAAGTACACCAATTTGCCATTCGTCAAGACATGTTGTACCTATCCAACCAGAGCCAAGGAGAATTCCCATTGCCAACCCAAATACACCAATACTCATTATTCTGGTAAATAAACCAAATATGATGAATAAACCTACAATTCCTTCAATAATGGTAAATATTACCATGTTTAACCATAGGATGTCAGGATTTTCTACTAAATATTGAATAAGAGGTTTAATGCCTAAAGCGTTAGGGAGAAAGTGATTGAATTTTTCTCCAATGTACCCAGCTACTTCAGGATCAAGTTTATTAGCTAAAATTGTTCTTCTCCAAAAGGCAGAAAAATATGTCCAGCCAATAACTAAACGTATAGCAAGAACTAAAAGTCCAGAATCATTTTTTATATTGTTGTTAATCATTTTTTTTATTTAAGTTAAGTGAGGCTAGCTATTTAAACTTAAGGCATAGCCACGAGTTACATAAACATTGTTTATGTAGGTTGTTATTGTTTTACTTGATGTTGTTAAATTCTACTTTTTATTAAAGTAAACTATTAAGTGGAAAGTGGTATTAAAGATAAACCTTAAAGTTTTTAAATAAAATATAAAGAGGAACTGAAGTTGTTACATCTCTCTTTTTTTGATAATCAATCCTTGTTTTGTAATGAAAAATTTCACCAAAGCTAAAAGAAAGGTTAAAAGCTCTATTTATAAAAAAAGGATAAACCTTAATAGAAGAAGGTATTGTTTGTAGTAGAGAAATGTCTGTAACCTCACGACTATAACAACTAAGATTGCTCGTGGTGGTCTGACTTTTACTCGAAACCTCTGTAAGAGGAACACTAAGTTCTGCTTGTATAAAGTTTCTAACCTTACAGGGAGAAAATAGCAATAAAAATACTAGCCCTACTATTGGAAATAGGGATGATGTATTAGGTATTTTACTGTGTTTTCTCACATTGTAAACTTATAAAATAAACGGAGTGTTGTGTGTTATAGTTTTCTTAATAAAGTTACTGTATTTGTAAGTGCTCCATTTCTTTATCGGCTAATGTTTTTTGATCAATAACTTTAAAACCTAGCTTTAAATATAATTTTTTAGCATTAGGGTTATCTTTATCAACCAAAAGACCTAATGTTTCACTCTTTTTATGAACATATTCATCAATTAAAAAGGTTAGTATTTTAGAACCAACACCTTTACCTTGGTAGCTAGGGTTTACACCAATACAATCAATATAATACTCACCAGGCTGGGTTTCGTATTCGTATGTTAGTTCTTTATTAAACATGGTTTTTATTAATGCAGCTACTGGTTTTCTAAGTTTTTTTAAATCTGCACCATCATATATGTTAGCTGCAGCAATAGTTTTATTGTCACTTTCTATAACCCAACAGTTTTCATAAGAGTATTGGTTGTTTTTTTGAATAATTAATGCCTCTAAAAAGGCAAGTGCTTTTTTTGTAGAACTTTCTCCTATAAATTTATAAACAATGTCTTCCATTGCTAATAACATATAAGAAGCAATTTCTTTAGTGTCTTTAGTAGTGGCTTTTCTTATAATCATAGTGAGTTCTTTAATTAATTTTATTTCTAACTATTTTAACATTCATACCGAAAGACTTTTTATATGTTATAATTTTTACTTTGTTTCTAGATATAGAATTCCCTTTTTTAAAACTACTATAACTAGTAATATTTTTATTAAGTATTGTAACGTTTCAAAAAGTATAAGCTTCACTTCCCCAGAAAGAAGTAGAGTCATTGTTTGTATTTTTACATGAACACAAGCTAAGTAGTAAAATTACTAGTATAAAGATTCTTATTTTCTTAAAATTTCAATTTTTGCAAATTTATGTAGTTTAGAATTAACGTCTCTAGTTTTATTTGTTTACGTACTAAGATCGGTGTTTTCCCATTCAGTACCGTTAGAAAGCATCCATGTTAACGAATGTCTACGTTCATGTATAACTCCTCCATTCGCAATAGGGTCGAAGCCATCAGGAGTAGTGTTTCCTCCTAGTTGAGCACTTCTTACAGCATTATGCAAACAGTAAAATAAATCTTCTTTTTCTACTAATTTTTCTTCTTCTAGAGTGTGTTGTTGAGGAAGCCAATCACTAATTAAAGTATCAAGTGAACAAGTGTAATTTATAAAGATTTCCTGCATTTGCTCACCAGTCATCATTTGACCAGAAATTTCAGGCTCGTCATAACCAAAGTACCAAGCAAGTGGCCATGCGTTTTCAAACTTCCAACCAATAGAATTTCTTAATTCAATATTATTTCTAGAAGCATCAAGTATTTCTTTTTCCTCTAGGGTCATGTAACCAAAAAGTTTATTTTGATTAATGAAGTTAATTATTTTTTCGTCGGGTAAATTTTCTGAAGGCACCATAAGCCATAAAACAAGAGCTTTTATAGCGTGGAGTCTTCCTGCAATTTCATCAGCAGGTCTTAACTTTGTTTCTCTAATTGTAGGGAGAGAACTTGCAGGATGAAATCCGGCGTCTAGACAAGTAGTAATTGATTGAGATCTAACTATTGAAGAATCTTTTTGAGTTGTTTGAGTATTATTCGTTGAAGTTTTTTTTCTGTTAAACCATCCCATAGTTTGTTTTTTATGTTTGTAAGTTTATAGCTTATTTTTGGTGAAAATATTTATAATAGTAATAGGTGTTGTTATAGAATTTGTTAAAATATAGTAAAGATTGATAAGAAATTTATGTTACTACTTTTTTCATAGGTTTAAACTGTTTGGTAACATTATTATTATCTTAATAAATAAAGTTTAAGTAATTTTTATTTAATGTGTTATAAATAAGTGTTCAACGTTTTTAGTAGTAGACCTAGAATAGGTAAGATAAATTAACATAGCGTAACTAAAACTTAGTTGTTTTTGTGCTGTAATAAAAACTTAAAAATCTATTACCTTCGCAGTATGCAACAAACAACAAATACAATTTTAATGGTCCGTCCTGCAAACTTTAGGATGAATGAGCAAACAGCCGTAAATAATTATTACCAGCAAGAGTTGTCAGGAATGTTACCTGCATCAATCAATGTTAAGGCACAAGAAGAGTTTGATGCTTTTGTAGAAAAATTGCGAGCTGTAGGAGTTAGTGTAGTAGTTACTGAAGATACCAAAGAGCCTAATACACCAGATGCATTATTTCCAAATAACTGGATTTCTTTTCATGAAAACGGAGACGTAGCTATCTACCCGATGTTTGCAGAGAATAGACGTTTAGAACGTAGAGAAGACGTGTTGGAAAAACTAGAAGAGAAAGGTTTTGTAATTGAAAATGTTGTAGACTATTCAGAAGCAGAAGAGGAAGGGATTTTTTTAGAAGGAACAGGAAGTATGATTTTAGATAGATACAATAGAAAAGCCTATTGTGCCTTATCACCACGTGCAGATGAAGAATTGTTTATTGAGTTTTGTGAAGATTTTGAATACACACCTGTAATTTTTACAGCAAATCAAACAGTTAAAGGAAGGAGAGAAGCTATTTATCATACAAACGTAATGATGTGTGTTGCGGAAAGTTTTTCAGTGGTATGTTTAGATTCGATAGATGATAAAAAAGAAAAGAAAAACGTATTAAAACACTTAAAGTCGGATGGAAAAGAAGTTATTGCCATCTCAGAGCAACAAGTAACACAATTTGCAGGAAATATGTTACAAGTTAAAGGAGTAAATGACGAGCGTTACTTAGTAATGAGTTCTTCCGCCTTTAAATCATTAAACCCAAATCAAATTAAAGCTATAGAAAAACACTGTAAAATACTGCACAGCTCTCTAGAAACTATAGAAACCTGTGGTGGAGGAAGTGCTCGTTGTATGATGGCTGAGGTTTTTTTGCCAAAAGCCTAAGCAACCATTGTATTTGAAATTTTATAGTTTTTATAATACTGCATTAAAATAAAAGAACAGATAACTGAAGAAGCAATTCCTTCAATAGCTAATGCAAATACAACTAGTGGTAAACTTAAATTTTGCCCCCAGAAAGAAGATTGTTCAAGTATTGTCATAAAACTAGCATCAATAAAATCTACATATATAATTAGCCCAAAAACAGTTAAGGCTACAGCAATTATTGAGGTTCCAATTCCTAATAAAAAATTACTGAAATATAACGACTCATGGTTTTTAACAATGTTGGTTTTTATAGCCCTGTTAATACCATAAAGAACGAAAGCAAAGTTTAAAAAACGTAGTTCGGATATATCTTCTAATCCAAAAATTTTCATAACTAAAAAAAAGCAAACAATACCCGTAAAAATTAGCATTGCATTGTTAAAGATGATTTTATTGCTCGACATAATAATGCATTTTAAGAGTTAAACGTCTTAAAAATACAAAATAAAGTAATGAAAATCAATTATTTATAACAAAGCTTCTTTTAAAATAGTTACAGGATGTTTTGCTAAACGCTTTGTTCCGTCATAAATTTGATGACGACAACTAGTACCAGCAGCGACTATTTCTGTATCAACCGAACAGTTTCTAACCTTAGGAAACAACGTATCTTCCCCCACTTGCATACTTACTTTATAGTGTTCTTTTTCATACCCAAAAGATCCTGCCATACCACAACAACCAGTATTCATAATGGTCACCTTGTAGTTTTTAGGAATGTTTAAAATAGAAAAAGAAGCGTGTGTACTAGACAAAGCTTTTTGGTGACAATGTCCATGTATTTTAAGCTCTTTAGTTTCATTGCTAAATTTAGTGGTGTCTATAGAGCCTTTAGTATGTTCTTTAGCTAAAAATTCTTCAATAGTGTAACAGTTTTCAGAAAGCTTTTTGGCTGTTGTTTTATCATCTGCTAAACGTAAGTACTCATCTCTAAAGGTTAAAATAGCCGAAGGTTCTAATCCAATTAATGGAGTTTCTTCAGAAATTAGTTCTTTAAAAGTGTTTACATTTTTATTAGCAATTTCTTTAGCTTCTTTTAAAAAACCTTTTGAGATATAGCTACGCCCACTTTCTTCGTGGTTCACGGTTTTTACTTCATATCCTAGTTTTTCCAATACAACAACTGCGTCTTTTCCAATTTCTGCATCATAATAGTTGGTAAACTCATCATTAAATAAATACACTGTTTTTTTAGAAGCTATTGGTTTATGGTTTTCTAACCAAGTACTTAAAGGTTGTTTTGCTAACTTAGGAACAGAACGTTCTGTGGCAACTCCCATAACCTTTTTAGCTAGAGTAGTATTGGTAAAGAAATTTGTTAGTACAGGGAACTTACTTCCTAATTTATTGTATTTAGCATTGTTAGCAAATAATTTACTGCGGAAAGAATATCCGTTTGTTTCTTGATATTGGTACAAGAATTCTGCCTTCATCGAAGCAATATCTACATTACTCGGACATTCACTAGCACAAGCCTTACAACTCAAACATAGGTCTAGGATATCTTTTAATTCTTTAGAATCGAACTTGTTTTTAGCGGTATTATTCGTTAAAACTTCACGAAGTGTATTGGCTCTAGCACGGGTAGTTTCTTTTTCGTTTCGAGTTGCTCGATAACTAGGGCATAAAGTCCCGCCAGCTTCGGGAGATTTACGGCAATCACCTGAACCGTTACATTTTTCAGCTAGTTTTAAAATACCTTCGCTATCTGAAAAATCTTGAATGGTTTCAATATTAGGTTCATTTCTATCAACCTCATAACGCAAACTTTGATCCATCGGAAAAGCATCAGTAATTTTTCCTTTGTTGAACACATTGTTCGGATCAAATGCTTTTTTTATTCTTCGTAATAATTGGTAGTTTTTGTCACCTATCATCAACGGAATAAATTCCGCACGCACAATACCATCACCATGTTCACCACTAAACGATCCTTGATACTTCTTAACTAACTCAGCAGTTTCAGTAGTTATTTTTCTAAATAATACTACGTCTTCCTTTTTCTTTAAATTCAAAATAGGACGTAAGTGTAGCTCACCAGCTCCTGCATGTGCATAATACACTGCTCTTTGCTGATATTTATCCATAATTTTGGTGAATTCCTCAATATAGGTAGGTAAATCTTCCAAGGCTACGGCAGTATCTTCAATACAAGCTACCGCTTTATCGTCTCCAACAATGTTTCCTAATAATCCTAAACCTGCTTTTCGTAGCTGATGTACTTTAGCAATGTCTTCGCCATATACTTTAGGATAGTGGTACCCAAAATTGTTTGCTTTTAAATCTTTAATAAGTTTATCGGCTAATATTTCAGCTTCTTTTATAGTGTCTGCCGAAACTTCTAACATTAACACAGCTTCCGGATCTCCTTGTAAAAAGAAACGGTTTTTGGCTTGCTCACGGTTATTTTTAGTGCAATCTAAAATTACTTTATCCATTAATTCACAAGCATAGAGTGTGTGTTTCATGGTAGTAACAGTAGCTTTTAAGCTTTCGTTTACACTAGTAAAATGCGGACATACCATAATACTTTGTGTAGGAGGTAGGTCGTCTAGTTGAATTGTAATAGCTGTTGAAAACACTAAAGTTCCTTCACTTCCTGATAAAAATTTAGCAGGGTTGATAGTTGGTTCTGCCCCACCAAATAAATCGGAAGTTAAAAATTCATCAACAGCATATCCTGTATTTCTTCGGTGAATGCTTTCTTTTGGGAATTCTTTTTTTATTTCTTGCTGAACAGCTTCTTGAGAAAGTTCTGTATAAATAGCACGATAGATATTTCCTTCTAACGAATTTTCTATTTTCTTTTGATTGAATTCAGCTGAAGTAATTTCAGAAAAAGTAACTTCACTACCGTCACTTAACAAGCCTTGAATAGCAATTACTTTATCACGAGTTACTCCATAACGAATAGAAGTACTTCCTGAAGAGTTATTACCTACCATTCCGCCAATCATACAACGGTTAGAGGTTGAGGTATTCGGACCAAAAAATAACCCGAATGGTTTTAGGAAGCGGTTTAAATCGTCACGAATAATTCCTGGCTCTACCGTAATGGTTTTGTTAATCTCATCAAAAGCCAGTATGTTGGTAAAGTGTTTAGAAACGTCTACAACAATTCCATCTCCCACACACTGTCCTGCTAATGAAGTTCCTGCTGTACGCGGAATTAAGGTGATGTTATTTTTAGTAGCAAAATCAATTAATAGCTGAATATCCTCTATGTTCTTAGGATATGAAACTGCTAGTGGGATTTTACGATATACCGAAGCATCGGTTGCGTAAATGTTTTTATGTAGGTCGTCAAAAAATAGTTCGCCAGTTAATGATTTTTTGAACGTTTCTAGTTGTGTTGTTTGTACCATTATCTTAAATACCTAAAATGTGGGTAGTGTTGTTAATTATTCTATTGGAATGTGACGCTTAAAACAAGTATCGAAACATATAAAAGTATCGGTTCCTGCCACTCCTTTGATTAAATGTACGTTATCGTATAGTATTTTTTGTAAATGTTCGTTGTCTCTAGCAAATATTAAAATAAAAATAGCGTAGTAACCAGAAACAAAATTACATTCGGTTATTTCGGGTATTTTTTCCAACTCGTGCATTACTTCTTTAGCAAAGCGAGCTTCACGTAATCGAATACCTGTATATGATTTGGTTTTATAGCCTAAGCTTTTTTCTTCTAAAACAAACTCTGCATTTTTAATTACACCTTCTGCAGTTAACTTTTTAATACGTTGATGAATTAAGGAGTTGGAAACCTTTAATTCTTCCGCAATTTGCGAATAGGCTTTACGAGCGTCTAAACGTAATTTTGAAAGTATTTGTTTGTCTATATAATCAAATTGATTTTCCAAAAGAATAATTTTGTTAGAATAAACTTAATATAAGCTACAAGATAAACAATCGTTTTTAACGAAAAAAAAAAGTGTAGCCGATAATGCAAATATACGGCTACACTTTTTCAATATTCTATTTTATGCTTAAGCATTTATTACTGCTAAGCAGTTTTGTATGCTTTCATCTTGCATGTCTTCATACCATTTTGTTAACTTATAAACAGGTTCACCTAAATCTTTTTCAAATAAAGATTGATTTGAAGTACCTTCATATTCTCGTTTAGCATCATCTGTTCCTAAGTTTGAAGCAAAAATTCCTGCAGCACTTACAGGTAAGAAATCTTCGTAAACCATAGGTTCTATGCTTAAATAGCCATCCTCTAATAATTGGTTTACATCTGCTTTTGTATACACTTTTTCTTTAGATAAAGTTTTTGCTTTATCGGTAGCGAAATAATGGAAATATGCCAACTCTTTTGAGTGTAGCTCTTCATAGTTATCAGGAAAAACTTTAAAATTTTCTGCTAATAATTTATTGTATTCTGAGGCGTTTTCGGCAGTTGGTGATCCACCAATAGCTTTACGTGTTTTACCTAACAGTTCATGATACAAATCAAGTCCTTTTTGAGTTAATGCTGCACCACGTTGTTCTATCTCACCAAAACGAGCTTTGTGTTCACCTATTTCTTCTTTTTCAGCATTGTTTTTAAAAGTTACTTTTTCGGTCAATGCTTTAAAACTTGTTTGGCGTAATAGAATAGGGCATTTTCTTGCAGGAGGTCCTTCTATATTATCTTTTGGTGGAATATTACGAGTTTCCATACTTGTTTGCACCTTGTCTATATCTAAAGTTCTAGGGGTTAGGTGGTTGATGTGAGGGCCTTTGAAAGCAACTACATCAGCAATTAATCTGTGTTGATTTAGTAAAGCTTCGTACATTTTATAATCTACGGTAGCAGTATCGTGCCAACGAAAAGTTTCTAATGCTTCTTGAACAAAGGTTTCGGCATCTTCTTTATTTAACCCACCTTCTTTTTCAGACTTATCAATGAGTTGTAAAACTTTTTCTGTAAAAATTTGACGTTTTTCTAAAATAGTTTCAACATTGTTACGAAGCTGAGTATCATCAATTAAATCTAAACGTAATAAAGAGGTAAAAACTCTGAATGGAGCTTGGTTAAGGGCGGTGCTTTCAATAGCTCTAAAAGCTGTAGAATGAACAGGAACACCAGCTGGGGCTAAATCGTAGTAGCCAACAGAATACATTCCCATTACTTTAAACAGACGTCTCATCGTAAATAACTCATAGGGTTTGCCTAAACGAATTGCTCCGTGGCGTTCCATATTTAATCGAGTTAATTCGCCAGTATGTGCTAACTGCTCTTCAATTTCTTTAGACTCAGAAAGAACATTATCATTGATATCATGAACCAAATCAAGTAACTCACCATAAAGTGGTACCTCATTTTTGTACATATCAGACATAATTTTAGAGAAGCGGTTACGAATGTACTCTGGAGAGACAAATTCTTCAGTTGTATTAGTAAAACTTTCTAGTTTATTTTTTGATGACATAGTTTATTGAGATTTGCTACAAATTAAATAAATTTAATTTTTTTTAGTGTGTTTAAAAATGAATTTTGTTTTATTGGTGTTTATTTTGAGTTGATTTGATTTTATGTGTGTTTTTTTAAACCAAAAAGACAATTTTTCACAGAAAAAGTGTTTTTTAAAAGTCAATTTGACTTTTTTAGTACACAAGCTTTGATGAAATTTTAATATTATTAGAGAGTAAGTTAGTATACATATTCTAAACAACAAACTTAAAAGCTTTACTATCTTAAGAATAATAGAGAATAATTGTTTTCATAGATGGAGTTCCTGTTGAATTTTAAGAAGAATTTACAAAAGGTAGTTTGTTATTTAAAATGGTTTATATATCTGATTTAAATATTTTTTCAAAAGCATTGTATACAGCTTCATGTAAAGCATCTCCATGAGTTTTATCTTCTAAAAAATCAAAGTGAAGTTTTGAATTTTCAGTTGCTTTATCAAGTAGCTTGTTGTATAGTTCTTTGGCAGTTCTTTCCATAATTGGGCCTTCTTTACCAACTGCAATGTAAATGTTCTTCTTAGTGGTATACTTTACTGGTGTGAAGGTCAAAAGTTTTTCAGCATCCCACCAAAGACTAGGGCTTACAATTATGTAGTTGTTAAAAAGGTTGGGAGTTTTAAATAAAACTTCTGTAGCTAAAAGCCCTCCAAGTGATTGTCCGATTAGTGTTTTGTTATTAGTGACTCTGTAGTTGGCATTAATAAAGGGTAACAGTTCTTTTTGTAGAAACTGAATAAACTGCTTAGATTTCCCAGAAGTAGGAAACTCTTTTTGATCGATTTCAAGAGTAGAAGGGTAAGTGAAATCTCTTTTTCTATCTACATTTCCAATACCAACAACAATAGCTTCAGGGAGCATATTTATCCATGGGAAAGAACCAAATTGAACAATTCCAGCAATGTGAATAAAATCCTCATTTTTTGAGCCATCAAGTAAATAAATGACCGGATATTTTTTTGAGTTATTGGTGTTGTAGCTAGCAGGGAAATAAATATTTAATGTTCTGTCCTCTTTTAAAATAGCCGATTTTATTTGAACAGTTTTTCCAATAGAAAAATCACTTTCATTAATTTTTTTAGGGATTTTTTGAGCAAAACTAGCGATAGTTATAAGTATAGTGGTAAGTACCGAAATTTTATGCATTATTTCATGACTTTTTGATATTTAAGTAAATATAGAATACTTTTTTCAGATTTTTTATAAAAAAAGTCTCTAGTTTTACTTAAATTAGGAAAATGAATTATTGCATTTAAGCTTGCATGTATAGAGATGTTTTATTTTAAATAATTTAAAAATTTCAGAAGAACTGTTTAATTAATTGTGTTTTTTAATACCAAGCACTAGTGGTTTCGAGTCTATGTCTAACAAAAATAAAGAAAGGTTTATAAATGAAAATGCTATATTAATAAGCGAGAAAAAAGTTTGATATGTATTTATGTAATTTAAATTATCAACTTTATATGTTATTACAATTAAAGAGGCTAAACTTATAATATAAACTATAAAACATAAAAAATAGTTCAAGAAAGAAAAAGTAGTGTTTTTTAATCTCATGTAAACCAGTTTTAAATACCACATAATAATTAAAAGACCAGTAAAACCAAGAATAATTGATTGCCAAAACATGTTTCGATTAAGGAGATTAAGAGTATTGTTATTACTAGCGATACCAAAAAGAGTAATAAAAAGTATAGACAAGACAAAAATGATAATAAGTAAAAAACCTAATTGATTAATAAATTGAAAGATGGTTAATCTTCCTTTATTGTAAACATCTTTTACATAGTGTTTTGTCCCTTTTAGAATCGAAAGAATGAATATGGAACTTACTCCTAAAAGTATATAAATCCCCATATTAAATAGATGATAATTTTTTACTTCATTATTTATTTCTACTCCTAATAAATTAGAAAGTGTTCCTGTGCTAGTAGTTGTTTTTAAGAAAGTAACATCAAAAAAAAGAAAGATGAATATTCCGGTTAGTACACCTACCCATACTTTAGAATTAAGGTCTTTAACTCTTTTAATTGCTAGAATAATAGAACTGTAAAAAAGTATAAAGTTAATAGGCAAATAAGGGATAGTAAATGGCTGTATAATTTGATATGTAGCTAATTTTTGAACTCCTTTATGGCTTATAAATGCTGTGATACTGATATTTGTGATAAAATTAATAACTAGAGAGAAGGCTAAAATGAATAAAATTATTATTCCAAATAAAAATTCTTTTTTATTAATCGTTTCTCTTGGGTCAAAGAGTAGTTTTATTATTTTGTAGTTCATAGCTTTTTATAGGTGTATTAATTAAACAAGTTGTGGTTTGTTAAAGTAAAAATTAAATGTTTTGTGTATTAACTAGGTTGTTTTCATGCTTCTCATTTAATTCTAAGTAATTATCTTTTCCAAAAGAAATATAGTATAAAGGATATAGAATAATAATTCCTGCAAGAATTAAAAAAATGAGACTTTTTGAAAACATAAATAAAGTAACAAGTAACATCATAACTGTTCTTATAATTCCCTCGTATTTAAAACTGTTAAGAGTTAAGGTGATGGTTTTATCATCGGTAACATTTATATTTATTTTTTGACTACCACACCAAGACGCTTTGGCATAGATTTCATACCTGCCGTTTTCTACTACATATTCTTTGTTTTCTTTTTTTATTAAACCTAGTTCTTTTTCATTAGCATAAATTTTAGCACCAACAGTGCTTTCAATTTTAATTTTTCCCATATTCACTTATTTAATGTTGTTTGTATAATAGAAAGAACGAAGAAACTTTTTTGGTAATCACTTTATTCTTTTTGTATTTACATAGCAGTTAATTTATAACTATAATTTTTGTCGAAAATATTCATAAAAAAAATGTTAGGCAAGTATAAAAAGAGTTTAATAAAAATCTAAGCCTTAAGTAATTCTAAGGCTTAGATTATATATTAAAGCTTATTGTTTTTTTAAACTACTATTAATTAGAAGAGCCCATTTATTTGCCACTAGTAATTCGTTGCTAATTAACAGGTCTTTTTTTTCATCATAAATAATAATTGAAGTAGTTTCATTATCTTTTATAAAATTCAACTTTATTAATTCAATTGTTCTATCGTTTATGCTTCGTGTTTTTTTAATAACAATACATTCTTCAATTGTTTGTAGATTTATGACTTTTTTTTGTATGTTTTCTTCAGATTGTTTAAAATAGAAAAGATAGTTTTTAGATTTGTCAATTCCTAAAACAAAATCATTACAAAATTCATATTCTTCTATATTACAGTTATATTCTAGAGAAATATTATTTAGTATTTGAAGTTTTTTCTTCTTTTTTGTTAATTGTTTTTTACGTACAAGTATAAAAGGAGCTATACATATAACTAATAGTATAGCACCAATGATTATGGTTCCTAAATCCATTTATTTTTAATTAAATTGGGTTTTACTCTTAATTAATTATTAGTTAAGAGTATATTTTTTATGATAAAATTGATTAGTTGAATATTAAAGTTCAAAAAAATCACCAATGGTAATGAAAAGGAAATATTAAATCAGATTTTCTATAGTTTACTATAGTATTTCTTGATAAAGAAATGTATTGAATATATTTTCTGTTGAAAAATAATTCAACAGATTTAAAATTGATGCCTGCTTCTGAGAATGTGTTTTTTACATTAGTAGAAGGAAGGTTGTTAAAGTGATTGGTAAGATTTTCTGATTCTGTAGTGTGCTGTAACCCCTTAGAAGAAAGCTTTTGTTTATATTCTTTAAGAGCAGAATTAGGTTTGCGTAACTTATTAGAAAAAGATTGCTCTTCTTGAGTATACCCAATAGCGGTAAAATATACCGTTGTAATAAAAAGTAGACTTAGAAATTTCAAAACCTTATTCATACTGCAAAGTTACTTTATTAAATAATACTAAAACTCATAAAAAGTTAATTTTTAAGACTTTCATTAACTTCTTTAAAAACACTTTTTTTATCAGCAAGAACAATTAAAATATCAGCATTATTTATTGTAGTTGAACCATTAGGAGTAATATAGTTACCATCTCTTTTTATCATGGCTATAATAGCGTTTTTAGGAAAGTTTAATTCAACAATTTTTTTATTTGCCGATTTGCATGATTCTGTAATTATAATTTCTTGCATTAAAGCTTTTGGATTTTCTTCTAACAACATATCTGTGGCACTTAATTTTTTTGTTTCTTCAGGTAAAGCAACGTTTAACCATTTTGCAACAATACTAAGTGTTGTACCTTGTATTATAATAGAAGTAACTGATATAAAAAATACGATATTAAAAATAATATTAGCTTTATCTATACCAGCTAAAAGAGGGTAGGTAGCAAATACTATAGGAACGGCCCCACGTAGGCCAACCCATGAAATATAAAAACGCCTCCTTAATTTCATTTTAAAAAAAAGTAAACTAATAAAAACTCCTACAGGTCGAGCAATAAAAATTAAGAAGAGTGAAATAATAAGTCCAATACCAATATAAGGAACAATTTGTGAAGGAAAAACAAGTAGTCCTAAGGTTAAGAACAGTACTATTTGCATTAACCAAGCTAATCCATCAAACATTTTTAAAATAGTTTTTTTATGAATTAAGTTTTGATTTCCTAAATAAACAGCACAAATATAAATAGCTAAAAAGCCATTACCACCTATAAAATCAGTGAAAGAAAAAGTAATAAACATAAGTGCAATAACCAAAACAGGATACAACCCTTCAAAATCAAGTTTTATTGAGTTTATTATTTTTTTGCTAAGCATACCAAACAAAAAACCAGCAATAGCACCAAATATCATTTGCTGTAAAAATAAAGGTATTATAGAAGTTAAGCTTTGATCTTGATGAATAACTAGTGTTAAAAAAGCTATAGTTAATACGTAAGCCATGGGGTCGTTACTACCACTTTCTAGCTCCAAAGTAGGGCGCAAGTTTTCTCTTAATGCTAAGTTTTTAGAGCGTAAAATAGAGAATACAGCTGCAGCATCGGTAGAAGAAACAATAGCACCTAATAATAAGCTTTCATATATCGTAAAGTTGGTAACATTCCAAACAAATAGTCCTAAGGAAACAGCGGTAAGCAATACTCCTAAAGTAGAAAGTGCTAACCCTTCTTTAAGTATAGGTTTAACAGCTTTCCAATTTGTATCTAAACCACCAGAAAATAGAATAAAATTTAAAGAAACAATTCCTATAAATTGTGCGGCTTTTGGGTCGTCAAAAATAATACCTCCAATACCATCAGAGCCTGCAAGCATTCCGATACTTAAAAAAAGGAGTAGAGTAGGAACTCCAAATTTATAAGATGTTTTTCCTACAATAATACTTATTAAAAGTAATAAAGACCCTATTAATAAAATGTTCTCAATGGTTAAATTCATACAAGGAATGTTTTAAACAAAGATATAGGTTTTAGTATTTTAATAAGTGAGATTCATGCAAAGAAAAAGCCAAAGCTGTACAGCTTTGGCTTAACTAATAAAACCAAGTATTAGTGTCATCGGAGTTAGCTAACCAATGAACTAATGTTGTTAGTGTCAACTATATTTTTAATGCAGGCTAATAATTTTTGTCATTAACCACTTTTCATGTTCTTTTTTCCAGATAGCAATAAACTTGCTAGGAATAGATTTAGCGTTAGGTTCTCTATTATTAAAAAACTTATGATAACCTATTTGAACGGCTCCATACTTATTAATAGGGTATACTTCAATGCTACCCTTTATCAAGGTACGAGTAACCTTACCGCAAATATTTTTTTTAGTGGCAGCTATGATTTCATTTTTAGAGGTAGATAAACCACCCTTGTCATGAAAGAATTCAATATCATCACTTAAAATACCTGCTTGTGTTTTCATGTCACAAGTATTATAAGCGTTAAAGAATATACTATCCATTTTTACAATTTGATTGTGTAGATCAATATCAACAGGTTTGTAGTTAGGAATTTCTTGTACTTGTCCATTCATTACCCATGAAAGTAAAAGTGTGTATAGAAGTGTAACTATTTTCATAAAAAAGTTACCCTTAAAGAAGAAGTCAAATAAATCATTCATAGTTTTCCAGTTTATGTATTTACCAAGTTTTAAAGCTTAAAGCTCCTTCTTCATTATACAGTCTACGGAATCCTTTTGATACAGTATCTAATGTACTGTTTGAAACTTTAATACTACCTACATATCCGTCGTTACAATCAATTCCTAAAACTAGATTATCAATTGTTTTATCATTATTAAATTTAGCGCTAACAATATCAATATCTATGTTTTTACGATCTTTAAACCAGTTGATTAATTTGTTAAGTTCACTTTCAGTAGTTTTCTTTGAGATAATAAATTCAGCTTTTGTATTATTAATTGTGCTGTCAAATAAGAAGCTTACCTCATCATCATTATCAGAATCCCAATCGTCAGAATCTTCATTATTAATATCTTCTTCATCACAATCTAAACAGTTAAAGCCTTTAGAAGTCATTTTAAAATGATGGTTGGCCATATCACGGTCGTATACATTTTGGACGTTTTTTACATCATCTAAAAAGTTACGAGACGAACCTTCAAAGTATATAGTTGTTCCTTCAGGAATGTATAAAACAGCATCAATTTCTTCATCTTTCCACATGTTCTTGTATTCGCTAATAAAAAAGGCATCAAAAACAATAGTATTGTTTGCTGTTTTAAAGTTGTACTGAATAGCTTCTGCATTACTGTTGGCATCATTTCGCTTTCTTCCTTCAGAAGTTTTCTTTATTTCTATATAAGCATTACCAGTTTCACTCTTACGGACATCGATATTTATATCGTTAGAGTATTTCATTTCTTTATCATTTACATGAACAGATACTGAATTATCTCTATTACGCAAACTATGTTGATAGTAAATATTATCATCGTTTACTACTCGTATTTTTAAAGGCTCTTCTTGATTGTAGGTGATACTATGTTTTGAAACATGTGCACCATCGTAAGCATGTGTGGTAAAATATTCAATACCAGAGAATCCGATTGCTAATAAAGATACTAACCAAAGCCCGAATAATGTTAAAACTGTTGCAATACCAAGTCTTTTAACATTAGGAGATAAAATTCGTAATCCTAAAATAAATAGGACAGCAAAAGGAATTCCTATTAAGAAAAATACAAATGTCATCAATAACCATTTAGGCATAGCCGAATCATAAAAGAAAGGAGGGTAGTGAATCATGTCTCCATCAAAATTTAAGATTTCTAAGCTTCCTACAGAAAATAAGGTTAGTAGCAATGAAATGATTGTAATACCAGCGATAAATATTAATAAAACGCCCATGAATTTACCAAACACTTTGAATACGGCTAGTAAAATTTTACCCATAGTGTCTATGAAATCCTGAAAACCAGATTTAGTTTGGTTACGTAGTTTTTGATAATCAGCATTTGAAATTTTATCCGATAAATCATGGGCGCCTTCCTTTACCTTTGAAGAAAGGTTTTCAAACTCATTACGAATTTTTTTTTCAATATTGTCAATATTTACAGCTTCACCCTCCATCTGTAACTTTTCTGAAGTAGTTTTCGCTTCTGGAAGGATAACCCATAAAATGATATATCCTATAATTCCAAAACCAAATCCTGCTAATGTTAAAATAAGGAAAGCTAAACGAATCCAAACCACATCGATATTAAAATAATGCCCAAGTCCAGAACATACTCCTCCTAGAAACTTGTCATCACCATCTCTAAACATTTTTTTGTTAGAAGTATTTCTCTTATAGTTGAAAGAAGTATTTTCGCTATACCCTTCTTCAGCTTCCGCATAGTCTTCAGGTTGCCCCATGATAGCAATAATTTCTTCAATATCACTTTCATTTACTACTTGACGAGCATCGGTAATTCTTTCAGATAGTAACTCACTAATACGAGCTTCTATATCTGCTATAATTTCATTTTTTCCTTGCGGATCATCGCTTAACGAACGAGCGATGGCATCTAAGTATCGTTTTAATTTCTGATAGGCAGTTTCATCTATGTGGAAGAAAAATCCGCCCAGGTTTATATTTATTGTCTTATTCATCTTTAGTTGATTTTGTACTTGTTACTTGGTTTACTGCGTTTACTAAATTATGCCATGTTTTGTCTAATTCTTTCAAGAACATTCCGCCATTTTCTGTGAGTACGTAATATTTTCTTGGAGGTCCAGAGGTTGATTCTTCCCATCTGTAACTTAATAATCCTGCATTTTTTAAGCGGGTAAGTAACGGATATATGGTTCCTTCAACCACAATCATTTCAGCACTTTTAAGATTTGAGAGTATTTCAGAGGTGTATGCATCTCCTTTTTGTAAAATAGATAAGATACAGTACTCTAAAACTCCCTTACGCATTTGTGCTTTTGTGTTTTCTATCTTCATGTAATGCGGTTTATGGGTTATTTTATAAATTTTATTGTAAGTGGATATTTATACATTTCACCTTTATTAGCTTTCATGGCTGCTATAATTATCAGCGCTACTTTAATAAGAGCGACAATACTTACAACAGAAGCGAATCCAAAAATACCAAACAATCCTCCGTGTCCATGGTATCCACCAAAGTCGATATCTATACCATCAAATCCGTTGAAAATTCTTCCGAAGAAAAAAGGAATAAAAGAAAGGCCTAGTATAAAAATGTATAAACTATAACTGATGTTAAAATTAACGGCCTCTTTACCATGTTCATCTAAAAAAGGAATTCTCTCTTTTAAGGTTTGCCATAATATAAGCGGGGTGATAATACTTCCTAAAGGAAATAAATACCCTGCAAAAGCAGAAATATGTATTAAAAAAGCATTGGTATTTTGGTTGTTGTGTTGCATAGTGAAATGATTTATATAATACTTTACAATGCAAATATATATCTTTTAAAAGGTATTATGCAATACATAGTACTAAAAATTAACAAAATTTAACATTTAAATGAAGCGATATAATTAAATAAAAAGCTGTACATTGCCTGTAAATACTGAAAAAATGAAGTTTACACCAAGAAAAGTTAATGCCTTTTTATTATTTAAGTTACCCTCAGCTT
The DNA here is from genome assembly GCF_040104435.1 of Tenacibaculum sp. SSH1-16. Lineage (NCBI taxonomy): Bacteria > Pseudomonadati > Bacteroidota > Flavobacteriia > Flavobacteriales > Flavobacteriaceae > Tenacibaculum > Tenacibaculum sp. SSH1-16. Next base: position 216,964 of record NZ_JBECOV010000004.1, read on the forward strand.
TTTTTACTGGAGTGCGATTAAAGTCGCTTACTAACGACAGAGCAGAGGTTAAAGTTACCCACAAATGGGTAAATCAAAATCCATTTAAATCAATGTTTTGGGCAGTACAAGGAATGGCATCAGAATTATCTACAGGTATTTTGGTAATGAAAGAAATAGATGCTTCGAATAAAAAAATTTCTATGCTGGTTACTAATATGAATGGAACTTTTACTAAAAAGGCTACAGGGAAAATACGTTTTGAATGTAACGATGGTAAATTAATAAGAGAAACAATACAAAAAGCAATTGATACAGGTGAAGGGCAAACAATAACTGTTACTTCAGAAGGTTTTAACGAAGAAGAGGTTTCTGTTTCAAAATTTGAATATGAATGGAGTTTAAAGGTTAAAAATTAGTTTTGTGGTGAGGTTTAATTATATTTTTATAATTATAGTACTGCTATTTTCTTGTAAGAGTGAAGAAGAGAGTAAAAAAGAGAAAGTTGAAACAAAGTTTTTAGTTAATAATCAGTTTCAAGGGGTACTTGATATAGCAAAGTTAGAAGGAGCTATACTAGTTTATGATTTGCATAAAGATGTGTATTATTCTAATAATTTTGATTGGTGTAAAACTGGAAATTTACCAGCGTCAACATTTAAAATTCCGAATTCTATCATTGCTTTAGAAGTTGGAGTCGTAAAAAATGATAGCGCAATCTTTAAATGGAACGGAGAATCTAGGTATCTAAAGATTTGGGAGCAAGATTTAACGTTTAAAGAAGCTTTTCACTACTCTTGCGTTCCATGTTACCAAGAGGTAGCTAGAAAAATTGGAGTTGAAAGAATGAAATCTAGTTTAGCAAAGTTGAATTTTGGTTCAATGGATGTAAATGAAATGACTTTAGATAATTTCTGGTTACAAGGTAAATCTAAGATTAATCAATTTCAGCAAATAGACTTTTTAAAACGATTACATAATTCAGAGTTACTTATTAGTGAGCGTACCGATAGTATCATGAAAAGTATGATGATAATGCATAAAAGCAATCAGTATGTATTGAGAGGTAAAACAGGTTGGTCAGTAAGAGGTGAAGAAAATAATGGTTGGTTTGTAGGCTATGTTTTAGTTAAAAAAAATGCTTATTTCTTTGCTACAAATGTAGTTCCAAAAAAGAATTTTGATATGAAGTTTTTTAGTAGAGAAAGAAAAGAAGTGACTTTTAAGGCTTTAAAAGTGTTAAAAGTATTAAGCGAAAATGAATCTTTTGTAACAAAACAGTAAAAAACTCTTCTTATAAATATAAAAACAAAAAATTATGAATGCACACGAAATAGATTATCGCATTTTTGGAGAAGAAATGCAGTATGTAGAAATAGAATTAGACCCGCAAGAAGGAGTAGTTGCTGAAAGTGGTAGTTTTATGATGATGGATGCTGATGTGAAAATGAACACAATTTTTGGAGACGGTTCAAATCAAGAAAAAGGATTGTTAGGGAAAATTTTTTCTGCAGGAAAACGAATCTTAACAGGTGAAAGCCTGTTTATGACGGTTTTTACCAATGATGGTCAAGGAAAAAAACAAGTTTCTTTTGCTTCCCCTTATCCAGGAAAAATAATTCCAATTGATTTAACAGAATTTGGAGGGAAGTTTATTTGTCAAAAAGATGCTTTTTTATGTGCAGCTAAAGGGGTATCTATCGGAATTGAGTTTTCAAAACGCTTAGGAAGAGGGTTGTTTGGAGGAGAAGGATTTATTATGCAAAAAATGGAAGGCGATGGTATAGGCTTTGTGCATGCAGGTGGTACAATGGCAAAAAAGGTATTACAACCAGGAGAAGTTTTAAAAGTAGATACAGGCTGTATTGTTGGTTTTACTCAAGACGTTGATTATGATGTTGAATTTGTAGGAGGTATAAAGAATACCATTTTTGGAGGAGAAGGATTGTTCTTTGCAAAGCTGAGAGGTCCTGGAACTGTATATATCCAATCATTACCATTTAGTAGGTTAGCAGGTAGAGTGTTGGCTATGGCTCCACAAACTGGAAAAGGTGATAGAGGAGAAGGAAGTGTTTTAGGAGGTTTAGGAGATATTTTAGATGGAGATAATAGGTTTTAGAAATATAAGTAAATAAAAAAGACCGCTAATTTTTATTAGCGGTCTTTTTTATTTTATTGGTAAATTAGATACCTAATTCTTCAAACATATTGATTAAACGTTCTCCTTCTGATGGTGCTGGAGCGTTAGGGCTTACAATATTTCCGTCAGGGTCGATTAAGATAAATCTCGGTAAACCTTTAATTAAGAAGTTTTGAGCCCATTCTAAATTTAAGTGACTATCTCCAGCCATTAGCTGTATACCAGTCATCTCCCTATCTTGAATGGTTTCTTTCCATTTTTCATCATTACCTTTAGCATCAACATTAATACTTACAAACTCAATATTTTTACCATGGTACTCTTGCTCTAATCGCTTTAATAAAGGAATTTCTCTTTTACAATAAGCACACCAAGTAGCCCAAACATCAATGTATAAGTACTTTCCGTGGCCTAATAAATCATCTAAAGAAGTTGTGCCACCATCATAGTTTACATAGTCTTTAAACTTAGGAGCAGGTTGGCCTTTTGCTGTTGTTTTTAAAAGATCGTAGTCTTTAGTAATCTCTTTTTTATGTGTTTCATTTGTAGAATACGCCATAAATTTTCTGTAGAATTCTTTTAAATCACTAGCATATGTAATACTATTTTGAGCACTATTATATAACAAATCGTTTTTAGCGATTGAGTCAGTAACCTCAGTTTGTACAGTTTCTAGATAAGTTAAATAATAATCATCACCTTCTTTATTATTTTCTCGAGCTAAATTTTTTAACTCGGTCTCTAACATCACTCTATAGAAGTATGAAATTGTATAATCGTTACCATTATAGTTGAAATTCTCTAATGGATCAGGAAAATTTTCAGAAACGGTAAAGTCTTTATTTCCTGTTAATGTTCTGTGATAATCTTGATAATTATAAAGGTTTCTTAAACATTCATAGTCAATATTTTTGACTTCCTTTTTTAAGAAATCAGCAGGCAATTGTTTAGAAATAGATGCTTCAGTTACAGCATCTTTATATTCATTAGTTTTTGCTAAAAACTCACCTTCTTCTAAGGCAAAATATTGATTAGCACTAACAAGTATTTCAGGCCAAGTTTTTTGTTTTTCATGAAGATAGCTATTTATTTTTTTGTTAGCACCTTCAAAATTAATAAAATCTGGGTTGTCGTAATCAAATACAATACCTGTATCATCTGTCTTTGTTAAATATAAGTTGATAGCTTTAATAGGCTTTGTATTGTAAACCAAGGTATAATAGCCTTCTCTATCAATTTTAAGAGTATCAACAAAAGAACCAGTCTTTCTGTCAAATTTTATTTTCTTTTCAAATTGAAAACCATTCAAGGTAACAGTTCTTTTTTTAAGGTTATCAATTTTACCAGTTAAAACCAAGTAGTCTTTAACAGGTTTTTCTTCCTTTTTACATGAAATTATGGTAACTCCTATGAGGGCTAAAAGTACTAGTTTTTTCATTCTTTAATGTTTAGTGAGAATAACGGTGTTTAAGCCGCCGAAGTTACTTTTTTTAACTTTTTTATCAAAGAAATTAACATTTTATTTAAACTTAGTTCTATTTTTTATAAAAAATCAGCTTGAAGTTTTCTCTTTTTTTTGGTTATTTGTACACTATAAAAATATTAAAATGAATACTACACATATAATAAATTCCCAACCACTTGGTTTAGAAGATATTCATAGTATTGTATTACTAGATAAAAAACTTTCTTTATCAGAAGAATCAAAAGAAAAGATATTAAAATGTCGTGCTTACCTTGATGAGAAAATGAAAACTCATAACGATCCTATTTATGGAATTAACACAGGATTTGGTTCGTTATGTAACGTCAAAATTAATGGAGATAATTTACAACAACTTCAAGAAAACTTAGTAATGAGTCATGCTTGTGGAACTGGAGATGAAGTTCCTCAAAAAATTGTAAAGTTAATGTTGTTGCTTAAAATACAATCATTAAGTTATGGTCATTCTGGTGTACAGTTGGCCACTGTTGAGCGTTTGATTGAGTTTTATAATAAAGACATTTTACCTGTTGTATATACACAAGGTTCGTTAGGAGCATCTGGTGATTTAGCACCATTAGCACATCTTTCTTTACCATTGATAGGATTAGGAGAAGTGTATGTTGAAGGAGAACGAGTTTCAGGAGATGTTTTAAAAGAAAAATTTGGTTGGGAGAAAATTAATTTACAGTCTAAAGAAGGATTAGCATTGTTAAATGGAACTCAATTTATGAGTGCATATGGTGTATATAATTTATTAAAGGCTTATAAACTTTCTTATTTAGCAGATGTTATTGGTGCAATTTCTTTAGAAGCTTTTGATGGAAGAATTGAGCCTTTTAATGAGTTGATTCATTTAGTGCGTCCACATAACGGACAGTTAGCTACAGCTAAACGTATTAAAGAAGTATTAGAAGGAAGTGAATTAATCAAGCAACCAAAAGAACACGTACAAGACCCTTATTCTTTTAGATGTATGCCTCAGGTTCATGGAGCAACAAAAGACACGTTAGAGTTTGTAAAGAAAACATTCATAACAGAAATAAATTCAGTAACAGATAACCCAAACATATTTGTTGATGAAGATATTATTGTTTCAGGAGGAAACTTCCATGGCCAGCCACTAGCCCTAGCTTTAGATTATTTAGCAATTGCTGTTGCAGAATTAGGAAATATTTCTGAAAGAAGAACCTATCAATTAGTTTCTGGTTTAAGAGGGCTACCTGACTTTTTGGTATCGAACCCAGGTTTAAATAGTGGATTTATGATTCCACAATATACAGCTGCAAGTATTGTGAGTGCAAATAAACAGTTTTGTACTCCTTCTAGTGTAGATTCTATTGTGTCTAGCAATGGACAAGAAGATCATGTAAGCATGGGAGCCAATGCAGCTGTGAAAGCAAAAAAAGTAGTAGATAATGTATGTTCTGTACTAGCAATAGAGTTAATGAATGCTTCTCAAGGGCTTTCTTTTAGAGAAGAGAATACTTCTGAGTTTTTATCTTCTTTTGTAGGAATGTTTAGAGAAGATGTACCTTTAGTAAATGATGACAGAGTACTACATAATGATATTAAGAAAGCAGAAAACTTCATTAATGATTTAATTATTGAAGTAGAAGAACTGTTTTAAGACAACTATAGAGATTAGTGAAAAAGCTCAAATTGTTTTTACAATTTGAGCTTTTTAGTTTACTTATTTTTTTTAATGTGAACTTTTTGTGTATTATCAATGAATCATTTTTTAGCACGTTCCACTAATTCTAATTGTTCTATTTTAGCTTCTGTAGTAAATAACCCGTAATTAATAAAAGCTTTTTTCTTTTCTATTTTGTCAATAGTTCCTACAGCATTCCCGTCAATTAAACGAACTCTGTCATTTACTTTAAAAACATAGGCAGCTCTTTCTTTTGCAATTTTTTCGGCTTCTTTTTTCTTTTCTTCTCGAACTTTTACAACTTTTTGAAGTACTTCTTTTTCTACTTTTTTAATAGCTTCTTGTTGTTTTTGTGTAGCAACTTTTTCTTCTTTCTTTTCTGTTTTGGTTTTCTTCTTAGGTGGATTTTTCTTTATGTACTTGGTCTTTTCTGCCATTGCCCATTTAAAAAAACTAGCAGAAAGTTCTTTTTTATTATTTGTTTGGAAGTATTTATTAAGCATTTCATTAATATTCCTTCCTAAAGATAACATACGTTGGTTGTTGTCATATAATTCTTGAAAACCTTCTAGTTTTTCACGTATTTTAAGTTCTTTCTCTTGTAGGTTTTCAATATGCTCTTGTCCTTTAGATTTTTGTTTGTTTAAACTTTCAGAAGTTTTTTGTAAACGATTTCGTTCCTTTTGAAGTTTTGAGATTGTTTTATCTAAACGAACTTTTTCGGTTTCTACACGTTTTTTAGCACGGTTGATTAAGCTGTACGGAATTCCGTTTTTCTGTGCTACTTCAAACGTAAAAGAACTCCCTGCTTGTCCTATATACAATTTGTATAAAGGCTCTAAAGTACGCTCATCAAACTGCATATTGGCATTGGTAACATTATCTAATTCATCTGCTAATACTTTTAGGTTAGCATAATGTGTGGTAATAATTCCGAAGGCTTTCTTTTCATAAAACTCTTCTAAGAAAATTTCAGCCAAAGCACCTCCTAATTCAGGATCAGAACCTGTACCAAATTCATCAATTAAAAACAAGGTATTGTCATTACATTTTCTTAAAAAGTAACGCATGTTTTTTAATCGATAACTATAAGTACTCAATTGATTTTCGATAGATTGATTATCACCAATATCAGTCAAAATAGTATTGAAAAGTGTAGTTTCACTACGTTCATGAACAGGAATTAACAATCCGCTTTGTAACATGACTTGTAACAAGCCAATTGTTTTTAACGTAATACTTTTACCACCAGCATTCGGACCTGAAATAACAATAATTTGTTGTTCTTCACTTAACTGAAGAGTCTGTGGAATAGTTTCAATTTTTTTAGCGTTATTCTTTTGCCATAAAATAGGGTGAAACGCATTTTTTAAAAATACTTTTTTCTCTTTGGTGATTTTTGGTAGTAACCCGTTGATGCTTTTAGCATATTTTGCTTTGGCACCTACAACATCTAAATGTGTTAAAAAAGTAACGTACTCAGTTAGTAACGGAGTATAAGGTCTTATTTCAGTAGCTAAAGCTCGTAATATACGTACAACTTCTTGTTTTTCTTCATACAGTAGGTTTTGTAACTCTCTGCTGTAAGCCAACGTAGCTTGAGGAGCGATATATACAATGTTCCCTGATTTAGATGAACCTAATAAACTTCCTTTAACCTTACGTCTGTGCATTGCTAAAACAGCCAACACACGTTGGTTATCAATTACCGTTTCTTTGATATCGTCTAAATAACCACTCGAAATATTTTTACTCAAGGCACGAGAAAAACTTTCTGAAATTTTACCTCTAACAGCCCCAATATCTTTACGTATATGTTTTAAAGCAGTAGAAGCATTATCGGCAACCTCACCGTATGGAGTAATTATTTTCTTTATACTATCTACAATTACTGTTGTAAACTCAACTTCATCACTCAGGGCAAATAACGTAGGGTAGTAGGTTTGAAACTTCTTTAAAAACTTCTTTTGCTCATTCACAGTTTCTGAAACAGCTGAAACCTTTAAGAAACCGTCTGTTTCTAAAAAACTATTTTCTATAGCAAGTCGCTTAATTTCTTCAGAAATATCTTCAAAATAATGATTAGGAATTCTATTTTCATTTTCAAAAGAAGACAGATATTCATTTACCATATTCAACTCAAAAAATAATTTTCTTTTGTTTGGAATAGGTTGAATTTGCATTGTTTTCTCTTTTCCTAAATTAGAGATACAATGTGTTGCAACTTGTTCTAAAACCGTTGTAAATTCTAAATCTTGAAGTGTTTTTTCTGTAATGTTTTTAGTCAAAATAGTATATTTGAAACCACGACAAAAATAACAAACAATGCAAGTAAAAATTAATGATAGCTGGAAAAATATTTTACAATCAGAATTTGAGAAACCGTATTTTGAAAATCTTACCAGTTTTGTTAAAAATGAATATTCAAAACATACGTGTTACCCAAAAGGGTCGGATATTTTCGCAGCGTTTGATTTTTGTTCGTTAGATGATTTAAAAGTAGTGATTTTGGGTCAAGATCCATACCACGGGGTAGGGCAGGCTAACGGATTGTGTTTTTCGGTACATGACGGTGTTGCACATCCTCCATCATTGATTAATATTTTTAAAGAAATAGAAAAAGATGTAAACATCCCATACCCTAAAAGTGGTGATTTATCTCGTTGGGCAAAACAAGGAGTATTACTGTTAAATGCTACTTTAACGGTTAGAGCGGGAGAAGCGGGAAGCCATCAAAAACAAGGTTGGGAACAATTTACTGATGCTGTAATTGAGAAAATATCTGAAGAAAAAGAAGATGTAGTGTTTTTACTTTGGGGTGGTTTTGCTAAGAAAAAAGCAAAGCTTATTGATAAAAAGAAGCATCATATTTTAACCTCAGGTCATCCATCACCGTTAAGTGCCAATCGTGGGTATTGGTTTGGCAACAAACATTTTTCTAAAACCAACGATTTTTTACAAAGCATTGGTTCACCAACTATTCAATGGTAATTTCTGGTAAAATAGTTTTGTTGTAATAGGGTAAAATAATTGCATCTAACATATCTTCGGTAACATCAGGGTAGTGGACTTCAACAGTTTTGTTTGAGTTAATCCACTTTTCAATTTTAGGAAGTTGCTTTTTACTTAATTTTTTTACAACCGTAACCCCCATTTCTTTTAACGTAACAGCATTGCATTGTTGTTCGTATTGATTTTTCATAGGAATAACCAATAGTTTTTTTCGCAAATATAGAGCCTCAGTAGGTGTTGCAAATCCTGCACCACAAATAATTCCTTTAGCTGAAGCCATACTGCGAATAAAAGCATCGTCGTTAATTGGTAGGATAGTAATATTATGAAAGAATTGATGCTCTTTTGTTTTCTTAGAAAAGACTTGCCACTTTATGTCTTTTATTTTTGAAAGTACTTTGATTATTTTTTCATCACTGTAAGAAGGTAAATACACTGTGTAATGTCCTTTGTTTGTAATATTTCTATAGCGAATTTCCTTACGAATAATAGGCAAGAAGGTTGAAGAGGAATGAGTTTTAAAGTGAAACCCGAATTTATTTTTTGCAGGTGCATAGTATTTAATAATCAAACGCTCTAACCTAAACCTTTTAAAAGCAGAGTTTTTTTCGTTTAACAAAGCATTTTGATTGCTCAAAGAAATAATGGGGACATTTCTAAATAAACATGCCCAAGCTGAGATAGGTTCAAAATCGTTAATAACTAAATCATATTCTTTTACAGGTAATGTTTTAACTTCTTTGTAAACCTTGTTAAGGCTTAAGTCTTTTAAGCTGCTAATTAGATCAATTCCACCTTTTTTACCAAAAATAAAACCTAAGCCATGTAATTTATATTTTATGTTGAAAGGAAGCTCTATTTCATATTGTGAGCCGCTAACCAATATGTCAACATCACCACGTCTTTGTAAATGTGGGATTATCTCTAAGGCTCTACTTGCATGTCCGTTTCCTGTTCCTTGAAAAGCGTATAATATTTTCATCTTTTTAAATTTTTATAATTGATTGTTTTTAGAAAATTACCTATTTAGTAGGTATTGACCATTTCCTAACTTAATGCCCATTATAAGCTTCATGATTATTGGGTTTTAATGTTAAACTCTTTAAGGAGCTCTGTAAAAAGTTCACTATTATTGTGTTCAGAACTAATGAGCTCTAGATCTTTTACAGAGTAGTCTAAATGAATATTTTTAGCGATCTCATCTTTTTCATATTCATATAAAGACCACGTTTTGTTTTTGTATTCCAGAGCAGTTAAGTTTTCTATCCAATCACCAGAATTTAAGTATACAGTACTTCCTTTTTCAGTTTTTATGGATCTTATCTCTGGTTGATGAATATGACCGCATACTACATAGTCATATCCCTCATCAATTGCAATGTCTGCAGCAGTTGTTTCAAAATTATTAATGAATTTAATGGCGCTTTTTACACTGTTTTTAATTTTTTTTGAAAAAGATAATCGACCATAACCTAATTTATGACTACACCAGTTAACAGCGGTATTTATTAGGATTAAAAAATCGTACCCTTTACCTCCTAATTTAGCAAGCCATTTTGAATGTTGCATGGTAACATCAAAAACATCTCCATGAAAAAACCACCCTTTTTTACCGTCAATATCTAACACTACTTTGTTTACGATTTCGAAGCTTCCTAAGCGAAAACCTTTAAACCTACGTAGCATTTCATCGTGATTTCCTGTGATGTAATACACTTTTGTTCCAGAAGTGATGAAATTCATCAGTTGCTTAATGACTTTCATGTGTGGTTTAGGAAAGTAACGTTTGTTAAATTGCCAAATATCAATAATATCTCCGTTCAAGATTAATATTTTAGGATTGATGGTTTTTAGGTAGTTATGAAGTTCAGTAGCTCTACAACCAAAAGTTCCTAAATGCACATCTGATATTACAGCAATATCTAATTTACGTTTTTTGTGTTTTTTCATTCTAAGTATACTTCGATGTTTACCAAAGTTACTTTTCGAATGTTTTTAAAAAGTGAAGTAATTATAAATTATTGGTAATAAAATCTTTACTAAAAAGTGTAGTGAATGTTATGTAAAAGTAAAAAGCTCGGTAAAAACCGAGCTTTTTATATAGTTTGTTTGAAGATTACTTATTGTACAATACCCATTCTCCTTTTTCTAATAAAGGAATAGCTTGTTTGTACTTAACTTCTTTTTCTTCACCAGACATTACGTTTTTGATGGTAACTTTTTCGTTACGACCAATTTTTGGTTGCTCACGAACAACTGTTTCTACAACCTGTTGTTCCTGTGTTTGTTGGTTACGTGCATTGCTAATAGCTTGCTGTGTTGAGTTTTGAACTTCATCTTTACGTAAATCTAATTGCTCACGTTGTTGTTCACGAGCTTCAGATACTTGTGAAGCTTCTTGACTAGGTAGTTTTCCTTTAAATAAGAACGATAAAACTTCTTTATTTACTTTGTCAATCGTTTCTTGGAATAACTCAAAAGCTTCAAACTTATAAACCAATAATGGATCTTTTTGCTCGTACGTAGCATTTTGAACGGTTTGTTTCAGCTCATCCATTTTACGTAAGTGATCCTTCCAGTTTTCATCAATAATCGCTAAAGTGATGTTTTTCTCAAAATCGTTAACTAATGATTTTCCTTCACTTTCGTAAGCTTCTTTTAAGTTGGTAACTACCTGTAATGTTTTAGAACCATCTGTAAAAGGAACAACAATACGCTCGTAACGGTCACCTTCGTTTTCAAAAACATTTTTAATTACTGGGAATGCATTTTCAGCATTTCTTTCCGCATCGCTTTTGTAGTGTTCCGTTACTATTTTGTATAGCTTGTCAATTAAATCTTGCTCTGATGTTTTATTGAATTCTTCCTCAGAAAAAGGAGAAGTCATTGCAGAGAAACGAATTAATTCGAACTCAAAGTTTTGGAAGTCTTTAGCGCCCTTATTTTGTCTTACAATTGAATCACAGGTATCGTAAATCATGTTTGCGATGTCAATTTGTAAACGTTTTCCGTCTAAAGCATGACGACGACGTTTGTATACAAACTCACGCTGTGCGTTCATAATATCATCATACTCTAATAAACGCTTACGAATACCAAAGTTGTTTTCTTCTACTTTTTTCTGAGCTCTTTCAATAGATTTAGAAATCATAGAATGCTGAATTACTTCACCTTCTTTTAATCCCATTCTATCCATCATTTTCGCAATTCTTTCAGAACCAAATAAACGCATTAAGTTATCGTCTAAAGCTACATAGAATTGAGAAGAACCTACATCTCCTTGACGTCCTGCACGACCTCGTAACTGACGGTCTACACGACGAGAATCATGACGTTCTGTACCAATAATAGCTAAACCACCTGCTGCTTTAACTTCGTCAGATAATTTAATATCGGTACCACGACCAGCCATGTTTGTAGCAATGGTTACCACTCCTGGTTTACCAGCTTCAGCAACTACATCAGCTTCTCTTTTGTGTAATTTTGCATTTAATATATTGTGAGGAATTTTACGAATTTGTAACATTCTTCCTAATAATTCAGAGATTTCAACCGAGGTAGTACCTACTAATACAGGTCTTCCTTCTCCAACTAATTTTACAATGTCTTCAATTACTGCGTTGTATTTTTCACGCGTAGTTTTATAAACTAAATCTTGTTTATCGTCTCTTTGAATTGGTTTATTTGTAGGAATTTCAACAACATCTAGTTTATAAATTTCCCAGAATTCACCTGCTTCTGTAATCGCTGTACCTGTCATACCAGATAACTTACGGTACATTCTAAAGTAGTTTTGTAAAGTAACAGTAGCAAACGTTTGCGTAGCGTCTTCAATTTTTACATTCTCCTTAGCTTCAATGGCTTGGTGTAACCCATCAGAGTAACGACGACCGTCCATAATACGACCTGTTTGCTCATCTACAATCATTACCTTATTGTCCATAACCACATACTCCACGTCTTTTTCAAAAACCGTGTAGGCTTTTAAAAGTTGGTTCATGGTATGAATGCGCTCACTCTTCACACTAAACTCACGGTATAATTCTTCTTTTTGATCAGCTTTCTCTTCTGGAGTAGCATCGCTTTTATCTATTTGACCAACTTTTACACTAATATCTGGTAAAACGAAGAACGTTTCATTTTTTGTGATATCAGAAAGGTGTGCAATACCTTTATCAGTTAAATCAATTTGATTGTTCTTTTCTTCAATAGTAAACCATAATTCTGCATCAACTTCAGGCATTAGCTTGTTGTTGTCTTGCATGTAAAAGTTTTCAGTTTTTTGAAGAATTTGTTTAACTCCTTCTTGAGATAAAAACTTAATTAAGGCTTTGTTTTTTGGAAGACCTCTGTAAACTCTTAATAATAAGAAACCACCTTCTTTAGTGTCTCCTTCTTTAATTAAACGTTTAGCTTCAGCTAAAACACCTACTAAGTATTTATTTTGAATAGAAACTAAATCGGCAACTAGAGGCTTTAATTCATTAAATTCATGATTGTCTCCTTGTGGCACAGGACCAGAAATAATTAACGGAGTACGAGCGTCATCAATTAAAACAGAATCCACCTCATCAATAATAGCATAGTTTGGTGCACGTTGTACTAAGTCTTTTTTAGAGTTAGCCATGTTATCACGCAAGTAGTCGAAACCAAACTCATTGTTAGTTCCGTAAGTAATATCAGCATTATAAGCTTCTCTACGTGCTTCAGAATTTGGTTGGTGGAAATCAATACAGTCAGTACTTAAGCCGTGGAACTCAAAAATAGGAGCCATCCACGCACGGTCACGTTTTGCTAAGTAGTCGTTTACAGTAACAACATGAACTCCGTTACCAGTTAAAGCATTTAAGTATACTGGAAGTGTAGAAACTAAGGTTTTACCTTCCCCTGTCATCATTTCGGCAATTTTACCTTGGTGTAATACAGATCCACCAATTAATTGTACATCGTAGTGAATCATGTCCCAAATTACTTCTTTACCAGCAGCGTCCCATGAGTTAGCCCAAAAAGCTTTGTCATCTTCTAAAGTAATGTGTTCTCTAGTAGCTGATAATTCTCTATCAAAAGGAGTGGCAGTTACTTCTAATTCAGTATTGTTAGCAAAACGTTTTGCTGTTTCTTTCACAACAGCAAAGGCCTCTGGCATAATATCTAATAAAACAGCTTCAGATGCTTCGTAAGCTTCGTCTTTTAATTTATCAATTTCAGTATAGATTTCTTCTTGACGATCGATGTCTGCTTTTTTAGCTTCTTCCTCAAGCTCAGCTATTTTATCGTTAAAAAATTTGGTAGCATCTTTAATTTTCGATTTAAATTCGATTGTTTTTGCCCGTAATTCATCATTTGATAAACTGTTTAATGAATTTTCAAAAGATCGTACTTTTTCAACGATCGGTTGTAGTGATTTTAGGTCCTTTTGTTGTTTGTCTCCAACAAATAGTTTTATAATCGAATTTAAAACGCTCATTTGTAAAATATTGTTTTATAGCTAATTAAGTTATTTTTAATTAGCGTTTTTTGTGTTTTTATTGAGTGCTTAAAAGTAAGCAAAAAAAAAGCCTCTGTAAAAGAGACTTTTTATTATTTATTTTTTCTAGTATTCATCTTCATTCCAAAGATAATCTTCTTCTGTAGGGTAATCTGGCCAGATTTCAATAATAGAATCGTACGCCTCACCTTCATCTTCGATATCTTGTAAGTTTTCTACCACTTCTAACGGTGCCCCAGTACGAATAGCGTAATCAATTAATTCGTCTTTAGTTGCAGGCCAGGGTGCATCTGCTAAATAAGATGCTAATTCAAGTGTCCAATACATTTCTTTATCTGTTTAATAAGATTTTCCGCAAAAATAATTTTTTTTTGTAAAAAGTCAAGTTTTTTTTAAAAAATGTGAAATTAATAATTAAAGAACTTAGTTATAGCTTTTCAGGAATCCATTTAATTTCCTCAGCTTGTAAGTCTTGGGTCAACTTCCGTGCCAATACAAAAAGGTAGTCAGAAAGTCGGTTTAAATACTTTAAAACAGTATCGCTAATTGTCTCTTCTTCGTTTAAAGCCACAGCCAATCGTTCCGATCTACGGCATACGCAGCGTGCTATGTGACAAAATGACACGGTTTGATGACCGCCTGGTAATACAAAGTGTGTCATTTGAGGTAAATCTTTATTCATAAGGTCAATATCGTCTTCTAAGAACTGAATTGACTCTTCGTTAATCTTGGGAATATTTAAGCGTTCTTTACCACTTTTTAAAGTTTCCTTTTCTGGAGGAGTAGCTAACATGGCACCTAATGTGAATAAATCGCTTTGAATTTTTGTTAATTTCTTTTTTAGAGTTTCGTCAATATTTTGATCTCTAATTAACCCAATGTAAGAGTTAAGTTCATCAACGGTTCCATAGCTTTCTATTCGTAAGTGGTGTTTAGGTACTCGAGTACCACCAAATAGGGCAGTGGTACCCTTATCACCTGTTTTGGTATATATTTTCATATGTTCTTTATTGGTTTGATTAATTATTTTAAGATAGCCAATTTATCTAAAATATAATCAGGACAGCGCATAGGTCTTTTTGTTTTATTGTTAATAAATGCTAACACAGTATTTCCAGTTGAAATTAGGTCGTTATTTTGATTGGTAATTTCATAGTCGAATTCAATTTTTACTGAAGGTGTTTTTTTTAAAATGGTTGTAATGGTTAATTCATCGTCGTATAATGCTGATTTTTTAAAGTTACAAGATAAAGATATAACAGGTAACATGATTCCTGTTTTTTCCATATATTTGTAGGTAACGCCCAGAGAACGTAACCATTCGGTGCGACCAATCTCAAAAAACTGTGCGTAGTTCCCGTGGTAAACTACTCCCATTTGATCAGTTTCAGCATACCGAACACGTATAGATGTATAATGTTTTTGCAAAAGATTATTTTATTTTTAATTGCACTAACGTTACGTAAAAAAAAAATAAAAGTCAATAGTGATTTGATTTTTTTATACTGAAATTTATTCACACTTTTGTTCGCCCAGACATTGGTGTTTGGTGTCCCCTAAATCTGAATAAAAATTAACAACTAAAAAATTGATTTTTACCGCATATGACTAAAACAGCCGATTCAGTTTGGATGGAATGTTTGTCTTTTATAAAAGACAACATTAAGCCGCAGGCATATAAAACTTGGTTTGAGCCTATAAAGCCAATTAAATTGGCAGGGGAAGCATTGACGGTTCAGGTTCCTAGTAAGTTTTTTTATGAGTGGCTAGAAGAGCATTACATCAAACTGTTAAGAGTAGCTTTGGTTCGTCAGTTAGGTAATGATGCTAAGCTAATTTATGATGTACGTATGGAAAATACGTATAGTAGTAATAGTCCGCAAACAGTAAAAATACCTAGTTCAAATCGTAATCCGTTAAAACCACAAAAAGTAACCGTTCCGTTAGAATCAAAACGAGAACTAAAAAATCCATTTGTAATTCCTGGCTTGCAAAAAGTAAAGATAGAATCTCAACTAAACCCAAATTATAACTTTGTAAATTTTGTTGAAGGAGATTCAAATAGATTAGCACGTTCTGCAGGTATGGCTGTGGCCAATAAACCAGGAGGAACTTCATTTAACCCATTACTAATATATGGTGGAGTTGGATTAGGAAAAACACACTTAGCTCACGCTATTGGTGTTGAGATTAAAGATAAATATCCAGATAAAACGGTATTGTATATTTCTTCTGAAAAATTTACACAACAGTTTATTGATTCTGTAAAATCAAATACCAGAAATGATTTTATTCATTTCTATCAAATGATTGATGTGTTGATTATTGATGATGTGCAGTTTTTATCAGGAAAAGCTGGTACGCAAGATGTGTTCTTCCATATTTTCAATCATCTACATCAAAATGGAAAACAGGTTATTTTAACTTCGGATAAAGCACCTGTTGATATGCAAGATATCGAACAACGGTTATTATCTCGTTTTAAATGGGGGTTATCAGCTGAGTTACAAGCACCTGATTACGAAACAAGAATTTCAATCTTACAAAACAAATTGTATAGAGATGGTGTTGAAATGCCTGAAGAAATTGTTGAGTATATAGCAAAGAATATAAAGTCGAATGTTCGTGAGTTAGAAGGAGTGATAATTTCAATGATAGCTCAAGCTTCTTTTAATAGAAAAGAGTTTACAATTGAATTAGCAAAGCAGATTGTAGATAAATTTGTTAAGAACACGAAAAAAGAACTGTCTATTGATTACATTCAAAAAGTAGTATCGAAATACTTTGATATGGATGTGGCAACCTTACAGTCAAAAACACGTAAGCGTCATATTGTACAGGCTCGTCAGTTAGCGATGTACTTTGCTAAACGTATGACAAAATCATCGTTAGCAAGTATTGGAAGTCAAATAGGTAAAAGAGATCACGCTACTGTATTGCATGCGTGCAAAACTGTAGATAATTTGACAGAAACTGATAAGCAGTTTAAAAAGTATGTAGAAGACTTAACAAAAAAGTTAACTTTATAAACAACGAACCTCACCTAGTGAGGTTTTTTTATGAGTATGAAAAAAATATTAATGGTTTGTTTAGGTAATATTTGCCGATCTCCTCTTGCTGAGGGGATTTTAAAATCTAAATTATCATCTGAAAGTTTTGTAGTTGATTCAGCTGGTACTGCGGGTTATCATGTAGGTGAATTACCTGACGAGCGCTCTATTGAAGTGGCTAGAAAATATGGTATAGATATTACCAATCAACGTTCAAGAAAATTTACAAAAGCTGATTTTGATAAGTTTGACATAATTTTTGCAATGGATCAAAATAATTATGCAGATATTGTAGCTTTGTCTGAAAATGAAGAGCAACATGAAAAAGTAAAGCTGATTTTGAACGAATTGTATCCTGATGAAAACAGGAGTGTTCCAGATCCTTACTATGGAGGAGATCAAGGTTTTGAAAACGTGTATAAAATGTTAGACGAAGCGTGTGAAATTATAGCTTCAAAATTAGAACAGAAATAATGAAAGGTAAATTATACTTGATTCCTACAACGTTAGGTGATACTGAACCATTAGAGGTGATGCCATTGTCAGTAAAAAAGGTAGTAGAACAATTAGATTATTTTATTGTTGAAAACGAAAAGTCTGCTCGAAGGTTCATTAAAAGAATTACACCAACAAAATCACAACCTTCATTGGAGTTGATGTTGTTAGATAAGTATTCTGATGATTTAGAAACTAAGAATTATTTAGATGTTTGTGAAAAAGGAATATCAGTAGGTTTGCTTTCTGAAGCAGGTGTGCCAGCAGTAGCAGATCCAGGCGCAAGTATTGTTAAGTTGGCGCATCAAAAAGGGATTCAAGTAGTTCCATTGGTAGGACCTTCTTCTATTTTGTTGGCAATTATGGCGTCTGGTATGAATGGGCAGAGTTTTGCGTTTAACGGATATTTACCTATTGATAAGTCAGACAGAAAAAAAGCAATTAAAGATTTAGAGAAGCTTTCAAAAGAAAAAAATCAGTCACAGCTTTTTATCGAAACTCCTTACAGGAATGAAAAAATGTTAGATGATTTACGCGCTACTTTATCACCAGATACAAGAGTTTGTGTGGCGTGTGATATAACACTTCCAACAGAATATATTAAAACACTAACGATAAAAGAGTGGAAGCATGTAAAGACTGATTTACATAAGCGACCAGCAATTTTTATCATTCATAAATAAAAAAAGCATCGATTTAATCGATGCTTTTTTAATATCTTTAGTTATTGGTTAAACCGTTGGTTTTTTGTTGGCTTTGATGTTGGAAACATCATAACCAGCAAACTTTTTAAGGTATGATTGTATAGAGGTTCCATAGGCATCGTTAAAACGGATAGATCCATTTGAACGTAAGAACTTTTTTACATTACCGGCACCACTTAAGTGTGCTGCTGCTAAAATACCAGATTCGGTTATTTTAACTCCATTAATAGTCTTTCCAACACTTCTCTTAATATCTTTTCTTAAAATCCATTTGTTTAATTTACAATAAGCAACAAATGTGCGTTCTTGTAATTCTGGGTTTCTAAGAAAATGAGTGGTGTTGTAAATTCTAAATCTCTTTAGGGTTTCTTTACCAAATTGGTATTTCCCTAAATATCCAAGTGTATTAACTACTCTGTACCTACCTTGTGATTCTTTAAAAGCTAAGGCTTCTTTAAATCCTACAAAATCATTTAATAAAAAAGGAATGTTTACCTTTTCTACCTTGTGAATTGGTATTGGCGTTGTTGTAGTAGTTTTTTCTTTTTTAGTTGTAGTCTCTGTAAAACTGGTTAATAATACAAATCCTAAAAATACTAATACTAAATGTCTGATAATTAAATACTTTCTGTTTAGCGCAGCAAAGATACGGTAAATTTTTATAACAGGCTATAAATCAATAATTTACAGTTTTTTAGCTGTTGATGATAAAGCTGTTTTCCTGTGTTTTTTTTAGGTAAAAACCAAAAAAAACTATTTTATATTAACTTTTTAATAATGTTTTATTGAAATTGATGAGAATAAAATTTTGTTAATTTATCTCTTTATTCCTTGTTGATTTATCCATTGTTGATATTTCACTGCATTTCGATTGTGTTGTGCTAAAGAGTTAGCAAATTCATGAAAGCCAATTTTATCAACACTAGCACACATGTAGTAATAATTGTGTTTTTGATGGTTTAAAACAGCATCAATAGATGAAATATCTGGCATTGCAATCAAAGTAGGAGGAAGTCCTGTGTTTTTATAAGTATTGTAAGGAGAGTCTATCACTAAATCTTTGTTTAAAACCCTTTTTACAACAAAATCTTGTCCTTTAACTTCTTTAATTGCATATATAACTGTTGGGTCGGCTTGTAAAGGCCAATTATCTCTTAATCTATTTAGATACAAACCAGCCACGACAGGGCGTTCTATTTTTTTAGCTGTTTCTTTCTGAACGATAGAAGCTAATGTAATTACCTCTTCTTTTGAAAGGTTTAGTTTTTTAGCTTTTTCTAACCTAGCAGAAGTCCAAAAACGATTGTATTCGCGTAGCATTTTATCGCGAAATTTTTCAGCAGAAGTATTCCAATAAAACTCATAACTATTCGGAATGTACATTCCTAATGCAGATTTTTCAGTAAATTTATTGGTAGCTAAAAAAGAAGGATCTTGCATAGCTTGTAATAAAGAAATAGAGTCTGCTTCAATTTGTTCAGCTATTCTTCCTGCTAATTTTTCTAAAGTATCTTGATTGTTGAATGATAGGGTAATAGGTGTTTGATTTCCACTACGTAAAAGATTTACAACATCATTCATGTTCATCCCTTTTTTTAGTAAATATTTTCCACCTTTGGGTTGTGTGAATTTTTTCCTTTCAGCAACCCAAACAAAATTTTCAGGATGTTTAACAAACTCAGAAAGTTGTTTCTTCACATCTATAAAAGAGGCGTTAGAGCCTATGTATATAGCTCCATCTTTAGTAACAGCTTTACCAAAGATTTTTTGATAGTAGTTAAATCCAATAATTCCGCCAATTAAAAAAATAGTAGCAATACCTCCTAAAATAATTTTCTTATTCATTTATTAGTTGAAATAATAGTTCGTCTTTATATGTTTCATTATGAAATATCCAATCTTTTTTAATACCAGTTTGCTTAAAGTTTTGTTTTTCAAAAAGATGTAAGCTACTAGTATTGTCACTAGTGATATTTGCATATAATTGATGTAAATGCAAATGTATAAAACAGTACTTTATTAGTAATTGTAAAGCTTCAGAGGCAAATCCCTTCTGCTGAAAGTCAGGATGAATTAAAATTCCGATACCAGCTCTTTTATGTTGCGGGTTAAAATCGAACAAATCTATCATCCCAATAGATTTACCAGTCACTTTATCATCAATAACTAATCGTAATTGTTTAGCTTCATAAATATCTAAGTGAGCGTTTTCTAAATATTGCTTCAGTAAAAATTTAGAAAAAGGAGTCTGTGTATGACTCACTTCCCAAAAAGATTCATTATTTTCAATTTGAAATAAAAACTCTAAATCTTCAGGTTCTAAGGCTCTTAACTTGATATGTGTTCCAGTTAACGTATGCACTAAATATTTATTTTACCCTCAAATACAAATGTAGCGGGACCTTTTAAAAATACATTCGAATAAACTCCGTCTTGTTCTTCAAAAGAAACTTCTAATTCCCCGCCTTCAACAGGCAAGATTATAGATGAACTGTTGGTTTTTTTAGTAGCATGCATGGCTATAGCAACGGCAGTAACACCCGTTCCGCAGGCTAAAGTCTCATTTTCTACGCCACGCTCGTAGGTACGTACTTTAAAAGTGTTATTTGTTATTTGTTCTACAAAATTAACGTTGCTACCTTCGGCACCATAAATTTCATTCCTGATTTTTTTTCCATTTGAAAACACGTCATAATTAGCAAGATCGTTTACTAACTGAACATGGTGTGGAGATCCTGTATTGGTAAAAACGTATTTGTCAAAAATATTCACCTTGTTAACATCAATCATTTGTAAAGAAACAAGGTTGTTAGAAATAGAGGCATGATGCAGCCCGTCAATAGCAATAAAAGTAGTTTCGGTTTCAAAAAGTCCAAGTTTATGAGCAAAAGCCACAATACAGCGTCCACCATTACCACACATAGTACTTTCATTACCATCAGAGTTATAATATACCATTTTAAAATCGGTAGTATTATCTTCTTCAAGTAATATAAGACCATCAGCTCCGATACCAAAGTGTCTATCACATAATTTTGCAATTATGTCAGTTTTATTTTTTGGAAGGGTTTTTGAGCGATTATCAATTATGATAAAATCGTTACCAGTTCCTTGGTATTTGTAAAATTCTAAATCCATAATAAAGGACAAAGATACATATTTTATGAAGGAAAGAAGACTGTTAAATAGCGGTTAAAATCAGTTAAATAGAAGTTAAACACATTTACTTGAAATGTTAAAATTGTATATTTGAAGTATAAAATTTTGTAAGCATATGAAGAAAATTATTGGAACTTTAGGAATTGCGATTTTAGGAGGCGCAATAGCACTTGCAGGATACAAAACACTAATAGAAGAACCGCAAGTAATAGTAGAGAAAGAGGTAGAGCCAACAATGCAAACTGTAAAGGCAAGTTATACACCAACAATAATAAACTCAACATCAACACCAACAGATTTTACAGAAGCAGCTGATAAAACAGTACATGCGGTGGTTCATGTTAAAAATACATCTATAAGAACACAACAAGATCCTTATAGTTTTTTCTTTGGAGGAAATGGTACAAGGAAATACCAACAAGTTGGTACAGGTAGCGGTGTAATTATTTCTCCTGATGGATATATTGTAACTAATAATCATGTGATTGAAGGAGCAAGTGATATTGAGATTACGTTAAACAATCAGAAAAAAATAAAAGCGGAATTAATAGGGGCTGATAAAGCGAATGATATAGCATTGTTAAAAGTAGAAGCTGACTTTGAATTACCAAATTTACCTTTTGGAAATTCTGATAATATTAAAGTAGGAGAATGGGTATTAGCAGTAGGAAATCCCTATAATTTAACATCTACTGTTACTGCAGGTATTGTAAGTGCAAAAGGGCGTGATTTAAATGGTAACACAAACATAGATTCATTTATTCAAACAGACGCTGCTGTAAATCCAGGAAACAGTGGAGGAGCGTTAGTGAATACAAGAGGTGAATTAATAGGAATCAATACAGCTATTTCTTCAAGAACAGGCTCTTTTATAGGGTATTCATTTGCTGTACCTTCAAACATTGCTAAAAAAATAGTAGATGATTTACTAGAGTTTGGAATGGTACAACAAGCTGTTTTAGGAATTAATGTAGATATTGAAGCAGTAAATATTGAAGGAGTAAAAATAGGAGAAGTTTTAGAAGAAGGAGGGGCTAAAAAAGCTGGCTTGGAAGAAGGAGATATTATAACAAAAGTAAACGATATAAAGATTTCTAAGTTTTCAGATTTAAAAGGACAGTTAACGGCAAAAAGACCTGGAGAATATGTGAATTTAACAATTGATAGAGATGGAGAAGAGTTGACTAAAGTAGTTAAATTAACCAAGCTTATAAAGTTACCAATAAGTAGAGTTTTAGAAACAGAGTTTGAGGATCTTACAAAAGAAGATAGGGAAAAGTTTAAATTAGATGGGGGAGCTAAAATTAAAAGAACTCAAAATATAGCTTTTAAACAATTTGAAGTAGGAAAAGGGTATATTTTAACCAAAATTAATGGAAAAAAAGTAAGTAATGCAAAAGAAGCTGTTGGTATGTTAGATCGTTCGTATGGTAGTGGTAAAAGGCTTTTATTAGAGATGATTAGTCCATCAGGTCAAATAGAACGATTTAGGTATTAGGTTAATGAAAAAAATATTTAGAAGAATAAACTATATATACTAAATAAAAAAAAGTCCTGTTAAAACGATTTTTAACAGGGCTTTTTTCTTTTGTAAAACCAACAATAAATAAAGAAGAAATACCTATTTTTGCAAAAATTTTTTAATTTTAGTTAACACACAACTATGTCAACAATAACAAATTACGAAAAAGAAGTAGTAAATCAAGCACAAGTTCGAAGAGCTACGGTTGAGTTTATAAACATCGTTAACGATTTATGGTACGATAAATCTATCGAGTTAGTATTATTTAGAAATCCATTGGTAGATAAAAGAGCTAGTGAGGTTTTAAATTTAATCGATTATGCTAAAGAATTTGTAGCGAAGCCAATAACAATAGAAGATGCTTTAGAAATAGCTAAATCAATTCAATCAATTGATTTACCACCATCAAAATTAGATATTGGTAAATTAGCATACGAATATCATTTACAAGATGAAGCATCGGTAGATAAAATAGCTTTTGTAAAAGAGCAATTAAAAGATGCTACTGAAGCAGAAAATATTCAACCAAAAGACGTAGTATTATACGGTTTTGGACGTATTGGTCGTTTATTAGCTCGTGAGTTGAGCAGTAAAATGGGTAAAGGTTCTCAATTACGATTAAGAGCTGTAGTAACTCGTGGTAAAATAGATCAAACAGTATTAGAAAAAAGAGCTTCTTTGTTAAGTGTAGATTCTGTACATGGAGATTTCTTAGGAACAGTTCAGGTAGATGCTGATAACAATGCTTTAATCATTAACGGTACAACTGTTTACATGATTTCTGCTGCACAACCAGAAGATATTGATTATACGCAATATGGAATTAACGATGCGTTAATTATTGATAACACAGGAGCTTTTAGAGATGAAGAAGCATTAAGTCGTCACTTAAAAGCAAAAGGAGCAAGTAAAGTATTATTAACAGCTCCAGGTGCAGGTGTACCTAACATTGTTCACGGTGTAAACCATGAAGAAAATAACCCTGATAGTATCGATATTTTCTCAGCAGCTTCATGTACTACCAATGCTATTACACCAGTATTAAAAGTGTTAGAAGATAACTTCGGAATAAAAAAAGGACACTTAGAAACAATTCATGCATATACAAACGATCAAAACTTGGTTGATAACATGCATAAGAAATACCGTAGAGGTAGAGCTGCTGCGTTAAACATGGTAATTACAGAAACAGGGGCAGGAAAAGCAGTAGCAAAAGCATTACCAGCATTAGCAGGTAAGTTAACCTCAAGTGCTATTCGTGTACCAGTGCCTAACGGATCGTTAGCAATCTTAAACTTACAATTAAATACTCCAGCAACAGTAGAGTCAGTAAACGCTATCATGAAGCAGTACGCCTTAGAAGGAGATTTGGTAGAGCAAATTCAATACTCATTAAGTAATGAATTAGTGTCTTCTGATATTGTAGGAACAACAGCACCATCTATTTTCGACAGTAAAGCAACAATAGCTGACGGAGATACTATCGTAATTTATGTATGGTACGATAATGAATATGGTTATTCACATCAAGTAGTGCGTTTAGCAAAGCATATAGCTAAAGTACGTCGTTATACCTATTATTAATATACTTTTAAAAGTATATAAAAAGCTGAAGTATTGATTTACTTCAGCTTTTTTATTATATTTGAATAAAGAATAACCCCTAAATATCCCCTTAATGAAAAAAGTAGTAATATTACTATTTCTAGTGCTTGGTGTTAGCTCACTAAGCCATTCACAAGAACTGAGAACATTAGTGTCTGGTAAGTGGTTCGTAGATTCAATGAAAATTGGAAATGAAAAATTCGAGTTTTTGAATGGTAGTAATTGGTTAGAATTAAACTCTGATGGAAGGTATCATGTAATGATGAGTAATAAAGAAGAGAATGGTACATGGAAATTGATAACCGATAAAAATGAGTTAGAGTTTGATGATAAAAGCTTTGATAAAAATTTAAAAATTGAAAAAATTAGTGAAACAATGCTATTAGTTTCAGCAAAAAATGAAGAAACCATCTATACTATGTGGTTAAAAAAATAAACTATACACGTAGTTTATTTTTTAACGACCGAGGTAAGGGATTACCTCGGTTTTTTGTTTTTTACTCGTATACTACTTTAGTGTATACCACTCGTATCTTTTTATTAAATTAGCATCAAAATAAAAAAAAATGAAAGTAGTACTTACACCAATGTTGTTATTATTTGCAGTAATAACAACCGCACAATCCAAATTACCATATTACGAAATTCCAAAAGAAGAAAAAGAGTTTACTGCGGGTTCTGTGATTAGTAGAATGATAGATGGATTAGGATTTCGTTATTATTGGGCGACAGAAGGTTTAACTGAGAAAGATTTAGAGTATAAACCAAGCACTGAAGCAAAAACGACAGGAGAAACAATAGATCATGTGTTAAGTTTATCGCAGGTAATTTTAAATGCTGCTTTAAGTAAACCTAATGAAAAAAAACAGGTTAAAATGACCTTTGGTGAAAAAAGAAAAATAACCTTAGAAAACTTAAAACGAGCTAGTGATATTTTAAGAAGTAGTGATGATGTGTCACAATTCAAAATAATCTTTGGAGAAAAAGAATTTCCATTATGGAATGCAATTAATGGTCCAATAGCAGATGCTATTTGGCATGCAGGTCAGTTAGCTTCATTCAGAAGAGCATCAGGAAACCCAATCAATTCAAAAATAAATCATTTTACAGGTACCGTTAGAAAATAATTTAATGACAGTTCAGGAGAAGATACAACAATTAAGAGAAGAGTTACACAAACATAATCATAGTTATTATGTGTTGGATGCACCAACCATATCAGATTATGAATTTGATATTAAGTTAAAAGAGCTTCAGCAGTTAGAAGACGAAAATCCAGAATATTTTGATTCAAATTCCCCAACGCAACGAGTAGGAGGAGAAGTAACTAAAAACTTTGAAACGGTTACTCACAAACATAGAATGTATTCGTTAGACAATTCGTACTCTAAAGAAGATTTGTTAGATTGGGAAAAACGTGTCCAGAAAATTTTAGGAACCGATGAGGTTGAATATACCTGTGAATTAAAATACGATGGAGCTTCAATAAACCTTACTTATGAGAATGGTGAGTTTGTACAAGCAGTTACTCGTGGAGATGGTTTTCAAGGAGATAATGTAACAACCAATATTCGTACAATAAAATCCATTCCATTATTGCCAAATAGTGATTTTGTGAGAGATTTTGAAATGCGAGGAGAAATCATTTTACCGTTAGACGGATTTAATAAAATGAATGAAGAACGTATTGCGAATGATGAAGAACCTTATAGAAATCCGCGTAATACCGCTAGTGGAAGCTTGAAGTTACAAGATAGTGCAGAAGTAGCAAAACGCCCGTTAGATTGTTTGTTGTATCAATTAGTAACGAGAGAACGTAAATATGCTTCACATTTTGAAAGTTTAGAAGCTGCAAGAAAAGTTGGGTTTAAGATTCCAGACACAATTGTTTTAGCCAAATCGATAGAGGATGTATTAAACTTTGTAAACGAGTGGGATGTTAAACGTCATACGTTACCTTATGAAACGGATGGAGTAGTGGTGAAAGTAAATTCGTTTCAGCAACAAGACGAACTAGGTTATACTTCAAAAGCACCTCGTTGGGCAATCGCTTATAAATTTAAGGCAGAGCAAGTTTCAACAGTATTAAATGAAATTACCTATCAAGTAGGTAGAACAGGAGCAATAACACCTGTAGCAAACTTAGAACCTGTACAATTAGCTGGAACGATTGTAAAAAGAGCTTCATTACATAACGCCGACCAAATAGCAAAGTTAGATGTACGAGTAGGAGACACTGTTTTTGTAGAAAAAGGAGGAGAAATTATCCCGAAAATTATAGCTGTTGATTTAACAAAGCGACCAGAAGACTCTGTTCCTACGCAATATGCAACCCATTGCCCCGAATGTAATACTGAATTGATTAGAACTGAAGGAGATGCGAAGCATTATTGTCCGAACGAATTTGGATGTGCACCGCAAATTACAGGTAGAATCAAGCATTTTATCAGTAGAAAAGCCATGGATATTGATGGCTTAGGAGGAGAAACGGTTGATTTATTACGCAAAGAAGGACTGATAAAGAACTACGCAGATTTATATGATTTAACGGTAGAACAAGTTGTTCCGTTAGAGCGAATGGCTGAAAAATCAGCACAAAATATGATTGAAGGAATTGAAAAATCAAAAGAAATTCCGTTTGAAAAAGTGTTGTTTGCTTTAGGAATCCGTTTTGTAGGTGAAACTGTGGCTAAAAAGCTAGCAAAACATTTTAAGTCAATCGATAATTTAATGAATGCCGATTTGGAAACCTTAATTGCTGTTGATGAAATTGGTGATAGAATAGCACAAAGTATTATTGATTTTTCGAACAATTTAGGGAACATAGACTTAATAAACCGATTAAAATCACACGGAGTTCAACTAGAAGTTTCAGCAGAAAGTTTAGAAGGACAAACAGATAAGTTAGCTGGGAAAGTATTTGTCGTTTCAGGAGTTTTTCATCAAATGAGTAGAACTGAACTTAAAAAAGCAATTGAAGACAACGGTGGTAAGGTGTCGAGTTCCATTTCTAAAAAAACTACATATATTGTAGCAGGTGATAATATGGGGCCGAGTAAGCTTACCAAAGCTGAAAGCCTGGGAATTCCCATTATTTCAGAACAAGATTTTATTGATACGATTGCTTAGTTTTTAGACAGTAGACGACAGTAGATAGTGAAAATTAAAAACTAATTTATCTAACACCTAACACTAAAAAATGACCAAACAAACTAAAATAACCCTAGCTTCCATCGTTTTTTTATTGGTTGCTATTACCGATGTGTATGCAGTAATTACACAAAATAAAACAATAGAAATGATTTTTAAACCGTTATTAATGACATCACTAGCGGTAGTGTATTTGGTATCGGTAAGTAAGCATCGTTTCTGGTTGTTATCGGCTTTGTTTTTTTCGTTTTGGGGTGATGTTTTCTTGCTTGATAAAACAAACTTTTTTGTATTTGGTTTGGCCTCGTTTTTAGTAGCACATGTTGTTTATATTAAAATAACGACAAGCTTTTTGTATAAGGATTCAGTAGTTAAAATACTAACATCAGCAGTTCCCTTTGTATTGTTATTTGTGGGACTCTTAGGTTTAATTTATAATAATTTAGGAGACATGTTGCTACCTGTATTGGTGTACGGAATAGCTATTTCAACTTTTGGAACAGCAGCATTACTAAATTATCGTCAGCAAAAAAACACAGCGAATTCATGGTTGTTGTTAGGAGCTGTTTTGTTTGTTGCTTCTGATAGCCTTATAGCATTGAATAACTTTTATACAACTAAAAGGTTGTTTGATATTGCTATAATTGTCCTGTATGTCGTTTCTCAATATTTAATTGTTAAAGCAATTATAGCTAAAGAAAATTAAAAACTACTGACATAGGGTTGACATAGCGGCACTTTATTTTTGTTGAAAATAAAAAACAAAAAATGAGTACAGGACAAAAAGAACCGTTTTACGTGATAGGAATTTCAGTAAGAACTACTAATGAGAATCAACAAGCAGCAAAAGATATACCTGCTTTATGGCAACGATTTATGTCGGAGAATATAGTTGAACAAATCCCAAATAAACTTTCAAATGAAGTATATGTTGTGTATACGGATTATGAATCAGATTATACTAAGCCATACACAACAATCATCGGTTGTAAGGTAAGTGAAATAGGTAATATCCCAGAAGGGTTTGTGTGTAAAAAAATAGCAGCACCAAACTATAAAACATATGCAGCAAAGGGAAGCTTAACAGAGAATATTGTCTATAACAAATGGTTAGAAATTTGGAATGAAGATATAAAAAGAGCTTATACTTCCGATTATGAGTTGTATGGAGCAAAAGCATCAGACCCAACAAATGCAGAAGTAGAAATATTTATAGGAGTAAATTAATCAAAAAGGGCAGTTTTAGAACTACTCTTTTTAATTTAAATTAATGTTTATTTCTAACAAAAGGTATATTATTTCTATTAAAAATTAATAGAATAACTCCAGAGATAAAAGTTACGATAGCACTGATAAACAAAGTGCCACCATCGCCATCATGTTCAATACCTAAAATAGTTAAGTGGCTCATAATTGCTCCACCCATTAAACCAATAGTCAATAAGGCTCCTAACCAAGTTTTTTTAGGGATAAATAAAAGTACGGAAGCAATTAATTCAAAAACACCTGTACCTATTCGCATATAAGTCTCATTATCTCCAGCTATTTTAACAAACAAATCAATGCTTTCTTGAGCTCCAGTAAATTTAAAAAATAATGTTTGAAGCATTATAATAGCAGCTATCAGTTTTAAAATTAAAAGAATATATTTTTTCATACATAATAAAAATCTATTTACTTAGACGTTATAATTCTTAATGCTTACATAAACTAAAAACAATACTTTTGTAAGTATGAAAAAAATAGTATTAGTCCTATCCGTTTTTGGTTTACTTGCTTGTAAAAAGCAAAAAACAACACTTAAGTTTTTAGACGAGTATTTGATAAAAGATTCTTTAGTTATCAATAACACTGTTATCGGTGGGATTTCTGGAATTGATTATTACAATAACAACTACTATATGGTAGTGGATGATGCTACAAATCCAAGAATTTTAGTAGGAGATATTATTGTTAAAAATGATTCAATACAATCGGTAAATTTTGAAGATGTTATTATAGTTGATACTATAAGTAAGTTTACTAAAAACCATGTATTGGATTTAGAATCTGTATTCGTAGATAACGGAACCATAAATTTAGTAAGTGAAGGGTCTATTCAATATAAAAAAGACCCAAGTATATTTGAAATAGACACAAAAGGAAACTTTAAACAAGGGGTAGAAATACCTAATTATTTCAAAGCAACATCCAAAGCGAAACCAAAGCATAACGGTGTTTTTGAAAGTTCTTCAAAAAGTTTTGACGGAAAAGGTTTCTGGGTAGCAATGGAAGCTCCTTTAGAAGCAGATGGAGAAGAGCCTACATTTCACGAAACACAATCTCCTATCAGAATTACCTATTTTGATAACGAATCAAAAAAAGCGACCAAACAATTTGCATATCAATTAGAGAAAATTGATAAACCAGCTAAAGGAAAAATAAACCTAAACGGAACTACGGCTATTTTAGAATACCGAAAGAATCAGTTTTTTATAATTGAAAGAGCATATCAAAGTGGTTATGGTAGCCATGGAAATGTAGTTAGAATTTTTAAAGCAACTATAGATAAAACTTCAACAAATACATTAGAAAATCAATCTTTAAAAAACGAAAAATATACACCATTAAAAAAAGAGCTGTTATTTGATTTTAGTACTGTTAAAAATCAATTAACCGATGGGATAATAGATAACATTGAAGCGATTACTTTTGGTCCAATATTGCAAAACGGAAATAAATCGTTAATCTTGGCTGCTGATGATAATTTTCAGTTGTATGGAAGGCAATTAAATCAATTTTTATTATTAGAAATTGATGAGAAATAATATAAATTAGCTACTCGTAATTTTTACAGATGATAAGTACCCTAAAGAAGAAATCTATTCAGAAAGCATACGACAAACTAGTTGTAAAAAAAGAGAATATTCCTCATAAAGAAACCAAAGTTAAAAGTGTAGCAATATTGCTAGATAATGAAGCTTTAGTAAATGTAGTAATAGCCAACTTAACAAACATTTTTCCTTTTCAAAAAACAGACATAAGAGTACTAGTTTGTAAAGAGTACTCAAAAAAGGAGGAACCCTCTCCAGAGTTTTTTACCGAAAAAGATTTTGGTTTCAAAGCGAGTTTAAAATCCGACAATTTAAAAGATTTCGTTAAAAACAAATACGACCTACTTATAAACTATACAAAAACGTCAAACTTATTAACGAATATGGTAACTTTGTTGTCACAAGCAGATTTTAAAGCAGGTTTTGCAGAAATTGACGATAGATTGTACGATATAGTAGTATCTGATGCTAGTTTTAACGAAGCTGTTTTAAACCAAGAATTAAAAAAATACCTAACGATTTTAAATAAAATATAATGCAAAAGTTTGTAGGAACTGGAGTAGCTTTAGTAACTCCTTTCAATGAAGATTTAAGTGTAGACTTTGAAGCACTTAAAAAGTTAGTAAATTACAATATTGAAAACGGTACAAACTATTTAGTAATAAATGGAACTACTGGAGAAAGTGCAACAATTACTAAAGAAGAAAAATTAGAAATAATAAAAGTAATTGCTGAAGAAAATAAAGGGCGTTTATCTTTAGTTTTAGGGGTTGGAGGAAACAACACACAAACTGTTGTTGAAGAACTACAATCTTTAGACTTATCGGAAATAGACGGAATTTTATCAGTAGCCCCGTATTATAGCAAACCAACTCAAGAAGGGTTCTATCAACATTACAAAGCAATTTCTTTAGCGAGCCCTAAGCCAATTATTATGTATAATGTTCCTGGTAGAACAGCAAAAAATATGGAGCCAGCAACAACGTTACGATTAGCAAGAGATTTTGAAAACATTGTTGCAGTTAAAGAAGCAGGAAACAATCAACAACAATACTATGAGTTGTTAAAAGATAAGCCTGAAGACTTTTTAGTAATTTCAGGTGATGATGATTTGGCTGTTGGGGTAACTTTAGCAGGTGGAGCAGGAGTTATTTCTGTAATAGGGCAAGCATTACCAAAAGAGTTTTCAAAAATGATTCAGTTAGGGTTAGAAGGAAAAGCAAAAGAGGCTTACGATATACACTACAAACTAATGGATATAGTAAATCTAATTTTTGAAGAAAATAATCCTGCGGGAATAAAAGCGGTATTACAAAAGTTAGGAATCTGTTTAGATGAAGTACGTTTACCATTAGTAACAGCTTCAGAAGAACTACAAACAAAAATATCAGACTTTATAGATAATCTATAAAAGGAGCATATAGAAAAAGGAGTTAAAAAGACCATAGTTTATAATAAACTATGGTCTTTTTTTAGTTAGAATATTATTCCCATTGTTTTGAAAAACTATAAATTATTAACTTAATAAGTTTTTATTAATTAAAAGCCCCTAAAAAGGGGCGCTTGAAAGTGTAAAATATAGAATAGGATTAGTTTTGACCTTCTTCACAAACTACTTCCATGACCCAGCCATTTCTGTAAACTAATCTCTCATAACAACATACAGGTTGGTCACAGGCTTTTTTTGGATAATCTAAACCACCATACACGGCTTTTTGCTCATTACTGTTTAAAATTTTTCCTAAACTTTTTAAATTTTTCATATTAAAGTTTTTATAATTAGATTTGCCTTGGTCATTTTAAGGCACCCAAAGTTTATGCCTATAATTTTCAAAACTCATTCATCATGTTCATCATGAAATAAATTTTGCTAGACTATTCTTTTATTAAAATTTGTTTTTAGAAAATAATTTTTGATTATTTTTTTTCATTAATGCAATTTTACTTTAGTAAATGTATGGAAACAAAATAAAAGTTTTTTACTTTTAATAAAATTTTAACGTTTGTTTAAAGGCTTATAATGGATTAAAGTACTTTTATTTTTAGGTCAATGATAAAAAATATAATTACAGACATATTTTTAATAAACAGCATACTTTTTATAACCGTAAGGTAAGGTATTTACTTTTCACTTAAGTCTTTTTTTAGCATCTTTGTATAAAGAGTAATTTTTAAAGTAGAAAATATGTTATCAAAAGTAATAGAACAAGCATTAAATGATCAAATAAGAGTAGAAGCAGAGTCTTCTCAAATATATTTAGCTATGGCATGTTGGGCAGAAGTTCAAGGTTTTGAAGGGGTGTCACAATTTATGTACGCACATTCAGATGAAGAGCGTATGCACATGTTAAAATTAGTAAAATTCGTAAACGAACGAGGTGGACATGCTCATATTTCTGATTTAAAAGAACCACCAGCAAAATTTGGGTCTTTTAAAGATATGTTTCAAACATTGTTTGATCATGAGGTAATGGTGTCTAAATCGATAAATGATTTAGTACATATCACATTACAAGAAAAAGACTATGCAACACATAACTTTTTACAGTGGTATGTATCTGAGCAAATTGAGGAAGAAGCATTGGCACGTAATATTTTAGATAAAATTAATTTAATTGGAGACGATAAAGGAGGATTGTATTTATTTGACAATGATGTAAAGCAAATAGTAGCTCAATCTGCATCAGGAGCACAGGAATAAGATTAACAAACATTTAGGAGTTCTTTGGAAAAATTATAACAGATTTTGTAGTTTCTTGTAAATCTCATTTATGAGATAAAAAATCGTTTTAATAATCCATAATTAATCACTAATTTTGCCAGATGCAAAAAATGAAAAATCTAGCGTATATTGCTGTAATGCTTTTAGTACTTTCTTCATGTGGAGAGTATCAAAAAGTATTGAATAAAGGAACTGTAGAAGAACAATACAAAATGGCTGTAAAAATGTACGAAGCTCAAAAGTACAGTAAAGCTTTACGTTTGTTTGAAAAAATAACACCTTCATACAGAGGTAAACCTCAAATGGAGCGTATTCAATTTATGGTTTCTCAATCTAACTTTAATGAGAAAAATTACGGGTTGGCAGGATATTACTTTAATAGATTTACTGGAAATTACCCAAAAAGTTCAAAAAGAGAAGAAGCCGCTTTTTTATCAGCTTTAAGTTATTACAAAGCAGCTCCTAGCTTTAGTTTAGATCCAACAGATACAAATAAAGCTTTAGAGGCCTTTCAAAAGTTTATAGATAATTATCCAGATTCAGATAAATTAGAAGAGGCTAACAAGTATCATGCTGAATTGAGAGCAAAACTAGAAAAGAAATCTTTTGAGATAGCAAAAACATATTATAAAACTGCTGAATATGATTCTAGAAATTATAAAGCGGCAATCGTTGCTTTTGATAATTTATTAGAAGATTATTTAGGAACGAAGTATAAAGAAGAAGCTTTGTACTTCCGTTTAAAAGCAGCGCATGATTTTGCAATCAAAAGTACGCAACGTAGAAAAGCAGAAAGAATTAAAGAAGCAGTTAAAGCGTACGATAAGTTAAAAAGAAATTTTCCTGAATCAAAATTCATGGAAGAATCAAACGAAATGTTAGCAACATTAAACAAAGAACAAGAACAATTAGCTAAAAGTTAAAAAATGGATTATAAAGAAACGAAAGCGCCGTTAAGTACCGTAACTTATAATAAAGAAGCTATCGAGGCTCCAACACATAATATTTATGAAGCTATTTCTATTATAGCAAAGAGAGCTACACAAATTAATTCTGATTTAAAGAAGGAATTAGTTGACAAGTTAGATGAGTTTGCTACCTATAACGATAGTTTAGAAGAAGTTTTTGAAAATAAAGAACAAATCGAAGTTTCTAAATTCTATGAACGTTTACCTAAGCCACATGCTATTGCAGTAGAAGAGTGGTTAAATGAGAAGGTATACTATAGAACTCCAGAGACAAAATAATATGTCTGTACTAAGCGGTAAAAAAGTTTTACTTGGTGTTACCGCCGGTATAGCGGCATATAAAACAGCGAGTTTAGTTCGCTTGTTTATAAAATCAGGCGCAGAAGTCAAAGTAATTATGACTCCTGCGTCTAAAGATTTTATAACACCTCTTACACTTTCCACCTTATCAAAAAATCCAGTTCATTCTACCTTTTATGATAAAGAAGATGAAAATGAATTGTGGAATAATCATGTAGATTTAGGTTTGTGGGCAGATTTAATGTTAATAGCCCCAGCTACAGCAAATACCTTATCTAAAATGACAAATGGTACTTGCGATAATTTATTATTGGCAACCTATTTATCAGCAAAATGTCCAGTGTATTTTGCTCCTGCGATGGATTTAGATATGTACCAACATCCATCAACAAAAACTAGTTTAGAAAGTTTACAAAGTTTTGGAAATATATTAATTCCTGCTACTTCGGGTGAATTAGCAAGCGGATTGGTTGGAGAAGGTCGTATGGCTGAACCAGAAGACATTGTTGACTTTATAGAGAAAGATATTGTATCTAAACTACCGCTTCGAGGGAAAAAAATGCTAATTACTGCAGGTCCAACCTATGAAGCAATAGATCCTGTTCGTTTTATTGGAAATCATTCTTCAGGTAAAATGGGGTTTGAAATTGCAAAAACAGCGGTTAATTTAGGAGCTGAGGTGTTTTTAGTAGCAGGTCCTTCTCATCAACAAGTACATCATTCTTTTATTCATAGAATAGATGTGAAATCAGCTCAAGATATGTATGAAGCATGTCATAAGTACTTTGCTGAGGTTGATATAGCTGTGTTATCGGCGGCAGTTTCAGACTATCGACCAAAAAATGTAGCTACTCAAAAAATAAAAAAGAAAGAAGCAGCGTTAAGTATTGAGTTAGAACCAACTAAAGATATCTTAAAATCTCTAGGAGAAATTAAGAAAAAACAGTTGTTAGTTGGTTTTGCATTAGAAACGAACGATGAGGTACAAAACGCAAAAAGTAAGCTTACACGCAAAAATTTAGATTTTATTGTATTAAATTCGTTACGTGATAAAGGTGCTGGTTTTGCAACCGACACCAATAAAATTACAATTATTGATGCTGATTTTAATGAAAAATCATTTGATTTAAAATCAAAAAAAGCAGTGTCAAAAGATATCGTTAACGAAATAATACAAAAATTAAATGCGTAAGTTTTTCTTTATAGTTTTTCTTTTTTCAGTTGCTTTTTCTTCTTATTCACAAGAGTTGAATGCTACTGTAATTATCAATTCAGATAAAGTACAAAGTAGTAACAAGCAAGTTTATCAAACGTTACAAAAAGCATTAACAGAGTTTATTAATGATAAACAATGGACAAATAAAAATTTTAAGCAACAAGAACGAATCAACTGCGCATTCAATATTATCATAAACGAGCAAAACGGGAGTAATTTTTCAGGAAGTTTACAAGTGCAGTCAACACGACCTGTATATAACTCAACCTACGCTACACCTGTTTTAAATATTAATGATACAAACTTTAACTTTCGTTATAATGAGTTCGATCCGTTAATTTACAATCCAACTATTTACGAATCTAATTTAATCTCTACAATTGCTTTTTATGTGTATACAATATTAGGAGTTGATACAGATACCTTTGCTTTGAAGGGAGGAGAGACTTATTTAAAACAAGCGGAAAACATTATGTTGCTGGCGCAATCTAATGGAGAGTCTGGTTGGCAAAATCAAGTAGGAAAACAAAATCGTTTTGCTTTAATAGATAATTTATTGTCTTCTAAATTTAGTGCCTTACGAAGTATCTACTACAATTATCACCGTAACGGTTTCGATAATTTTGCTGATAATAAAAATTCAGCTAAAGAAGCAATTGAAAAAAGTGTTTTAGATTTAGACAAACTACACAATATTACTATTGGTAATTATATGATTCGCGTTTTCTTAGATGCTAAAGGAGATGAAATAGTAAATGTTTTTTCTGATGGTAGTGCATCGAGAAATCAATCACAAATGATAACAGTTTTAAATAAGATTGCACCTACTTATAAAGATAAGTGGAAGAAATTACAGTAGTATTAGACTTGTTATAGGCTTAAATGTAACGTTTATAAGCTGTTGAAAAATCAATAGACTTCCTTTGTTTTAGTTTGACTTAATTCATTCAAAATTCTTACTTTTATTTTTTACAAAAGAATAGAATTTGCTTACACATTTATCTATACATAATTATGCGTTAATCAATCAGTTAACGATTGATTTTACGAACGGTTTATCTATCATAACAGGTGAAAC
Organism: Tenacibaculum sp. SSH1-16; assembly: GCF_040104435.1. Lineage (NCBI taxonomy): Bacteria > Pseudomonadati > Bacteroidota > Flavobacteriia > Flavobacteriales > Flavobacteriaceae > Tenacibaculum > Tenacibaculum sp. SSH1-16. The sequence goes on from NZ_JBECOV010000004.1 coordinate 253,502, forward strand.
TGGAGCAGGGAAATCCATTTTATTAGGAGCTTTAGGGCTTGTAATGGGGAACCGTGCCGACTTAACTGCTTTAAAAAACACAGAAAAAAAATGTGTTATTGAGGCTCAATTTTCTGTTGAAGGATATGCTTTACAAGAGTTGTTTAAAGAGTTAGATCTCGACTATGAACAAGAAACCATAATTCGAAGAGAAATTTTGCCTTCGGGCAAGTCGAGAGCTTTTGTTAATGATACACCAGTTACTTTATCGATATTAAATGCTTTAAAAACAAAGCTAATTGATATTCATTCGCAACATCAAACCATGCAGTTGTCAGATGTATCTTTTCAATTCTCTGTTATTGATGCCTTAGCAAAAAATCAAGCTAAAATAGCATCGTATAAAAGAGGCTTGCGTACGTATAACAAATTACGAAAAGAGCTGAAAGTACTTCAAGAAGAAACTGAGAAATCGAAAGAGCAGTACGAGTACAATTTACATTTGTTTAATGAGTTTGAAGAGGCTAATTTAAAAGAAGGAGAACAAGAAGTTTTAGAAGAAAAATTAGATAAATTAAACAATATTGAAGAAATAAAGTCGAACTTATCTGAAGCTTTAGGTGTTTCGATTAATGAAGAAATAGGAATTCAAACATTGCTAAACTCTTTAGAGAGTAAACTGCAAAAAATTAGTTCTTTTTCTAAGCAATATGAAGAGTTAGCGAATCGAGTAACAAGCGTGAAAATTGAGTTAGATGATGTAGTTACTGAGTTAGAAAGTGCGAATGAAGAAGTTGAATTTAATCCGAATGAAATTGAAGAACTAAATGATAGGTTACAACTTATTTACAATCTTCAAAAGAAACATTCAGTATCAACTATAAGTGAATTACAAGAAATTCATGCATCATTATCTGAAAAAGTAGCACAGGTTGAAGATGCAGGAGGAATAGTGGCTCAAAAAGAGGCAGAAATTAAAGAGGTAGCTAAGAAGTTAGATGACGTAGCAAAAATGATTACGACATCTAGAAATAAAGTAATTCCGAAGTTGAAAAAAGAGTTAGAATATCTTTTGTCGGAATTAGGAATGCCAAATGCTCGTTTTGCAATTGAATTATTAGCTTCTGAAGAATATTTATCTAACGGAAAAGACAATTTACAATTTTTATTCTCAGCAAACAAAGGAGGTAATTTTGGAGAATTGAAAAAGGTAGCATCAGGTGGAGAATTATCTCGCATCATGTTATCGATTAAAAAAATACTATCAGAAAACATACAACTACCAACCATTATTTTTGATGAGATTGATACCGGAGTTTCAGGGGAAGTATCTAATAAAATTGCAAAAATAATGCAAGATATGAGTGCTCATATGCAGGTAATAACTATAACACATTTACCTCAAATAGCTTCAAAAGGAGTGCAGCACTATAAAGTGTTTAAGGGAGAAGAAAAAGGAGTAACAACTTCTAATTTAAAGTTATTGTCAGAAGACGAACGTATTAGAGAAATAGCGGAGATGTTAAGTGGAAAAGACGTTTCTGAAAGTGCATTGACTCATGCAAAGGAATTATTAAATTAAGAGTATATTTGCTTTCAAAACAAACAACGATAGACTAAAATATTTTAAATATGTATAATTTATTAAAAGGAAAAAAAGGAATCATTTTTGGAGCATTAGATGAGAATTCTATTGCATGGAAAGTAGCAGAACGCGCTCATGAAGAAGGAGCAGAGTTTGTATTAACCAACGCACCAATAGCAATGCGTATGGGAGGTATTAAAGACTTAGCAGCAAAAACCGGATCTGAAATTATTCCTGCTGACGCCACTTCTATGGATGATTTAAATAACTTGGTTGAAAAGTCTATGGAAATTTTAGGAGGGAAAATCGATTTCGTTTTACACTCTATCGGTATGTCAGTTAATGTACGTAAAGGACGTCATTATACAGATTCTAAATACGATTTTACAACGAAAGGATGGGACGTTTCAGCGGTGTCTTTTCATAAAGTAATGAACGTTTTATATAACAAACAAGCCATGAACGAGTGGGGAAGTATTGTTGCATTAACGTATATGGCAGCACAACGTGTATTCCCAGATTATAACGATATGGCTGATAATAAAGCGTATTTAGAAAGTATTGCTCGTAGTTTTGGGTATTTCTTCGGAAGAGATCATAAAGTACGTGTAAACACAATTTCTCAATCGCCAACGCCAACAACAGCAGGTCAAGGAGTAAAAGGATTTGACGGATTTATTTCGTATGCTGAAAAAATGTCTCCGTTAGGAAATGCTACAGCTTTAGAATGTGCTGATTATACCATCTCATTATTCTCAGATTTAACTAAGAAAGTAACGTTACAAAACTTATTCCACGATGGAGGTTTCTCTAATATGGGAGTGAGTGATGCGGTAATGGAAAGGTTTACTGAAGAGTAAATTAACTTGTGCCTTAAGCGTAGTCGGAAAGGTTCCGAAAGAATATATAATTAAATGCAAATCGTTAGATTTGCATTTTTTATTGATAGTTACAAATGAGCAATATTTTACACATAGAAAAGGAGTTAAAATCCTTAAGACAACAGCTTAAAGATCATGAGTTATATAATTCGTTAAATGATATAAATGATGTAAAATTATTTATGGAATCACATGTGTTCGCTGTGTGGGATTTTATGTCGTTATTAAAAGCATTACAACGAGAACTTACTTGTGTGAATTTACCTTGGTTACCTGCTGTAAATACTAAAACAGCTCGTTTTATTAATGAAATTGTGTTAGGTGAAGAAACTGATATAAATGAGTTAGGAGAGCCTAAAAGTCACTTTGAAATGTATATTGATGCGATGCGTCAAGCAGGAGGAAGTACTTCTCAAATTTCAAGTTTTATTTCAGATATTCTTGACAGTAAATCTGTTGAGCAAGCTCTGGAAAACTGTTCAATTATTGAAGAAGTGAAAGATTTTGTAAGTTTTTCTTTTGAAGTTATTAAAACAAGACAACCACATATTATTGCATCTAGTTTTACCTATGGAAGAGAAGATGTGATTCCTGATATGTTTTTAGAAATTGTAAAAAATACGGAAGAAAAAGAAGGAAGTTCATACAGTAAACTTACGTATTATTTGAATAGACACATTGAGTTAGACGGTGATGAACATGGACCATTATCATTACAAATGATTGAAGAATTATGCGGTAATGATCAACAAAAATGGGATGATGTTTTGTTTTATGCTAAAGAATCTTTACAGAAAAGAATACAGCTTTGGGATGGTATAACTAAACAAATTAACAAAGCAGTTTTAGCATAGTGACTATAAGTTTTTCAATAATAATACCTGTTTATAATCGACCTCAAGAAATTGATGAGTTGTTAGGAAGCTTGACTAAACAAGAGTTGAAAGACGACTTTGAGGTACTTGTTATTGAAGATGGTTCTGAAAACTCATCAGAAGAAGTTGTAAATAAATACACTTCTCAGCTTAATCTAAAGTATTTTTCCAAGGGGAATAGTGGAGCAGGAGCAAGTCGTAATTATGGAATGAAAAGAGCATCAGGAAGTTATTTTATTATTTTGGATTCTGATGTTATTGTTCCACCACAATATCTTTCCGAAGTAAAAAAAGTATTAGAAGAAAGTTATACAGATGCTTTTGGAGGTCCAGATGCTGCGCATCCTAATTTTTCTGCTTTACAAAAAGCAATTAATTACTCAATGACTTCGGTATTAACTACAGGAGGAATTCGTGGAAAAAAGAAATCGGTTGGTAAATTTCAACCCAGAAGCTTCAATCTAGGCTTGTCAAAAGTTGCTTTTGAAAAAACAAATGGTTTTTCAAAAATGAAAGCAGGAGAAGATATCGATTTAACTTTCCGCCTTTGGGAAAATGGCTTTGAAACACAATTAATAGAAAAGGCTTTTGTATATCATAAGCGTAGAAGTACTATTAAACAGTTTTTTAAACAAACATTTGCTTTTGGTACTGCAAGACCTATATTGAATAAAAAACATCCAGAAACGGCAAAATTAACGTATTGGTTTCCGAGTTTATTCATCATAGGGATTGATATTGCCATTATAGCAGCTTTTTTTGGTTACTGGCAATTATTAACTTTTTATGGATTTTATTTTACCTGTACCTTTTTAGATTCTCTATTTCAAAATAAAAATCTACAAGTAGCTTTGTTAAGTATTGTAACAACCATCACTCAGTTTTATGGTTATGGATTAGGTTTTCTCGAGTTCAGATTTCTGAAAAAATAAAAAGCTCCCAATTTCTTGAGAGCTTTTAAGTAGTTAAATGATTTCTTTGATGTTTTCAGGTGGACGACCAATCACTGCTTTATTGCCATTAATAACTATTGGGCGTTCTATTAATTTAGGATTGTCAACCATAGCTTTAATGATTTCAGCATCTGATAGTTCTCTTCCTTTATATTCTTCTTTCCAAATTTTTTCATTTTTACGAACTAAATCGATTGGAGAAATATTTAATAGACTAATAACTCCTTTTAACTCTTCAGTAGAAGGAATAGTATCTAAATATTTTACAGTTCCAAACTCTTTACCAGAGTTTTCTAAAATTTCTAAACCTTGTCTTGATTTAGAACAACGTGGATTGTGGTATATTTTAATCATTATTAAGAGTTTTATTGTATTAATCTTCTTTTTGCCCCATCATCATTAAATAGGCTTTTAAAAACGGATTGATATTTCCGTTCATAACAGCATCTACATTTCCTGTTTCATGGGCTGTACGGACATCTTTTACTAATTTATATGGGTGCATTACGTAGTTACGAATTTGACTTCCCCATTCATTTTTCATTTTGTTTGCTTCAATTTCATCACGGGCAGCTAAACGTTTTTGCAATTCAATTTCGTACAATTGCGATTTCAGCATTTGCATTGCAGTTGCTCTGTTATCGTGTTGTGAACGAGAGTTAGAACACTGAATTTGAATACCTGTAGGTTTATGCAAGAGCTGAACTTTTGTTTCAACTTTATTTACATTCTGTCCACCAGCACCACTTGAGCGTGCTGTTGTTATTTCAATATCAGCGGGGTTTACTTCAATTTCGATAGAATCATCGGCTACAGGGTATACATATACAGAAGCAAAGGAAGTATGGCGTTTTGCGTTACTATCAAAAGGAGAAATACGTACCAAACGATGAACCCCATTTTCACCTTTTAACCACCCGAAGGCATAATCACCTTCAAATTCTAAAGTAACCGTTTTAATACCAGCAACATCACCTTCTTGATAGTTGAGTGTTTTAATTTTATAGCCTTGTTTTTCTGCCCACATAGTGTACATTCGAGTTAACATTTCTGCCCAGTCACAACTTTCAGTTCCACCTGCACCTGCTGTAATTTGTATCGTTGCACTCAAACTATCACCTTCTTCTGAAAGCATGTTTTTAAACTCAATATCTTCTAAAAAAGTAGCAGCTTTATCAAATTGTTCTTCGACTTCGTTTTCATCAACATCACCTTCTTTATAAAAATCATACAAAACTGTTAAATCGTCATTCATAGCTACAATAGTATTGTAATCCTCTACCCATTTCTTTTTAAACCGAAGTGATTTCATCACAACTTCAGCCTCTTTTGGATTGTTCCAAAAATCAGGATTTGCTGTTTTTTCTTCTTCATTTGAAATTTCAATCAACTTCTTGTCAATTTCTAAATATCCTTTTAACTTGCCAATTCGTTCAGCGATATTTTTAAGCTGTTCGTGTGTAATCATAGATGCAAAAATACATTTTAAAAATCGTAGTTAGAAATGGAAATAAACTTAATAAGTGATACTGTAACTAAGCCAACTCAAGGAATGTTGGAAGCAATGATGAATGCTAAGGTAGGAGATGATGTTTTTAAAGCAGATCCGACAGTGAATTTGTTACAAGAAAAAGTAGCGGATCTGTTTGGAATGGAAGCTGCGTTATTTTTTCCTTCGGGAACCATGGCAAATCAAACAGCGATAAAGATTCACACACAACCAGGAGACAGAATGTTTTGCGATAAATGGGCACATGTATATAACTATGAAGGTGGAGGAGCTGCGTTTAATGCAGGAGTTACTTCTTGTTTAATTGATGGAGATAGAGGAATGTTTACAGCGAATCAGTTAGCAAGTGTGGTAGGAGGAAGAAATGATATTCATACACCATATAGTAGATTAGTTTGTGTTGAAAATACAACGAATAAAGGAGGTGGTGCCTGTTGGGATTTTGGAGAGTTACAAAAGATTCAAAAAGTAGCGAAAGTAAATGATTTAGCATATCATTTAGATGGAGCACGTTTATTTAATGCTTTGGTGGCAAAAAACGAAACTCCTAAACAGTATGGAGAATTATTTGATACAATTTCAATTTGTTTGTCAAAAGGATTGGGAGCTCCTGTTGGATCTGTTTTGTTGGGAACTAAAGAACATATAGAAAAAGCGTTACGTGTACGAAAGTTGTTTGGTGGTGGAATGAGACAAGCTGGTTTTTTAGCAGCTGCTGGGATTTATGCTCTGGATAATCAAGTAGAGCGTTTAGCAGAAGATCATCAAAAAGCAAAAGAAATAGGTAGGGTATTAGAAAGTTGTTCATATGTGAAAAAGGTAGAACTTATTGAAACGAATATTGTTATTTTTTATGTAGAAGATTCTATAAATCCAGATGATTTTATGAAAAAGATGGCAGACAGAGGTATATTACTAATTTCTATGGGGGAAGGAAAAATACGAATAGTAACTCATTTAGATTATACAAATGAGATGCATGAAAAATTATTACAAGAATTAAGAGAGTTTTTTTAAAAGAAAACTCTTACGATAGGAGAGAAAGCAGAAGCGTATACACTTTTGCTTTCTTCATACAAAACATCGTATTGTACGCCTAAAGAAACAACACCTATTCTGTAAGAAGCTCCAATATTTAAAGCAGGGTAATTATATTTTTTAGAAGTACCATTAATGTTTGTATTGACATACATTTGCTGTAAATCGGCAGAAAATTCAATTTCTCTAATAGGTCTATATAAAGTAATTATTTTAGGAGTGATTATATTAGAACTTAAACCTTCGTTTTTATTGTACACATAACCAATTCCTAAGCCTATAGAAAAAGATTCATTAAAATCATAAACAGTAGCTGGAGATATAGCAAGCGTTGTGTTATTTGAACCAAAGCCAAAGCTAGCATCCCCTCCAAAACGAAGATTTTTCCAAAAACTATGTTCTTGAGTAAAAGCAAAAACAGAATAAAAAAGGAAAACAGCTATAATAAATACTTTTTTCATAAGTAATGAATTAATATGGCTAATATAGTGAATGCTAATTATATAACGTTAATAAAAGTTTATGAAAAAACAGTTCTTTTTAATTTAAGTCTTCAAGTTTAGCAAGCTCTTTATAGTTTTTATTTAACTTTCTTAGTAAAATTCCATACAAGAGCTGATAAAAACACCATAAAACTATAAGCATAACTATCAACATTATTACTGTAACAATAATTGAAATTAAAACTTGCTTAGAGTTAAATTCTGGATGAGCTTTTAGTGATGCAATTGCAACTATAATTCCAAAAGTAAATACATATAACAAGTTAAATATAACGTAGTACTTTACAGTTTTTCTTGTTTTAATAATTTTTGTCATTAAAGTTTTAGTAGAGTCTACAACAGAAATGCTTTTATAATTAAGGTAAAATTTAATCAAGAAATAGAGTAGTACAGGGTATATGATAAATTGAGAATAAATCATAAAGTTATATAACCCAAGTTTTTTATATTCTTTATAAGCTTCTTCCATGTCAAAAATAAAATAGAAAGAATTCAAGAAAATAAACTCTAAAATTCCAATAATAAAAATCCACTTTACTATTGATGATGACTTGGAATGCGCCATTCTATAAATGTCGATTTTAGAAACTTTATTTGTTTCTTCAGACTGGTTTCCCCAAGCTTTTTTATATTTATCTAAATCCATTTAAATTATGGGTTTAATATCTTTTTTAATTTATCTTTTGCTCTGTTCATTTTAACTCGAGCATTTACTTGACTAATACCTAAGGTTTCAGAAATTTCTTTATAGGGCTTGTCTTCTAGGTATAAAAAAATTAGCGCTTTATCAATATCATTTAGTTTACGAATAGCACCATATAAGGCTTTTAATTGTATTTCTTCAGTGTCATCATATTCTTCTGCTTTAATTTTAAAAGAATAGTCTGTAAAGTCTTGTGTTTTTATACTTCTTGTTGATTTTCTATATAAAGAAATAGCAGTATTTAATGCTACTCGATACATCCAAGTACTAAATTTTGCATCTCCTCTAAACTTACCATAGTTTTTCCATAACTGAATGGTGATTTCTTGAAACAAATCGTTATGTGCATTTTGATTGGTTGTATAAATCCTACATACCTTATGCACAATGTTTTGATTGGCTTCGAAATCAGTTAAAAATCTATTTTCTAATTCTTTTTTCACTAAGTTTAGTAGAGTTGTTATGTTATAAGTAGCTCAAAAATACAAATTGTTACAACTCATCCTAAAAATAATACAATTCAGTGTGTTTTTATTTTAGAGATAAAGCATCTTATGAATATTTGTGTCATAATTAACTATAAAAAGCAAATAAAATGAAGCTTGTAATCCATATTGTTATTACAGTCGTCTTGTTTACAATTGAAACAATTTCAGCTCAAGACAAAACAATTGCAACGACAGTTGTAAATGTCACTTCAGATAAAGGAAAAATAAAATTTGCCTTATATACTAAAGAGAACTTTAGAAAAGAACCACTACAGGCAAAAGAATCAGTAATAATAAAGGGAAAAAGTACTGTAATTTTTGAAAAAGTACCAGAAGGAGAATATGCTATTATTTGTTTTCATGACGCAAACAATAATAATAAGATGGATTTTGAACCTAATGGAATGCCAATACAAGACTATGGAGTATCAAACAATAAATTATCACGTTTTGGACCGCCTGTGTTTGACGAAGCAAAGTTTTTGGTTAAAGATAAAAATGTATCTTTCGATATTAAATTTTAGAATGAAGAGGGTAAACCTTTAAATATAATAAGCATAAAGAATGAAAACACCAGTAAAAAAAACATTTAATAGTTTGAAGAATGATATTTGGATTTGCTTAAAGCTTACAATTATTTTTGGTGTTGTTTTTACTATAATAAATCAGGCTTTTACATTAAAAGAAGCTGGATTAGTGTTTTTGTTTTCAGGAATGTATTCTTTTGTTCTGGGGTTAGGTAATGGAATTATTAATGGTTATTTAAGTAAAAAGTGGGATTGGGTTTTGCAAACCAATCAAAGAGTTTGGGCAGGAATCATAGCAACAATAAGCTATACAACTGTAGCTGTATTATTAATCCATTACGTACAGTACTTTGTAATTTTTAATAATAAAATAGATAACTTTTTTAATGGACAATTTTTATGGATGCATTTATTTGCAATCATATTATCGTTAGCGATAGCCGTGTTTTTTCATGCCAAAGATTTTATGGTAAACTGGAAAGCGTCTGTAAAAGAAGAAACAACACAGCATGAAATAGTAGCTAAAACAGAAACAGCAAAATTTGAAACATTAAAGAATCAAATAGACCCACATTTTTTGTTTAATAGTTTAAATGTACTAACCTCTTTAATTAGCGAAAATCCAAAACAAGCAGAGAAGTTTACAACAAAGTTATCTAAAGTGTATAGATATGTACTAGAACAACGTAATAAAGAATTGGTGCCTATACAAGAAGAATTACAATTTGCTAAGACGTATATGGAGTTATTACAAATGCGTTTTGAAGAAGCTATTCAATTTTATATTCCAGAAGAAGTAAGTAATTCAGATTTAAAAATAGTTCCTCTATCTCTTCAATTATTATTAGAAAATGCAGTAAAACACAATGTAGTTTCTTCAAATAAACCCTTAGAAATAAACATTTTTGAAGAAGAAGGTTTTTTAAAGATTCAAAACAACGTTAATCCGAAAGAGGCTATAGGAAAAAGTACAAAAGTAGGATTAAGAAATATAGCAGATCGTTACGGTTTAATAACCGATAGAAATATTCAAATAATTAATAATAATAAAATATTCACAGTGTGTTTACCGCTGTTAATTAATATAAAAGATAGTATCATGGATACAAAAAGTTTAGAAAACAGTAATTATGTAAAAGCAGTAGAAAAGGTAGAAAAACTAAAAGAGTTTTATCAAAACTTAGTTTCGTATTGTATAGTTATTCCTTTTTTAATTTTTATAAACCTCAAAACATATTCAAAGTTTCAATGGTTTTGGTTTCCTATGATAGGTTGGGGGATAGGATTAATTTTTCATTATTTAGAAGTAAATAATTATAATTTATTCTTAGGTAAAAATTGGGAAGAACGCAAGATTAAGGAGTTAATGAATGATGATAAAAAATTATAAATGAGATGGAAAAAGAATACACAACAGCTTACAAATATGCAAAAGCAAAAAAGAGAGTAGAGAAAATCAAAGGGTTTTACATTCATCTTATAGTCACTGTATTAATCATTCCAGTTTTAATTTTTATAAACTTAAAGTTTGTGCCAAGTTATCATTGGTTTTATTATCCAATAATAGGAATGTTAATTGGAGTTTTTTTTCATTGGTTGGGCATTTTTGGAATAGAAAAAATAGGTTTAGGAAAAGATTGGGAAGAACGTAAGATTAAAGAATTTTTAGAAAACAATAACAATGGAAGGTAATTATAGAGAAGAAAAAAAGTATTTAGAGGCTAAAAAGAAAGTAAAACAAGTAAAAGGGTTTTATGCTCATGCTTTAGTAAATATCATTTCAGTGATTATTATTGTTTTAGTGAATTTAAAATTCTCACCTTATTATCACTGGTTTTGGTTTCCTGTTATAGGAATAGTACTAGTGACTTTTATTCATTGGATGCTAGTTTTTGGTGTTAACATTTTAGGGCTTGGAAAAGATTGGGAGGAGAAGAAGATAAAGGAATACTTAAATAAAAAGGATTAGTATGGAAAATGATTATAAAGAAGAACATAAATATTTACTAGCCAAAAAAAGAGTAGAAAAAATAAAAGGATTTTATTGGCATTTAGCAGCATATATAATTGTGAATGTATTTATTTCAGTCGTAATTATTATGGGGTTGATGAATGAGGACAGGTTAACTTTTATCAAAGCAATAAGCAATTTTGGTGTATATGCTACTTGGCTTTTTTGGGGGATTGGAGTTTTTTTTCATTGGTTAGGAGTATTTGGAACTAATATATTTTTTAATAAAGATTGGGAACAACGCAAAATACAAGAGTATCTAGATGAACTAAAAAAGAGAGAAAATGGAAACTATAAATAGAGAACAACAATATATAAGAGCTCAAAAAAGAGTAGATGAAATTAAAAAGTTCTACAAACATTTAGTGTTTTACATACTAATAAACTTAATTTTTATAGGAAGAAGAATATATAAAGATATTGTTTATGGAGACGAATCAGTAATGGAAGCTTTTTTAGATGTAAACAACTATAATTTGTTCTTTTGGTGGGGAGTTATAGTATTTTTACACGGATTTAATGTTTTTTCAAAAGGAAAACTTTTTTCTAAAAAATGGGAAGAGCGAAAGATTAAAGAATACATGAACAAGTAATTGCTAAAAATAGACCAAACCAAACTATGAATGTTATAATTATTGAAGACGAAAAGCCAGCTGCAAGACGGTTAAGTAGAATGTTAGCTGAATTAGATATAGAAGTTCAACAAATGTTGCACTCAGTAGAAGAGTCGATTAACTGGTTTCAAAATAATTCTCATCCTGATTTAATTTTTTTAGATATTCAACTTTCAGATGGATTATCATTTGAAATTTTTGAAGAAGTTACTGTAAAATCAGCTATCATTTTTACAACGGCTTATGATGAGTATGCATTAAAAGCATTCAAGTTAAATTCTATAGACTATTTGTTAAAACCAATAGATGAAGATGAGTTAACAATAGCAGTAAATAAATTTAAAGAGCATCAACCTATACAAAGTAATATACAGGTTAATATAGATGACATTCGTAAGTTGTTGATTAACCCAGTTGATAGAAAATATAAAAAGCGATTTACTATAAAAGTGGGACAGCACTTAAAAATTATCAATACAGAAGATGTTGAATGTTTTTACTCAGAAAATAAAGCAACTTACATACATACAAATGCTAATAGAAATTATTTAATAGATAACTCTTTAGAATATTGGCAAGAAGAGTTAGACCCCGAGCAATTTTTTAGGGTAAATAGAACATTTATAGTACACATAAATGCGATAAAAGATATTGTTTCTTATACCAACTCACGCTTACAATTAAAGTTGCAATCTTACGATGATACTGAAATAATTGTAAGCAGAGAGCGAGTTAAAGATTTTAAGTGCTTTATTGAGTAAGTATTTTTCTAAAAGAATCAATTTTAACTTTAGCTTCAGGATGTATATTATTTCCGTTTTTAGTAAACCAAGCATGAGTACTACCAAAGTAGTTCATGCCTAAATATTTTGCACTTTCAATAAAAGGCATTTCAAAGCCATCTCTAAGATCGTTGTCACCAGAATTACTAATCATAGCCATATTTTTACCTCGTAACTGTCTTCCTAAATCTTTTTTATAATGTAACAAGTCTGACAATCTATCAAAAAATATTTTCAGCGTAGCACTCATACTATACCAATATACAGGGGTGGCAAATATTAGTGTATTGTATTTACTAACAATTTCTTCTATAAGAGGGATAAAATCATCATCAGAATTGCTAAAATCATATTCAAATACACCAATTTTTTTTATTTTTAAATCGATAAAATCAAAAGACTCATTGCTGTTGAGGTAATTAACCACTTTGTTTGTGTTTCCTACACTTTTAGAACTTGCTTGTATAATAACTGTTTTATTCATTCTGTCATTTATTTGGAAGTAAAGCTCAAAAAAATAAATAAAAGAATATCTTGGATTTAATTGTAATATTTGATAATAACCAAGAAAAAATCAATAGAAGAAGTCTATATTTTTGTACTTTTATGCTACAAAAAAAGCGGATGAACACAAATGCCTACATATTTTCTAAAAAAAGGAAGTTAAATGAATTTTCTACTAAAGAAGTTGTTGATAATGCTAAGAAGAAGCTGAAAAAATCAAGAAAAAAAATTAGTGATTTACAAGACACAATGTATGCAGAAGGTAAGTATAGTGTTTTATTGTGTTTACAAGGAATGGATACAGCCGGTAAAGATAGTTTAATTCGAGAAGTTTTTAAAGATGTTAATGCACGTGGAGTAGTAGTGCATAGCTTTAAAGTACCAACAGAATTAGAATTAAAACATGATTTTTTATGGCGTCATTATATAGCCTTGCCTGCTAAAGGAAAAATAGGAGTTTTTAATCGTACACATTATGAGAATGTTTTGGTAACAAGAGTGCATCCAGAGTATGTTTTTGCCGAAAATATTCCCACAGTAAATAACGTTGATGATTTAAATGATACTTTTTATCATGATAGAATGGAGCGTATTAATCAGTTTGAAAGGCATATATCTGAAAACGGAACAATTATTTTAAAGTTTTTTTTAAATATATCTAAAGAAGAACAGAAAAACAGGTTATTACGTAGGTTAAACATTCCAGAAAAAAACTGGAAATTTTCTGCGGGTGATTTAGAAGAACGAAAGTTATGGGATAAATATCAAGAGTGTTATGAAGATATGTTGTTGAGAACATCAACAAATTATGCTCCTTGGTATGTAATACCTGCAGATGATAAACCTACAGCACGTTACATTGTAGCAAAAACATTAGAAAAAGAATTAGAAAAATATAATTTTAAAGAGCCTACACTGCCAAAGAAAGTGTTAGACCAAATAGATGAATTTAAAAAAGAATTAACGAACGAATAATATATAGAAAAGACAATAATAGATAATATATGTAAAGTAAATAAAATATTGTCTTTAAGCACTACAAAAAATGAATTTAAATTTAACAAAACCAATCGTATTTTTTGATTTAGAAACAACAGGAATAAACATTGCTAAAGATAGAGTAGTTGAGATATCTATTTTAAAAGTGTTTCCTAATGGAAATAAAGAAAGTAAAACATGGTTGGTAAACCCAGAAATAGAAATACCCAAAGAAGCTTCAGAAATTCACGGAATTACAAACGAAAAAGTAGTTACTGAGCCAACTTTTAAAGAATTAGCACCGCAAATTAATGAGTTAATAGGTGATGCAGATTTAGCAGGATTTAACTCTAATCGATTTGATATTCCTTTATTAGCAGAAGAGCTGCTGCGAGCAGGAATTGATTTTAATATGAATAATAGAAAAGCAGTTGATGTACAAACTATTTTTCATAAAAAAGAACAGCGAACACTAAGTGCTGGATATCAATTTTATTGTGGAAAAGAGTTAGTAGGAGCGCATGGAGCAGAAGCGGATACAAAGGCAACCTATGAAATTTTATTAGCACAGGTTGAAAAATATGAAGATTTAGAAAACTCAGTAGAAGCATTGAGTGAATTTTCAACCCACGGAAAAAGAGCAGATTTTGCAGGGTTTATTTTATTTAATGATAAAGATCAAGAAATTTTTTCTTTTGGAAAGTATAAGGGAAGAACTGTTGAAGAAGTATTTAAAGAAAACCCAGGATACAATGCTTGGATTCAGAATGCTGATTTTCCTTTGTACACAAAAAAGGTTTTAAAAGAAATAAAAGAACGAATGTCGGTACCTAAAAGTACAATGACAGATGAAGAAAAGTTACAAGCCTTACAGCAAAAATTTAATTTAAGATAATCTTTAACATCTATTTTTAGTAATTATCTCAGTTGTTCTTTAATTTAGATAATACGAAACAAATACAGTAAAAATGTTTACAGAATATAAAAAACTACCTCAAAACTCAAGAGTTTGGGTGTATCAATCAGATAGAGAGTTTACACAAGAAGAAATAGAATTAATCAGTGCAAAAGCATTGCTTTTTATTGATAATTGGACGCGTCATGGAGACGATTTAAAAGGGTCATTTACTATTAAGTACAATCAATTTTTGGTGTTGGGTGTAGATGAGAACTTTAATAATGTTTCAGGATGCTCAATAGATGCTTCTGTACGTTTTATTCAAGAGTTAGAAAAAGAGTTAGAATTAGATTTAATGGATAAAATGAATATTTCTTTTAAAGATGGAGATAATATTAATATCGTAAAACTACCAGAGTTCCAAAATTTTGCCAAAGAACAAAAAATAACCGCTAAAACGGTTGTTTTTAATAATATGGTAAATACTAAAGAAGATTTTGAAACAAAATGGGAAGTGCCAGCAAACCAGAGTTGGCATGCACGATTTTTGGTATAACTATTCATTCTATAAAAAAAGATGTAAAGCCTTACATGTTTTTGTAAGGCTTGTTAAGGGATAATATATGAAAAGAAAAGTATTAACATTACTAACGTTTGTTTTTATACAAATAATTCAAGCCCAAGTCCAAGGAGTAAACCCTTTATTGGCAAAAGATTCTATAACACAAAATGTATGGGTAGATAGTATCATGAAAACTATGTCTGTTGATGAAAAAATAGGACAGTTGTTTATGATACAAGCATATTCAAATAAAGATAAAAAACACGAAGATTTTATTTCTAATATGGTTACAAAATACCATGTAGGAAATATTATTTTTATGCAAGGAACACCTGATAAACAAGTAGTTTTAAACAATAAATATCAAGAATTAGCAAAAATACCTTTAATGGTTGGTTTTGATGGCGAATGGGGCTTGGATATGCGTTTGAAAAACACGTATCGTTTTCCTTGGAACATGACATTAGGGGCTATTCAGGACACGGTTTTACTTCAGGAAGTAGGTAAAAGAATTGGAGAACACTGTAAACGAGTTGGAATTCATATAAATTTTGCTCCAGTTGTAGATATAAACACTAATCCTGATAACCCAATTATAGGAAACCGTTCTTTTGGAGAAGATAAAGAAAATGTAGCAGAAAAATCAATAGCATTTACCAAAGGAATGCAAGAGGTAGGAGTGTTAGCGAATGCAAAACACTTTCCAGGACACGGAGATACAGAAGCAGATTCTCACCATACGTTACCAACAATTAATTTTAGTAAGCAACGACTAGATTCAATAGAGTTATATCCATTCAAAAAAATATTTAAAGCAGGTGTAGGAAGTGTAATGACAGCGCACTTGAGTATTCCAGCTTTAGAAACGAATCCAAAATTACCATCATCATTATCAAAAAGTATTGTAACCAATCTGTTACAAGATCAGTTAGGCTTTAAAGGGTTGATTATCACGGATGGATTGAATATGAAAGGAGCTGCAAATTATTCAACACCAGCAGAAATAGACTTAGCAGCAATTTTGGCAGGAAACGATATGTTGTTGATTCCTCAAGATGTCCCTGAATCAATTAGGTTGATTAAGAAAGCCCTATTGGAAGGAAAATTAACAGAAGAGCGATTAAATCATTCAGTTAAAAAGATTTTAAAGGCAAAATACTTAGTAGGGTTAAACAAGTATAAGCCTATTACTACAGAAAATGTTGTAAAAGATATAAATACCCCTTATGATGAGGTTTTACATCGTAAATTGATAAAAAACGCTATTACAGTTCTAAAAAATGAAGGAGGAATTTTACCAATTAACAACCTTAAGGATAAAAAAGTAGCTTACATTTCTTTAGGAAGTGATACTGGATCAGATTTCTATGAAATGCTTAAAAACTATACGAAAGTAGATAAGGTTTCTGATAAGCATTTAAGTGTATTGAACAAGAAGTTAGAAAAGTACAATCTTATAGTTATAGGTTTTCATAAATCAAATAAAAACCCTTGGAAAGGTTACAAGTTTTCTAATAAAGACCTTGTATGGTTACAAGAAATAGCAAGGAACCATAAAGTTATTTTAGATGTTTTTACTAGTCCATATAGTCTACTTCAAGTTCCTTCTTTTACTAACATAGAAGGAGTTGTAATGTCATATCAAAATAGTAAGTTAGCTCAAGAGCTATCAGCGCAAGCCCTTTTTGGAGCTTTTAATTTAAAAGGAAAGTTGCCAGTATCTATAAAAAATGAGTTTAAAGCTGGGGATGGATTATTGGTAGATGGGTTGGATGTGTTACAATACACAATTCCTGAAGAAGCTGGAGTTTCTTCAGAAAAACTTTCAATTATTGATAAAAGAATTGATACAATTTTACAAGAAAAGATGGCTCCAGGTGGACAAATTTTAGTAGCCAAAGATGGAAAAGTAATTTATAATAAAAGTTTTGGTTATCATACCTTAGCAAAAAATAAACCAGTTAGGAATTCAGATATTTACGATTTAGCTTCTTTAACTAAAATTTTAGCTTCGTTACCCATGATAATGAAAGCAGAAGAAGAAAGAAAAATTAGTTTATTTTCAAACTTGGGAGATGTATTACCAAGGTATAGTAAATCGAATAAAGACACTTTGTTATTAAAAGAAGTATTATCCCATTATGGACGTTTACGTGCTTGGATTCCATTTTATTTGCATACTAAAGACAGTGTAACAGGAAAAAATTCTACACAGTTTTATAGAAAAAACCGAACTTCAAGGTTTAGTATAAAAGTAGCAAGAAATTTATACTTAGCTAAAGAATATAAAGATTCAATTTATAAACAAATAGTTGATTCTGAACAACGAAAAAGAGTAGGATATAAGTATAGTGATTTAGGCTACTATATTTTTAAAGAAATTATAGAAAGAAAATATAAAAGACCTTTAAATAAACTGGTTGAAGAACAGTTTTATCAACCTATTGGGGCAGATAGAATGACATACTTACCTTTAAATAAGTTTACTAAAGATGAAATTGTACCCACAGAAAGAGACAATTATTTTAGACATCAATTAGTTCATGGTTATGTTCACGACATGGGAGCAGCTATGTTAGGTGGAGTAGGAGGGCATGCAGGGTTGTTTGCAAATGCAAATGATGTAGCTAAAATTATGCAAATGTTTTTACAGGATGGATCTTATGGAGGAAAGAAGTACTTAGAGCCAGAAACAGTGCATAAGTTTAATAAACGCTATTATGAAAACAAAAGAGTACGTAGAGGGTTAGGTTTTGATAAACCACAATTAAACCCCAAAGTAAAAGCAACTTGTGGCTGTGTTTCGGATGTGAGTTTTGGACATAGTGGTTTTACTGGAACGTATACTTGGGCAGACCCAGCAACAGGTGTCGTGTATGTGTTTTTATCAAACAGAATTTATCCAACAATGAGAAATTATGGTTTAGTAAAAAGTAATATACGTACCAAAATTCAACAAGATATTCAAGATGCTATTTTGATGGTGGAGTAGGTGATAATTTGGTATATAAAAGAATAAGTAAAAAGGAAGTTAAAAAGTAGATTAAAGCTATTTTCCAACCCCAAAATATAGATATTATCCAACTTTGTATACAATAAAAGGAAGGAAATAAAATAGCGTTTACACCAAACCTAAAGGTGTCTATAAACTCTATTTCATCGATTTTTCTACTTAAAAATTTCCAAATTGAATATGGAACTAAACTATTTAAAACAATTAAAAAGAATAAAGGGAGAGCGTAGTTAATACTACGCTTTTTTTGTACAAATACCTTTTTATTTCTTATAAGACTGTTTACTTCATCAACTTTAGTAAAATCTACTTGAGCATTATTTAAATTAGCTAAGGTAGTTTCATAACTTTCATTTTGTTCTATATGAACAGATAAGTTTTCTAATTGATTTGAAACAAGCTCTTTTATATGTTTTACAGATTTATTTATGTTTTGTTTGTCGTAATAATCGTTAGCCAAAATTGGAGAACCAAAATGGATAGCAGTTTTTGAAGGGTAGCTAGATACGTTTTGATATGTAATTCCTACTGGAATAATATTTATTCGAGTGTCAGGGAAATTATCTAAAGTTTTAAAAATAATTCTTGTAAAGCCTTTACTAAGTGGTCTAATAGCTCTGTCTTTTTTGTGTGTTCCTTCAGGAAAGATTAGTAAAGTTTTATTATTTTTTAAAAGAAGCTGACATTTATTAAAAATTTCTTCATTCTTACTAAGTTGTTGTACACCGTCTCTAATACGATAAATAGGCATCATTCCAAGCGAGTTGAAAAACTTAGCAATAATAGGGTTGTTAAATACAGCTGCACGCACTAAAAAGTTTGTTCTCCTTTTTATATGTGTAGCTATAAGTATAGGGTCAATTAAGCCATTTGGGTGATTAGCTGTAAAGATTACGGCTTCTTTTTTGGGAATATGCTCACTTCCAATAATCGTTGTCTTTTTAGAGTAAAAGAATAAGCCAGTTTTTACAAAAGCTTTAAAAAAGTAGTACAACAGTGTTTTCATGTATTATTTATTTCTTCCCCAGTAAGTAGCTAACATTATTCCTGAAAAAATATCCCAAACACCCCAAAACGCAGCAAGAAGGGCCATTCCTCCTAGGCCATCAAAAAAACTAAAAATAAGTAGTAACCCTAAACCACCATTTTGTATTCCTGTTTCCATAGAAATAGTTTTAGAGTCCTTTTTATTTAATTTAAAAGATTTAGCAGTTACATAACCTATAATAAACGCATAAATATTATGAAATATTACAAGAAATAAAACTAGATGTATATAGTCTTTAAAAACATCAGCGTTATCATAAAGGGCTATTACAATTAATGAAAGGAAAAAGAAAATAGAAAATGGACGTAAAAGTTTATTGATTTTTTTAGCCATTTCATGATGATAGTGATTAACTAACATTCCTAAAACTATCGGAATTCCTAAAATAAGAAGGACAAGTTTAAAAAGTTCAAAAGGGTTTAAGGAAACACTTTTTAAAATTTCGTTAGTAGGCCCGTATAAACTACCCCATAATTGTAAGTTTAACGGGGTCATTACTAAACAAATTATCGTTGAAAATGCTGTTAAACTAACAGATAATGCAGCGTTACCTTTTGCCATTTTACTAAAAAAGTTAGAAACATTTCCTCCAGGGCAAGCAGCAATCATAATCATGCCTAAAGCAAAACTAGGGTATGGGTTAATAATATTGATAAGGATAAAGGTTAAAAAAGGAAGTAAAATAAACTGAGATAATAATCCAACAAATAATATTTTAGGTTCATTAATAAGTCTTTTAAAATCCTCTACCTTCATATCTAAAGCAATACCAAACATAATGATAGCTAGAGCAACATTAAGCATCCATAAAGCTTCAGTATCAAAATTAATCTTAATACTATCAATTTGTAAAGTGTTAATGTTTAAAGGCATATTCTATTATGTTAGCCCCCATTTGTAGAGCTTTTGTTCTAATTTCTTTTGGATTGTTATGTACGGCAGTATCTTCCCATCCATCACTTAAATCACTTTCGTAATCATAAAAAACTATAAGTCTACCTTCATAGAACAAACCAAAACCTTGAGGAGGTTTTTTATCATGTTCGTGAATTTTTGGCAAGCCTTTAGGAAAGGAAAAAGTTTGATGATAAATAGGGTGATTGCTGGGAATTTCTTGAAGTTGTAATTCAGGAAAAACTTTTTTTAATTCTCTTCGTATGTATTTATCAAGACCATAATTATCTGATACATGTAAAAAGCCTCCTGAAATAAGATAACTTCTTAGTATTGAAATTTCATTATTTGTAAATAAAATATTACCATGTCCGGTTATGAAAACTATTGGGTAGTCAAAGATAGTTTCGTCGTCTAGCGTAATGTTTTGTATGTTTTTGTCAATCTGGGTTTTCGTGTTTTGATTAGTGAATTTTACAAGGTTAGGTAAAGCTGTAGGATTTGCATACCAATCACCACCTCCTTTATATTGTATAACAGCTATTTCTTGAGAAAAAATATTTTGACTTAATAGAAAAATAAAAAGCAGGGTGAGGTTTTTCATGAATTAACTTGAATTTAAAAGCAATATAGTAAAACAACAATAAAAAAACACTAACAAATTTGTTATCGCCTTCTTTTCTTTAAAAAAAATAATTCTTTTGAATATGAAAGCTAATTAATAAAGTATTATGTAGTTCTTAAATAAAAAAAAACACCAATAATAAATATTGATGTTTTTAAGCTATAGCTTCCTCTTCTTCGTAATTGAGAAATAAATTACACCTCAATAAATTTTTTAGAAATTTCACATTATAAATTGAAAACCCCTTCAACTATTTTCAATTACTAATTTTTTAATTTCTCATCACAAATATAGCTCAAGAATAAAATATGGGGGTTCGAAAACGTCCATTTTGGATGTTTTCGAACTGTCTTTTTATAAAAAGATTATAAAATTAATTTAAAACAATTACAGATAAGTTTTTAAATTGAACAGGTGTATAACCTGTATGCTTTTTAAAAACGGTATAAAACGTAGATTTAGAGTTGAATCCAGATTCCAAGCCTATTGAAGTTATTGTATAGTCAGCATAATCAGAATCAACTAAAAGAGTCTTAGCAAAATTTACTCTCATTTCATTTAAGTAATCAGTAAAAGACTTTTTAGCAACACTATTTATAATAAGAGAAAGAGTACTAGAACTTAGTTTAGTATCTTTTGATAAGTCTTGTAAAGTATATTTATTTAATAAATATTTCTTTTTTGATCTAATAAATTGGTCTATTTCATTAAACTGTTCTTGTTGTTTGTCTATTTGGTTTTGAGAAAAACATTTATTTGTGTTTAAATTAATTAAATCTATACCAAAGTCATCATTTAAATCAATTAAAAGAGATTCTCTAATTTTTTTACGCTCTTTTAATACACGAATTTGTCTTAAACCTTGATAACCTAACCAGTAAATTAAAACAGTAGTGTAAACTCTTAAAGGGTAATAAGAGAATAAGAAACCGGTAAAGTTCATTTTTACTTTAATAATTAAGGCTAAAATCCAAAGAGCATATCCAATTGAAGTTAAAATAAAAAAAGTATAAATCCATCTAAGATTATCAAACGATAAAATTTTAGGAAAGAGCTTTTCTTTCTTATATAAAATATAAAATGAATAAAAAAAAATACTTAACGAAGTAGTTAAGCTAAATATTTCCTCGATGGAGGTATACCGTTCATAAGTATAATTTAAATACTCTCTTGAAGCAGAATCACTGTAATATAGAACAAAGCTAATTTGGCTAATTATAAGAATAAAAAAAACAGGAATAATTAATTTTAATATTTTGTACGACTTTTCAGCAAGGTTTAGGTAGTGAATTAAAAACATATACAAAAAAGGCATTGCTAAAAAATGCCAAGGTATTTGTACATAATCTAAAGCAAACTTATGCTGAAATAATTCTTTTTCTAAAACCCAAGATTGAATATTGTTTAGAGAAATTGCCAAAATTAAAAGGTTTAAGTATATCATACTTTTTTCTCGTCCATTTTTAGAACAAAAAAGTATTATACTAAAAGCAAAACCATGAATGGCACTAATTAACAAAAAGAGATTAAAAAAATCTGCTGTAGTCAAAATAAAACACTTTAAAAGAGCTAAATATACGAAAAATGAATTATTGATGTAAATAGGATATACTTTGAACTACATTTAAGCCTGCGGTTTCTGTTCTAAGTCTATTCTTTCCTAAAGAAATAGGGATGAATTTCTTGTTTAATGACTCTTGTATTTCTTCAGGAGAAAAATCACCTTCGGGTCCAATAAGCACTGTATATTTTGATGTTAGAGAAGCAACGTTTTTTAAAAACTTTTTTTCAGTATCATTTTCACAATGAGCAATAAAAATTTCTTCTGAAAAATCATTTTTTATGAAGTCAGAAAAATTTATTGGAGGGTTAAGTTTAGGCAATGTAAATTGTAGTGATTGTTTCATTGCAGATTGTATAATTCTTTCTAAACGGTCAACTTTTACAACTTTTCTTTCTGAGTTTTTACAAATAATAGGGGTTATTTCATCAATACCAATTTCTGTAGCTTTTTCTAAAAACCATTCTAAGCGATCGTTGTTTTTCGTAGGTGCTATAGCTACGTGTAAATAATAATCTCTTGTACTAGGTTTTTCTTCGTATTTAATAATTTTGGCAATACACTTTTTATCATTTCCAATAATTATTTCAGCAAAAAATAGGATACCATTTCCATTGGTGATATGTAATATGTCCCCTTCTTTTTTCCGTAAAACACGAATTATATGACGACTTTCATCTTTGTTGAAAGTAATTTCTTTTGAAGTGATTAATAAATCCGGATTATAAAAAAGTTGCATTATAAATCGAGTTTGTATGTTCTTCTTCTTTTGTGAATTTTAGGACTAAAATCTTTCCAAATTTGATGAATTGCATGATTTTCTTCAAGTTCAGGGGTTCTAATACAGTTTTGAATTCCTTTAGCCAAAAATATAGGATGAAATTGCTCAAAAATAATGGCTGTAACTCCTTTGTTTTGATATTCGGGATCAACTCCAATTAAATAAAAAGTAACATCTTTAGAGTTTTTTCTTGCATTCAACAAGTGGAAAATTCCGAAAGGAAAAAGTTTTCCTTTTGCTTTTTGTAAAGCTTTAGAAAAAGAAGGCATAACAATAGCAAATGCGACTAGTTTATGATTTTCGTCAACAACAAATTTTATATACTCAGGGTTTATAAAGCTTATATATTTCTTTTTAAAATAAGCTATTTGAGCATCTGAAATAGGCACATAAGTTGATAGTTTGGAATATGTTTTACTAAACAAGTTAAACATTTCATCAACATAAGGCATAATTTTATCTGTAGAAGTAAAGTTTAAAGGAGTTAAGTTGTATCTCCTTTGAATTATATTACTAGCCTTTCTATATTTCTTAATATCAACGTTACTGAAAGAGAATATACTTTCGATGTATTCTTTTTCTTTTGTAAACCCTAAATACTCTAGGTGTTTCGCATAATAAGGATGATTGTACCATGTAATCATAGTTCCAATGTGGTCAAACCCTTCAATAAGAACTCCTGTTTTATCTAAATTATTAAAACCAACAGGACCTTCTATGTATTCTAAGTTATTTTCGCGACCTATTTCAGCAACTTTATTTAGTAAAGCTTTAGATACTTCAATATTATCAATAACATCAAACCAGCCAAAACGTATTTTTTTTATATGCTGCTTTTCTACTTCATAAGAATTGATAATAGCTACAACTCTACCAACTATTTCATTGTTTTTTAATGCTAAGAAAAAACGAGCTTTGGCATGTTCAAAAACAGGATTTTTATTTTTGTCAAAGCTTTCAATTTCATCCTTAATAATAGGAGGAACCCAGTACTTATTGTTTTTATAAAGAGAAAAAGGAAACTTAACAAATTGTTTCATTCCCTTTTTGGTAGTTATTTCTTTAATTTGAATCATTTTACAAATTTAAGGCTTTTAATTATCCTCCTTTTCTTTTTCCTTTTCTTTCTCTTGTTGTTCTTCTTTTTTAATTTCTTCTTCTAGCTTTTTTATTTCTTTTTCAAGCTTTAAACGTTCTTTTTCTTTACGCTTAGCCTCTTTTTCTTCTTCTTTTTTAATTTGTTTCTCAAGTTTTAAGCGTTCTTTTTCTTTACGCCTCGCTTCTTTTTCGGCTTTCTTCTTAGCTTTTTTAGCAGCTTTTCTTTCTTCTTTAGCTGTTTTTTTCTTTTGTTTTTTATCTTCTTTAACAATCATATCAACCAAAGATCCTTGGCGCTCTCTCTTAGGTTTTTCGTTTAAAAACTCTCCATTACCTGAGTCATTCTCTAAATCAACTTTTCTCTTCTCTTTTTTAGAAAATAGTTTTCCTACTTTACTAAACATTCGACCAAAGAAATTCCTATTCTCGTCATACTTAACAGGTTTTTCTTCTTCAATCTTGTTTCCAAATTCATCTATTTCAACAAAATCGTCTTTATGTCTATTAAGTCTATATGATACTCCTAAAGAACTATATATACCAATTTCATCTTGTTGTAAGTTTGTCCTTAAAGAAGCATTGAACTGTAAGTTTTCACTAAAAAGATAGGCGGCACCTGCTCCTATATTAGTTTTTTTCTCATATTCTTCAAAAATACCTTGTATTTCAGCAAAACCAGACCAATAATCATTAAAGTTATAGGTACCCGTTACTATGTAAGAAAGTTGAGAAAAATCAGTTCCAATATAATCATAATGTAGGTTAGTAATTACATTTAATTTGTCAGAAAATTCATTTTGTAATAAAATACCAACTTTAGGACTAAACCCACCTCTTTCATGATAATCAGTTAAAAAACTTCCAATATTTATACCAGCAGAAACACCAATGTGTGGTATCCACCTTTTCCAGTCGAAAGAATGTCTTTTTTTCCAACTTCTTATTTCTTTGCTCTTATCATCATATTTAGGAGCATAAATCAGATATTTTGCACCTAGACTAAATTGACTTAACCCTGTTTTATTATATGATGACTCAAAAATGTTTTTAAATGCTATTTTATCTCTTTGTAAAGAAGTATTAAAGTTTACTTCTAATTTTTCAGAAATAAAGCTGGTTCTAAAAAACAAGTTTAATCCTAAGGCTTCAGGATTGCTAAAAGTAGGTGTAGCATTCATTTTTCTATAAAAAATACTTGTTTCGAACTGATAAACACCCGAGCCAACACTATAAGGGCTTTCAGAAAAACCTGGCTTATTTGAATTTATAACAGGTGTATATTGCGCGTTAGTAGTTAGAATAGAGCAAAAAACAAAAAGGATAAGAAGTTTCTTAATCATATAATAAATCCAAATTTTCAGGTTGTACAAACATACGTAAAAATACAATTACCTATATAATATAAGTTTTGTAAACTCTTAACGCTTCCTTTTGCTTCAAATTGTTATTTTTGATTGATTTTTTTATTTTAAGAAAAAGATGACATATTTAAATGAAGCTGGACCTGTGAATTTTTTAAAAACCATATTAATTATTCTGTTAGTTTATTACGTTATTAAGTTTTTAGCGAAACTTTTTGGACCATACTTAATAAAAAAAGCAGTAGACAAAGTACAAAAGAAAGCTGAACAACAGTATAGAAACCAACAACAAGCATCTGATGTTGAAGTAGGAAAAACTGTTATTGATAAAAAGCCAAGTAATTCTAAAGAAAGTAATAATTCTGTTGGCGAGTACGTTGACTATGAAGAAATAGACTAACCATGAACTTAAAGAAATTTTTACCGTTTGCAATAGCAATTATTGTTTTTGCAATAGCATCTGTATTGTATTTTAACCCGGTTTTAAGCGGAAAACAAATTAAACAAAGTGACATTACTCAGTTTATAGGAATGTCAAAAGATGTAAAAGAATATAGAGCTGAAAAAGGAGAAGAGCCTTATTGGTTAGATAATGCTTTTAGTGGAATGCCAGCATATCAGGTAAGTGCTTATTATCCGAATGACTTTGTACGTTATATTGATAAAGTTATTCGGTTTTTACCTAGACCTGCGGATTATCTTTTCTTATATTTTTTAAGTTTTTTCTTATTATTAACTGCCTTAAAAGTTGATTGGAAACTAGCTGTTTTAGGAAGTTTGTCCTTTGGGTTTTCTACCTATCTGATAATTATTTTTGGAGCAGGACACAATGCGAAAGCACATGCTATAGGTTATATGCCAATGGTGATTGCAGGAGTAATTTATATTTTTAGAAAACGATATTTACTTGGGTTTATTTTAACGGCTTTAGCAATGGCTTTAGAAGTTTATTCAAATCATCCACAGATGACTTATTATTTAGGATTTTGTTTGTTGATTTTGGTAATTGTTGAAGGTGTTGAAGCTTTTAAATCGAGAACATTACCTGTGTTTTTTAAACAATCAGCTATTTTGGTTGCAGCAATGTTAATTGGTATTGGAGCTAATTCTACCAGACTGTTAGCAATGAAAGAATATGCTGATTATAGTACGAGAGGAAAATCAGAACTAACAATTAACCCTGATGGAACATCAAAAGAAAAGTCTACTGGGTTAGATAAGGAGTATATAACTGAATATAGCTATGGAATAGCCGAAACATTTAACTTGATGATTCCTCGTTTTATGGGAGGAGGAACAGTTGAAGAGTTGGGAGAAGACTCAAACTTTTATCAAGTTTTAGAGCAAAATGCTGGTAAAAGTGTAGCAAAAGAATATTCTAGTCAAGTGTTAACTTATTGGGGAAAGCAACCTATTGTTGAAGCACCAGCTTATATTGGTGTGATAGTTTTTTTCTTATTCTTTTTAGGAATTTTTCTAGTAAAAGGACGATTAAAATATTGGTTGGTTGCAGCTACCATTTTTTCGATCGTATTAAGTTGGGGTAAAAACTTTTCTATAATAACTGATTTCTTTATTGACTATATACCTTTATATAATAAATTTAGAGCAGTTTCGTCTATTCAAGTAATAGCAGAATTATGTGTTCCTTTGTTAGGAATTCTGGCATTAAAAGAATTTTTCTCTTCTGAGAATTCTTCCGAAGAAAAAGAAAATGCAGTAAAGAAAGCTTTTTACATTGTTGGAGGAATTTCTTTGCTATTCTTACTGTTTGGATCTAGTTTGTTCGCTTTTGAAGGATTACGTGATGCACAATATCAGCAACTTCCAGAGTTAATTGATGCTTTAATTGCAGATAGAAAATCAATGTTATTTAACGATAGTTTACGTTCTCTTTTATTGGTTTTAGTTGTTGCAGGAATGTTGTGGTTTTATTTGAAAGGAAAATTGAAGCAAGTACCTATGTTAATTGTATTGGGAGGATTGATAATTTTTGATTTGGTCTCAATAGATGCTAACTATGTTAATAAGGAAGATTTTACTTCAGCTAGAAGAGTGCAAAAACCATTTACAGCAACAAAAGCTGATACAGAAATTTTAAAAGATAAAGGGCATTACAGAGTTGTTAATTTTAGCGTAAGTCCTATGCAAGATGGTAGAACTTCTTATTTCCACAATTCGATAGGAGGGTACCATGCTGCCAAGATGAAACGTTATCAAGAGTTGTTTGATTATCAAATAGCTAAAAATAATATGGAAGTGCTAAATATGTTAAATACTAAGTACTTTATTATTAGCGATGAACAATTTCAAGAGAATCCAGAAGCTAATGGGAATGCATGGTTTGTAAACTCATTAAAAAAAGTATCTTCAGCAAATGAAGAAATTATAGCGTTAGATAGTTTGAATACTAAATCAGAAGCAGTTATTAACTCAAGCGAGTTTAATGTAAAAGCTGATGTATTTCAAAAAGATTCAATTGCTACCATTAATCTTGTGAAGAAAGATCTTACTGAATTGATATACGAAGCAAGTACAACTTCAGAACAATTTGCTGTATTTTCTGAAATCTATTACAAAGATGGATGGAACGCTTATATTGATGGAGAAAGTGTGCCATATTATAGAGTAAACTATGTTTTAAGAGGAATAGAAGTTCCTGCAGGAAAACATAAAATAACTTTTAAATATGAGCCTTCAGTAATTAAAACAGGAAGTTCATTGTCTTTAATTTGTTATGCTTTACTCCTTATAATACCTATTGGTTGGTTTGTTATAAAAAAGAAGAAGAACTAATTTTCAAGGTCTTTTAAAAATACAGAAGGGGTTACACCAATATGTTTTTTAAAGGCTCTTGTAAAAGCAGATGCGTTGGTATAACCTATTTCTTCAGCAATGGCTTGAATGGAATATTTTCTAAAGTTTTTGTCTGTCTTTAATTTTTGTACTACATAGTTAATTTTAAGCTTAGTACAGTATTGTTTAAAAGACTCTTCGTAATACTTATTAAAAACAAAAGAAATATAAGTAGTATTGGTATTTAGTTTTTCAGCAATGTAGTTAACTGAAAAATCAGGTTTTAAAAAATCTAAACTATTAGCAATATTCCTAAATTCATTAAGAATTTTAGCTTCTAAGATTTCATCAATATTGTATTCTTTTTTTTCTATTTCTGTCGTTTTATTATTGCTTATTACAGATATAAGTTTCTTCTTCTTATCTTTTTCTTTTTTAAATAAATAAAAAGTAATAACGAAAAAAGTTAATAATAAAATAATAAAAGAAATAATGAGATTACGCTGTTTTTCTGCTTCTCTTTGTTCTATAGTTTTTTTAAGCTTTTGAGCTTGAGCAAAATTATTGTTGTAAAAAAGATTGAAAGTTTTGTCTTTAGTATCTTTTGTTAAATGATGTTGTTCTAAAGTAAGTTTAGAATACTTGTAAGCGCTATCCAGTTTATTTAAATTATTATATTCTTTTGAGAGAATGTCGTAAATAGTAATAAGTTTACTCCTTTCACATTTTTTATAATTCATTAATAATTTATTAGAATGGTAAATAGCGGAATCAGAATTTTTTAAGTTGTGAAAACAAATGGCTTTTAGGTAATATTCTTTGTTAAAATAAGAATAACCATTACTTATATTTTTATAATTATTAATTAAATCAATAGCTTTAGAAAATTCTTTTTTAGCCATTAAAACTTTAGTTTTTCTTAAGTAATAATATATTTTAGAGTCTTTATGTTGAGGAGTAAATTGTTGTGTTAATTTATAAGCTTTGTCAAAGTAATAGTCAGCAGAATCCAGGAGAATGGTATTTGGGTTTTTATTGTTAATTAAAATATATGTGTTTCCAAGGCAATTAAAAGAGTTAGCTTTCCATTGAAGAAAAAAATTGTTTTTTTGAAAATCTTTAAGAACAGTTTTTTTTGATTCCGAAATAGCTTTTAGTAGTATACTTTTAGCTTTTTCTTGCATGTTAAGTTTATTTTTTATTACAGCTTTACTAAGAACAAGTCCCAATTTATTTCTAATCCATTTTTGATCTTTTATAGGATGATTAATTATTTCTTTTTCATACTTAATAAGTATAGAGTAAGCTTCTTCGTACTTTTCTTGATTTTTTTTTATCCAAAAAAGCCTATTTAAAGAAGCAATTTTTCTATCAATAAGACAAGTCAAGTTATTATTTTGGAGTAAAGAATCAATTTGTGTTATTACCTTATTAGAAGAAGTTGCAGCTTCATCGTATCTTTTTAATCTATAAAGTCCATAAATTTTATCAGTAGCAGCTTCTATTTTTGTACAAATATTGTTAGAATTTTCTAACTTATCACAATAAAAGAACAAGCTATCAGTATTAATGTTTTTATAAAAGTCAATCTTACTTCGGTTTATAGAATCTAAATATATTGTTTGTGATACTGTATTTAATGAAAAAAATAAAGTAATTAATGTTATAAGTATAAACCTAATCATTAGAATAGTTTAAGTAATTAAGAATTCTTTTTCTCAAATAACCTCATAAAAAGCTCTCAAATATACATTAATTTAACTGTGCTTTTTATAAAATACGGGATATAATATTTTATTTTTAAATAAAACAATAATATGTTTGCATTAAACAAAACGTACTAGATAAGTACAAGTTGCTATGGAAAATTAATATTTTATAAAAGCGAAAGATTAATCTTTCGCTTTTATGTTTTTTGTATAATATTTAATTAAACTCAATTAAAAGGTTTATTACACGAAATGATAAAATAGTAATACATTTGTGTTAAAATAAATTTCATGTATTTTAAACTACCAAAGAAAAGATATAACCATACACTTCAGTTTTTACAAAAACATCTTACAGCTCCTGCTACAATACTAGATTTAGGAGTGCGTAACCCGTTTTCTGAAATTATGGAAGAAAATGGATATACAGTTTATAATACAAATGGGGAAGATTTAGATTTATTACCCCAAATTGTAAAAGATTATAATGTAGATGCAGTAACGGCTTTTGAGATTTTTGAACATTTATTAGCACCATTTAACGTGTTAAGAGAAATTGAAGCACAAAAAATAATAACCACTGTTCCTTTAAAGTTATGGTTTGCAAGTGCGTACAGAAGCAAAACAGATATGTGGGATAGACATTATCATGAGTTTGAAGACTGGCAGTATGATTGGTTATTAGAAAAATCAGGTTGGAATATTGTTGATACTGAAAAATGGACAAGTCCAATAAACAAGTTGGGTATAAGACCTGTTTTAAGAAAATATACACCTAGGTATTATGCTGTATATGCTGAGAAAGAGAGAAAGGGATGAAGATAGGAATGGTTTTAGATAAGGCGTTTCCTCCTGACCCTAGAGTACATAATGAAGCAATAGAATTAATAAAATCTGGACATGAGGTTTTTTTATTTTGTTTAACTTATGGTAATGAGCCAACATCAGAACTTGTAGGTAAAATAAAAGTAAAAAGATATGAGTCAAATAAGTTAGAGTATAAGTTATCTGCTTTGGCTTATACTCTCCCACTATATTCTCTTTCACTAAAGAAAAAGATAATCCATTTTCTTAATAAATATGAAATAGAGGCTATTCATATACATGATATGGTTGTAGCTGAAGCTGTAATGTTAGCCAATAAAAAGAAGCAGCTCCCGGTTGTATTAGATTTACATGAAAATAGGCCTGAGATAATGAGGTTTTATCCTCATTTAAAAAAGTTTCCGCAAAATATTTTAATATCAACAAACAAATGGAAGCAAAAAGAAGAAGAGCTTATTAAGAAAGCTAGTAAAGTAATAGTTGTTACTCAAGAAGCAAAAGAGGAAGTATATAAGAGAACAAAAATAAAATCTGATAAAGTTATTGTTGTTCCTAATACAGTAAGAAAATCATTTTTTGAAAAGCAAGATAATTTAGAAGAAAGCTCAAAAAGAGATACTTTTAACTTACTATATATAGGA
This sequence comes from Tenacibaculum sp. SSH1-16, assembly GCF_040104435.1. NCBI lineage: Bacteria > Pseudomonadati > Bacteroidota > Flavobacteriia > Flavobacteriales > Flavobacteriaceae > Tenacibaculum > Tenacibaculum sp. SSH1-16. Next base: position 285,245 of record NZ_JBECOV010000004.1, read on the forward strand.
GATACAGGAGAGAGAAGGGGAGTAGCTACAGCAATTAAAAGTTTACCAGCATTAAAAAAGGAAATAGAGAATATTCGATTAGTAATTGTAGGAAGTCTAAACACTAAATTAAAAAAGTTATCTGAAGAATTAAAAGTTGAAGAACAAGTATGTTTTGAAGGGTGGCAAGAAGAAACTACATTTCCTAAGTATATAAAACAGAGTAGTGTTTGTTTGTCTCCTTTACACAGAAATTTACATCACGATACTACACATGCTAATAAATTATTCCAGTACATGAGTTTAAGGAAACCTTTGTTGGTAAGCGATGCAACAGCTCAAAAAAACATAGTAGAAAAAGTAAATGCCGGATTGATACATGAAGCAAAAAATGTAGAAGATTTTACTGATAAAGTACTGAGGTTATATAAAGATGAGCTGCTGAGAAAAGAATTAGGAAAAAACGGAGAAGTTTTTATTCAAAATGAATTTACATGGGATAAAACCTCAAAAGAATTAATAAACCTATACAATAGTTTAATTTGAAAGTATTAATAATTACATACTATTGGGTGCCGGCAGGAGGTTCAGGTATACAAAGATGGTTGAAGTTTGTAAAATATTTACGAAATTTTAATATTGAACCAATAGTTTACACAGTTGAAGATGCTAAATATCCGATAGTTGATACAACATTAAAAAAAGATCTTCCTGAAAATTTAACGGTTTTAAGAAACTCAATTTGGGAACCTAATGACTTGTTATCTGTTTTCAAGAAAAAAGAAACGAAAACAAGTGCTGGTTTTTTAGATCCTAATCCAAGTTTAATAGGTCAGGTAATGCAATATGTTCGAGCTAATTATTTCATTCCTGATGCAAGAAGGTTTTGGGTAAAGCCTTCAGTTAATAAGCTAAAAAAATATTTAAAAGAAAATACTATTGATGCTATTATAACTACTGGACCACCACATAGCTTGCATTTAATCGGATTAAAGCTTAAAAAAGAATTAGGATTGAAGTGGGTAGCAGACTTCCGTGACCCTTGGACAGATATTGATTATTTTCATCAATTACCACTCACGCAAAAATCAAAAGCAACACATCATCAATTGGAGCAGGAAGTGTTAAGATATGCCAATGCGGTATTAGTTGTAGGTAAAACTATGAAAAAGAATTATGAAAAATTTTCTAATAATATTCATGTTATTACTAATGGTTTTGATGCAGAAGAAAGTAGAGAAACAAATGTAATACTAGATAAAAAGTTTTCAATTACGCATATAGGTTTGATGAATGATGATAGGAATCCTGAAGTTTTATGGAAAGCATTATCAGAGTTATGTAAAGAAGATAAAGAGTTTACAGAAGATTTAGAAATTAAACTAATAGGGAAAATAGCGAAAGGAGTTAAAAAATCTTTAGAAACACATCAATTTAAAAATATTACAAAAATTACTTATCTACCTCATAAAAAAGCACAACAACAACAACAAACATCACAAGTTTTATTGTTAGCAGTAAATAAAGTACCAAGTGCTAAAGGAATTATTACAGGTAAAATATTTGAATATTTACAAGCAAAACGCCCTATCTTAGCAGTGGGTCCAGAAGATGGTGATTTAGCAGAAATACTTGCTAAAACTAACTCAGGAACTATTGTTGGTTTTGATGATGTAGTAAAAATGAAAAAAGAAATTAAACTTCTTTATAATCAATATAAGAAAGGGATTTTAGAGGTTAATTCTAAAAACATAGAGCAATATCATCGGAAAAAGTTAACAGAGAAATTATCCATAGTATTAAAACAAGTCGTTAATTCTTGAAAAAAATAATAACCATATTAGGAGCACGTCCACAGTTTGTAAAAGGAGCTGTATTAAGCAGAGTGATTCAAAAGCATAATGAAGTAGAAGAAATAATAGTTCATACAGGGCAACATTTTGATGCTAACATGAGTGCTGTTTTTTTTGAAGAAATGCAAATACCTAACCCCAAATATAATTTAAATATCAATGGTTTAAGTCATGGTGCTATGACGGGGCAAATGTTAGAAAAAATAGAAGAAGTTTTAGTATTAGAAAAGCCAGATGCAGTTGTTGTATATGGAGATACAAATTCGACGTTAGCAGGAGCTTTAGCAGCTAAAAAACTACATATAAAAGTAGTACATATTGAAGCGGGCTTGCGTTCATTCAATATGCAAATGCCTGAAGAAATAAATCGTATTTTAACAGATAGAATAGGAAACCTACTAAGTTGTCCAACAGATACTGCTGTATCAAACCTGAGAAATGAAGGTTTTGATAGTTTTGATATTTTGATAGAAAAGCATGGTGATATCATGAAAGATGCTGTAGAGTTTTATAATCAAGTTTCCGAAGAGAAGTCAACTATTATTAAAGACTTAGGTTTAGAGAAAAAAGAGTTTGTGTTAGCAACAATTCATCGTCAAGAAAATACTGATGAAAAAGAGAGATTAGCTAATATTTTTGAAGCTCTTGAAAAAATTAATGTTTCTAAAAAAGTAGTATTGCCATTGCATCCAAGGACAAAAAAAATGTTAGAAAAGTACAAATTAAAGTCTAATATAACCTTTATTGAACCTGTAGGGTATTTTTCTATGTTAGAGTTATTAAAAAATTGTGCTCTTGTTATAACTGATAGTGGAGGTTTACAAAAAGAGGCTTTCTTTAATAAGAAGTTTTGTGTTATAGCAAGAGAAGAAACAGAATGGAAAGAGTTAGTAAGTAATGGTTATGCAGCTATAACAGGAGCTAATTCAGGAAAAATAATTAATTATTTTCAACAGTTTTTAGCTACATCAAAAGATTTTAAAGAGCCGTTATATGGAGATAATGTTGGAGAAAAAATATATCAATCAATATTAAAATTAATAAAAGAATAAATTGGGAATTGTATTTAAACAATCGTTCAGGAATACTCTAATAATCTATTTAGGATTTTTGATTGGAGGTGTTAATACTGTGGTGTTATATACACGATTTTTAGGAGATGAGTATTATGGATTAGCAACCTATGTTTTTTCGGCTTCAAACTTAATTATGCCTGTTACAGCCTTTGGAGTTCACTTTACAATTATCAAGTTTTTTTCTGGATATACTTCAAAAGTAGAAAAAGATAAATTTTTAAGTTCTATAATTTTTTTACCATTATTTATAGCGATTCCAATAGGATACTTTTGGAACTTCTTTCATAATTGGATTATGAGTTATGTAGTAGAAAATGGTAGTGGAGGCAACCTCATAATTGAAGATTATACTATTTATATTTATATAATCGCTGTTGCATGTGCTTATTTTGAAGTGTTTTATTCTTGGGCAAGAGTACAAATGCAATCGGTTTTTGGGAATATTTTAAAGGAATTATACAATAGAGTAGCTGTGATGGTTTTACTTTTTGCTGTGTATTTTAACTTTATAACAAAAGAAGAGTTTTTAGTATATATGTCAATAGCTTACATATTAAGAGTACTCTTAATGATGGGGTATGCTTTTCGTCTATATACACCAAAATTTACCTTCAGTTTACCAAACAACTTTAAAGAAGTTTTACGATACACTTTTTATATCATTTTAGCAGGTAGTGCAGGAGCTATTATCTTAGATATAGACAAAGTAATGATACCAGGGAAAGAAGGTTTTGCTACAGCTGCATATTATACGGTAGCTGTGTTTATAGGATCATTTATAGAGGCACCAAGTAGGGCAATGGGGCAAATTTTACAGCCATTAACCTCTAAGGCTCTTAATGAAGATAACCCAAAAGAAACAGAAAGTTTATATAAGAAGAGTTCTATTAATTTATTGTTGATTGGCGGGCTGTTTTTTGTCTTAGTAAATTGTAATGTGGAGGAGTTATTCAGGTTGATGCCGAATAAAAATTATGGAAAAGAAGGAGTATTAGTAGTATTATTGATTTCGTCTGCAAAGTTATTTTTAATGTCATTAGGTAGTAATGGTGCTATTATAAGTAATTCTAAATTTTATCGTATTACGTTACCTGTAGGTTTAGGAATGGCCTTTTCTGTATATTTTTTAAATAGTTACTTTTTTAATGATTTAGAAATGGGAACAAAAGGGTTGGCACTAGCAACACTTATTACAGTTTTGGTGTTTAATACCTTTAAACTATGGTTTGTAAAAGAAAAGTTTAATATGACCCCTTTTACTAATAAAACATTTTTAATGATTCTTATTGTCTTAATTATGTTTTTAGGGTTTAACTTTTGGAATTTTTCAATACCTAAGTTTTATCTTTTTGATTTTCCAATTCACCCAATAGTAAACATTGTTTTAAAGAGTATATTAATTATAGTAATTTATGTCTTTGTCGTAGTAAAATTATCTATTTCTGAACAGATTAACAATCTAGCCAAAAGGTATATAAAGTAAAAAGACCTGCACACAAAGGGAACAAGTCTTTTCTTAATAATAAGGGGGAAATGAAACATTAAAAAAGGGGGAAATGCTTCGGTGGCAAATATATATAAAATAACTAAATAACCTCTTAGTTTATGTTAAAAAATAAAGAAATACTAAAATAGTATGAAGAAAGTTATTTTAGGCTTATATTAATTTTTTCTAAAAAGCTAATAGTATTAGCACCTTCCATAAACAAAAGATCTAAAATAGATAAATTAGGTATAAATCCGTATTTATCATCAAACATTTGAATATAAGAATCCATTTTTATTTCAACTCCTTTTTTGGCAATAGCTAAAGGTCTGAAGTCTTTGCTTTCAGAGTTTAACTCGTAACTAGTTGTTTTGTTAAATCGTTGCTCAATTTGTAAAGCGTCAGTTACAAATAAATGAGTATCAATATTCAAGTCTTGTAAAAACGTGTACTTTTTATTAAAAATAGCTTGTAAATCATCTTCAAAAAATTCAAAAAATGGAGAAGAACGATAAGCTGATTGTAATGACTTAAAATGTTGTTGTTGCCAGGGGAAGTCATTTTCTACTAAGGTGTCTTTGGTCTTTTTTCTACCTTCTTTTGTCTTATGTTTAACAGGAATATTAAGAGCTAATTTACCATTGGCTCCATAAATATAACAGCGATTACGATAGGTTTGCTTTTGATAATTATCTTCTATTTCAAAAGTAATAGCATCCGATTGATAGATTGCTGCATACTGTGAAATAGGAGCAAAATAAGTTGGAATAAAAAGTGACATTATGCTTTTTTCTTTTTACTTTTTCTAAAACTGTACACGATATAACCTCCAATCAACAATAAAACTAACCAAAGGTAAGAAACAGGTTTACCATTTCCTCCAACAGTTGTAAACATTCTGTCCCAACGAATAGAATTTAACTTAGCAATAAAACTAGGTGCATTAGCATCCCAACTTAACCAAATCATAACAGGTTTACCAACTACGTGGTCAAAAGGCACATATCCCCAATTTCTAGCGTCTAACGAACGTTGACGATTGTCTCCCATCATCCAGTAGTAATCTTGCTTAAAAGTATATTCTTTTGCTTTCTCACCATTGATATAAATGTCGTCTCCAAAAATTGTTAAATTGTTATTCTCATATCTACGAATAATCTGCTCATAAAAAGGAATTGTTTTAGAATTTAATTTAACAGTAGCTTCTTTTTTAGGAATATATATTGGTCCAAAATTATCCGAAGACCAAGCATATCTTGGGTCATGAGGAAAAACTGATTTGTCATAAGTTCCTTTTGGAGTTAAGTGTTTTTTAATACTTTCTACAATAGGGTTTTTAGCTATTAAAGCAGCTTCTTCATCTGTTAAGTTTAAAGCATATTTACCATCAGGCATTACTTGTCCTTCTCTAATATTATATCTAGAAAGGGCTCCTTGGCTAAACTTTTCTCCGTTGGTATCAACTATAAAATGCCATTGTGGTTTCGCTCTATCTGGTAAAACAGTTTTCTTTCCATTAATAAAAACATAACCATCACGTACTTCTAAGCTATCTCCAGGAATTCCTACAGCACGTTTTACGTAGTTCGTACGCTTATCAATTGGTTTATAGGTAAAGTTACCAGAGTTATCTCCCCACATTGTGGCTAAAGAGTCTGAAGGCCAGCTAAAAACAACGATATCATTACGCTTAATTTTTTGAAAGCCAGGAACACGCATATAAGGTAAAGAAAGCTTGTTTAATAAACCTTCCTTGTTTTTATCATCAGATAAAAATGATTTTATACCCAATCCAGGAATAGTATCGTGTGCCATTGGTGCAGCAACGGTAGTCATTGGTACACGTGCACCGTAATGAAACTTACTTACAAATAAATAATCACCAACTAATAAGGTTTTCTCTAAAGATGAGGTAGGAATAGTGTATGGTTGCATAATATAAGTATGTACTAAAGTAGCAGCAATAATAGCAAAAGCAATAGAGCTAACCCATTCACCTAAAGGAGATCTTGGTTTTAAACTTCTGTTTTCAATATATTTTGCATCTGTAAAATAATTGATATAATAGATATATAATCCTAAAGTTAGAATAGCTAAAATAGTATCAGGTCTTTTGTTAAAACCAAAACTTCTACAAGTTTCAACCCAAATAATAGGGAACATTAATAGGTTAACTATAGGAATAAACAATAAAATCACCCACCATTTTGGACGATTTATTATTTGCATCAATACAATAGCATTATAAACAGGTATAGCAGCTTCCCAAGCTTTTTTACCTGCTTTAGTATATAGCTTCCAAGTACCTAAAAAATGAACAACTTGTATGAATAAAAAGAATAAAAACCATTCAGTAAATGTCATAATCTATATATTTTGTAGTTCCATTAAGGAATAAAATTCAATTTTATTTGTGTGTTTTTTGAGTTGTTTGTTACGTTATTAACCTAAGTTTAACACATCTCGCATAGTAAAAACACCTGTTTTATTATTTAACCACTCAGCAGCAATTACAGCACCTAAAGCAAAACCTTGACGATTATGAGCTGTGTGTTTAATATCAATAGTATCTACCTCAGAATTGTAAGTCACGGTGTGAGTACCCGGAACATCTGGAGTTCTGATAGCTGTAATAGGAATATTTTCTTCTGATGTTTTTTCGTCTAATTCCCAAGCTTTTTGGTTAGTGTTTTCAATAACACCTTCTGCCAATGTAATTGCAGTACCGCTTGGAGCATCTAACTTTTTAGTATGATGAATTTCTTCAATAGAAACATTGTATTGTTCTAAAGTACTCATCATTTTAGCAAGCTGTTTGTTTAGTTCAAAGAATACATTAACCCCTAAACTAAAGTTAGAAGCATAAATAAATGCACCTTTCTTGTCATTACATAAATCAACAATATCGTTGTATTTATCTAACCAGCCAGTAGTTCCAGAAATAACAGGTGTATTATTGTTAATACAATTGCTGATATTGTCGTATGCTGAAGAAGGAATGCTAAAGTCTATTGCTACATCAGCTTTTGTAATATCATACACTTCTTTTCCAGAAGTTTTTATAACAATTTCATGTCCTCTTTGTAAAGCAATTTTTTCAATTTCTTTACCCATTCTACCATAACCAAGTAAGGCTATTTTCATCTTAAAAAGAATATTTTAGTGTTAAACCAACTTTCGGTGCTTCGATAAATAAAGGATCTGGAGTGATTACTGGTTTTACAGATAAGCTATCATCTGTGTCAAATTGTAATAAGTGTGCATTAACACTGGCTTCAACAATTTGCAAAACATATAAAAGTACACCAGTTAATAATGATAAATCTCTATTTTTTCGTAAAGTTTTCTGTGCACTTTCTAAACCAGCAGTAGAAATAAGAACAGTTCCGTCCTCTCTAGTAAATTCGTCTTTTAATCCTTGTTTACGAAGTTTAAAAGCTGTTCGGTATCGATCATACTGATCACTATTATCAATATAAAAATATGCACTAGCACCTATTGCAGCCCATACTATTGGGGCTTTCCAATATTTTCCATTATAAATTTGCCCTCCTCCGGGGAAAATAGCTGAGTAAAAGGCAGCTTTTGAAGGTGACAAAGGATTGTATTTGTCACTTGTTAACTGAAGTTGTTTTGCCCTAACGGCAATAGAATCTTTTTGAGCAAAAGTATTTTGAAACAAAAAAAGACTAAAAAAAGCGAATATGATTATACGTACGTTCAATTACTTTAGTAAGTTTTTAATACGGTTAAAATCTTCTTCAGAATGAAAAGGAATAGAGATTTTACCTTTTCCACGATTGTTCACCGTTACGTCAATTTTATGTCCAAAATAGTCGCTAATATCCTTAACACTTTCAGAAATGTAATTAGGTAAAGCTTTCTTTTTAGCTGTTTTAGCAACCTTACCAGCTTTTAAGTTTTTTACAAGTTCTTCAGTTTGACGTACTGATAGTTTATCACGAACAATTTTCTCATAAATATTTAATTGATCAGAGTTACTATCAACATTAATCAATGCACGACCGTGCCCCATTGAAATAAAACCATCACGCATTCCTGTTTGAATAATAGGATCTAGCTTAAGTAAACGTAAGTAGTTAGTAACTGTAGAACGCTTTTTACCAACACGGGTACTTAGTTCTTCTTGAGTAAGTTGAATTTCATCAATTAAACGTTGATAAGAAAGAGCAACTTCAATAGGGTCTAAATTTTTACGTTGGATATTTTCCACCAACGCCATTTCTAGCATTTCTTGATCATTCGCTAAACGAATGTAAGCAGGAACAGTTTTATTACCAATAAGTTTAGAAGCCCTAAAACGACGCTCTCCAGAAACTAATTGAAACTTATCGCTTGATAGTTTACGTACAGTAATAGGCTGAATAACTCCTAATTCTTTAATAGAACTAGCTAATTCGCGCAACGCTTCTTCATCAAAATAAGTCCTAGGTTGGTAAGGGTTTACATCGATTGAGTTTATATCAATCTCAATAATATTTCCAACCAACTTATCTGCATTTTTGTCTTCTGCTGAGTTTACTTCTGCAGTTTCCTTTAATAATGCTGATAAACCTCTACCTAAAGCTTGTTTTTTTGTTGCTTTTGCCATGTACAGTAATTATGCGTTTTTAGTTAAAATTTCGTTCGCCAAATTTAAGTAATTTACGGCACCTTTACTCGTTGCATCGTATGAAATTATACTTTCTCCATAACTTGGTGCTTCACTTAAACGGATATTTCTGTGTACTATTGTTTCAAAAACCATAGAACTGAAGTGTTTGCGTACTTCATCTACCACTTGGTTTGACAAGCGTAAACGAGAATCGAACATAGTTAATAACAAGCCTTCTATTTCTAGCTCTTGATTGTGTATTTTTTGAACACTCTTAATTGTGTTTAATAATTTTCCTAAACCTTCTAAAGCAAAATATTCACATTGAATAGGGATAACAACAGAGTCGGCAGCTACTAGAGAGTTTAAAGTTATTAACCCTAAAGATGGGGCGCAATCAATTAAAATAAAATCGTAATCATCTTTAATATCTTCTAACGCTTTTTTTAACATGTACTCGCGTTGTTGCTTGTCTACCAATTCAATTTCAATAGCAACTAAATCAATATGAGCAGGAATTAAGTCAACGTTTGGAGAGTCAGTTTTTAAAACAGTGTCTTTCGCAGAGATCGTGTGTTCTAAAACCTGATACGTTCCAATTTCTATACTTTCAACGTCTAAACCTAAACCAGAAGTAGCATTTGCTTGGGGGTCAGCATCAATTAACAACACTTTTTTTTCTAAAACACCTAAAGCCGCAGCTAAGTTTACAGATGTAGTAGTTTTACCTACGCCACCTTTTTGATTTGCAATTGCAATAATTCTACCCATTATAATTTATAAAGTTTGAAAGAGGTAAATTTACAATTATTTCTCATTTTTGAAAGAGAAAGATATTAAATAAAATAACAAAAGCCACAGAGTTTTGATTCTGTGGCTTTTGTAATTTTTATATGTAGAAAATTTATTACCCGTTTAACATTACTGGCATAACAAGCATAGTTACTAACTCGCCTTCTTCAGTACCGTCAATTGGAGTTAAAATTCCAGCTCTATTTGGTAAGCTCATTTCAATTAAAACGTCGTTAGAGTTTAAGTTGTTTAACATTTCGCTAAGAAAACGAGAGTTAAACCCAATCTGCATATCGTCACCTTGATAATCACAGTTTAATCGTTCGTCGGCTTTATTAGAATAGTCTAAATCTTCTGCAGAAATATTTAATTCAGTACCCGCCATTTTCAAACGAATTTGATGTGTTGTCTTACTAGAGAAAATAGATACACGACGTACAGAATTTAAGAAAGAAGCTCTGTCAACAGTTAATTTGTTTGGGTTTTCTTTTGGTATAACAGCTTCGTAGTTAGGGTATTTTCCATCAATTAATCGACAGATTAATACTACATTATCAAAAGTAAATTTGGCATTAGTATCATTATATTCAATAGTCACATTGTTTTCTGATCCCCCTAAAATTCCCTTTAATAAGTTTAAAGGTTTTTTAGGCATGATAAATTCGGCTGATTTATCAGCAGTAATATCGGTACGTGTATATTTAACTAATTTATGAGCATCAGTGGCTACAAAAGTTAATTCTTTTGAATTGAACTGAAAAAATACACCACTCATAACAGGACGTAAATCATCATTACCAGCCGCAAAAATAGTTTTAGAAATAGCTGTAGCTAAAATATGAGAAGGGATTTCAGTGCTGCTAGGAGAAGGTAATTCTACAGCTTTAGGGAACTCATCTCCACTAAAGTATGCCATGTCATATTTTCCTTGTTCCGAAATAATCTCAATAGTGTTATCTCCTTCAATCTTAAATGTAAGAGGTTGTTCAGGAAATGTTTTTAAAGTATCTAATAATAAACGAGCATTTATAGCAATCGCTCCAGTATCAGTACTTTCAACTTCAATAACTGATGACATGGTTGTCTCAAGGTCGGAAGCTGATATTTTTAATTCGTTTTCAGATAGTTCAAATAAAAAGTTATCTAAAATTGGTAACGTGTTATTGCTATTTATAACCCCACCTAAAACTTGTAGTTGTTTTAATAATTGTGAGCTAGATACGATAAATTTCATTTAGTAATTTTTCTATTTATTAGACTTACAAATATATCTTAATTTGATGATTTTAAAAATTATTTTTTCAAAGAGTGCAATACTCTTAATTAAATTGATAATTTAATTGTATTGTACCATAAAAATTTCCTTTAGGAACACGCGAACTTTTAAGTTTTTTTGTATGGTAGTTTATGGCATAACCAAAATTAAAACGATTACTTGTAAAACGAATTCCAAACTCCGTTGTAAATTTAAAAGGTTCTACATCAAACGTTACAGGGCTTTTTTTGTTTAAAAAGCTACCTTCAATAGTTGCGTCATAAGCAACATAATGGAGCATTGGTTTTAGGTATAAAAAAACTTCCGTCTTATTTTCGAAATTAGTGTTTTTATTGTTTAAGTTTCCATGAAAAGCAATAGAATTAATAATACTTTCTAGAGGCTTAAAGCCAATACGAGTAAATAAACCAGTTGATAAATCAGTATAAACAGTACCTAACCTAGCAGAGTTTGTCCAGTTAAGGTCAAAAACATTGTCTTTAGTTATTTTTTTAATATAATCGACCTTTAGATTAAGAGCAAAAGCATCTTTTATTTGATAATCCCATCCAGTAGCTTCTTTAAAACCATACATTTTATGTATAATCCCTTGAAGTTCTTCACCAAAAGAATAAGATCCAATAGTTCCTATTTGTAAAGCTGTTTTGAGAATAGATTTATTAGCGTAAAATCGGTTAACCCCAAAACTACCGAATAAGTAGCTAGCAAAAGGACGATCATGTTCTTCAATAGTTTCAACAACAGCCTTATAAGGAGTGTACATATGGTGACCTAATTGGATTTCATATATTTTTTTATCAATATTTTCAGCTTGCTTTTTACTTAAGAAGCGGTATGTTAAAAAGGCTCCGTTTGTATAATATCGATCTTGATAGGTGGAAACATATAAGTCATTATCATTTAAAAAACTTAATTCTTTGCCATATTTACGTTGTGAGAATAGATAGAGAGTAAATAAGATAAATAAAAGTGACATGTTTTTTTTCATAGGTGTAAATATCGTATTATTTTAGCACAACCTTGGTTAAATTATTAACAAGAATAATTAATAAACATATGAAAGAAAAGCAAGTATTAACAATTGAAGATTTTGAAAGTGTTTCTACAAATGAAGAGTTGCTAGCAATTATAAAAAAAAAGGAAATTTCAATAACCAAGGTTCAGGTAAAGTTAAATTACGAAGAGGAACTGAAAAAACTACAGATAGAGTTAGTGAAACTTCAGCAATGGATTGCGCAAAATAAGAAGCGAGTGGCAGTTATCTTTGAAGGAAGAGATGCAGCGGGGAAAGGTGGGAGTATAAGACGTTTTATGGAGCATATGAATCCGCGTTCTACTCGTTTAGTAGCTTTGAATAAACCTACAGATGTAGAAAAGGGACAATGGTATTTTCAGCGTTATATTAAAGAATTACCAAATCCTGGGGAAATAGTTTTTTTTGATCGTAGTTGGTACAATAGAGCTGTAGTTGAGCCTGTAATGGGGTTTTGTACGGACGAGCAGTATAAGAATTTTTTGGTTCAAGTGCCTGAATTTGAACATATGTTATATGAAGATGGAGTTGTTGTGATAAAATTTTGGTTATCAATTTCAAAAGAAGAACAGTTACGTCGATTTAATTCTAGGAATAATAATCCTTTAAAGCGTTGGAAGTTCAGCCCTGTAGATAAACGAGGACAAGAGTTATGGGATAAGTATAGTCATTATAAAAATGAAATGTTTAGTAAAACGCACACAGCTTATAGTCCTTGGATAGTAGTAAAGACAAATAACAAAAAAGAAGCTAGAGTTGAGTGTATGCGTCATGTATTGTCTCAATTTGATTATAAAGGAAAAGAAGAGGCGCAAACTATTTTAACACCAGATCCAAATATAGTAATGCGTTATTATCGTTCAGTAAAACATTTAGATTAATTATGGGAAAGTTAACTCAAAGAGATGTAAATAAATTAAATACAACAAGAGGATTAAAGGCTTTACTGTCTAAATCTTTTAATATAGAAAGAGCAATTCGATATGTAGATTACGAACGAAAGTTAAAAAAATTACAAGTAGAGTTAATTCGTTTACAAGCTTGGACAATAAAAAAAAATGAACGAATAATTGTAATTTTTGAAGGAAGAGATGCTGCTGGAAAAGGAGGGGCAATACGTAGAATTACAGAACGTATCAATCCTCGTCATATGCGAATAGTAGCGCTTCCTAAACCAAATGAAGATGAAAAAACACAATGGTATTTTCAAAGGTATGTAGAACAGTTTCCAAAAGCAGGTGAAATAGTTTTTTTTGATCGCAGTTGGTATAATAGAGCAGTAGTAGAACCAGTTAATGGTTTTTGTACACAAGAAGAGTATGAGGTTTTTATGAATCAAGTAAATGATTTTGAACGTATGATTTTAGAGTCAGGTATTCGTTTGGTAAAAATCTACATGTCTATTAATAAAAAAGAACAAGCTAAACGATTCAACGATATAAAAAACAACCCATTAAAACAATGGAAAATGACGCCTGTAGATGAAAAAGCGCAAGAACTTTGGGATAATTATACAGAGTATAAAAAGGCAATGTTCTCAAAAACAAATACAGAAATATCTCCATGGAAAGTTATTCGAGCAAATAGGAAAACTATAGCAAGAATAAGTGTGATTAATCACATTTTAAAAAGTATACCTTATGACAAGAGTATAGAAGTGTAGCTAAGATAATTTTTGATAAATTTCTTCGAAAATAAAAAATAACTCACCAGCAATTTGTTTACTAACTTTTAAGTATGTTTCTTCGGTTAAGTCTGTATTGTCAGATGTTTGAGGGTCGTTATAAGGTAAATGAAAACGTTCAATAGCATCAGGTATATATGGACAGTTTTGGTCGGCATTATCACAAGTAGTTATAGCTACAAAAGGATAACTGTTTTGGGGGTGATCATATAACTTAGAAAAACCTAAAATTGATTTTTTAGTTCCTTTAAAAGAAACTAAGTACCTTGGATTCTGGTGAGAAAAATCAACAACGTTAAAGATAAAGCCAGTTTTTTGTAAACATTTCACTGTGTTTCTATGAAAAGAAGTGGTTTCTGTTCCGCCAGAATAGGTGAACATGTTCTTTAAGTTAAAATATTCAATAGCAAAAAAGCTCCACACTTGTGCAAACTGACTTCTACGAGAATTATGAGTACAAATAAAATTTAAATTTATTTTTTCTCTGTCAAGATATTCTTCGTAAATAGTGTCTATTATTTCAAGCAATAAATCTTTTCGGTCTTCGGTAAGGGTTAACTCTTTTCTAGCTTCCTCAAAGAAAATTTTTGTATTGATATTCTTAGTGTTTATCATTTATTTGCAGTTATTTTGCATAATTAAATCATTTGCAAAAATACAAGCTAATACCCTTTTGGCTAATTAAATAAAGGTTAAGGATGTGTTTAGAAATAGGAAATAAAGTAGCAGTAATTGATGCTGATATTAAAGGAGTTGTAACAAAAATTAAAAATGAAGAAATTTTTGTTAAAGATGAGGGAGGAATGGAGTATTGTTTTCTTAGGAAAGAGCTAGTAAAAGTTGAGGTAGATCAAAGTGAGTTAAGTAAATATTCGGATATTAACAATCCAATGCTTAAAGCCAAGACTCAAAATAAAGAAAAGAAGAAAAAAACATCTTTTATAAAAGATAAGAGAGAAGTGGTAATGGAAGTAGATTTACATGCTGAAAAGCTGTTAAAATCTACAAGAGGAATGGATAATTTTGATATTTTATCAATACAAATTAATACAGCAAAACATAAGTTAGAGTATTGTATATCTAAAAGAATATCAAAACTAGTTTTAATACATGGAGTAGGAGATGGAGTTTTAAAAACTGAGTTACAGTATTTATTAAATAATTATCCAGTTAAATATTACGACGCTTCTTATCAAAGATATGGGCAAGGAGCAACAGAGGTATATATTTTTCAGAATCAATAATTTTTTGAAAACATAACTATTGTTAAGAAAAACTTATTTTTGCTCTATGAAATCTGTTTATTTAGACAATGCCGCAACAACACCTATGTTGCCCGAAGTTATTGAGGTTATTCAACAATCAATGCAAACCAATTTTGGAAATCCGTCATCCATACATCAGCATGGTAGAAAAGCTAAAGCTGCGGTAGAAACAGCTAGAAAGAGTATAGCGAAACATTTTAATGTGTCTTCAAGTGAAATCATTTTTACATCAGGAGGGACCGAAGCTGATAACTTAATTTTGTTTAATGCAGTCTTAAACTTAGGAGTAGAGAGAATTATTACTTCCAAGATAGAACACCATGCAGTTTTAAACACTGTACAGTTTTTAGAAGAAAAACATAATCTAGTAGTAGATTATGTTAAGGTAAATGAAGAAGGAGCTGTTTCAATGGAGAGTTTGGGGGATTTACTAAATAAATCAAAGAAAAAAACTTTGGTGAGTTTAATGTATGTGAATAATGAAATAGGTAATTTACTATCAATAGAAGAGGTTGTAGCATTATGTAAAGAGCATGAGGCGTATTTTCATTCAGATACCGTACAAGCTATTGGGCATTATGATATAGACTTACAAAAAACACAAATAGATTTTATCACTGCAAGTGCACATAAGTTCCATGGACCTAAAGGGGTTGGTTTTGCTTATTTTAAAAAAGGGATTGGAATATTACCAATGTTACATGGTGGTGAACAAGAAAAAGGAGCAAGATCTAGTACAGAAAACGTACATTCAATAGTTGGAATGGAAAAAGCGTTGACTATTGCTTTTGAAAATTTACAAAAAGACAAAAAATATATTTTTGCATTAAAGGAATATTTTACAAAAAAAATAAAAGAAGTTATTCCAAATATTAGAGTTAATGGAGAGTCAATAGAAAAGACTAGTTATACAATTGTAAATATACAATTTCCTTTAGAGGATAAAATGCTGTTATTTAATTTAGATTTATCTGGGATAGCTGTTTCTGGAGGTAGTGCATGTCAAAGTGGAAGTAGTAAAGGATCTCATGTGTTACGAGAACTCTTAAGTGAAAAAGAAGAAAGGAATGCTTCTGTAAGATTTTCATTTAGTAAATTAAATACAATTGAAGAGATTGATTATAGTTTAAATCAGTTAAAAATGATATTAAACAAATAAAAAAGTTGTTTTTATTTGTTTTAAAGCTTTTTTTTTATTTATTTGTGCTTAGCATTTAATAAGGAATAAAACTCTTTTAGAGGTGTGTTTAAGAGGTTTATTTGTTATAATCTTTAGTTATTTTAAGCGCTTTAGATATATTTTTTTATTATAATGTGACTTAAATTGTTAATTTTACGTCTAATGTTTTAGTGAAAGTAAAAAAAGTTTACTTTTGCACATTCAAAATTTTAGAGGCCCCCCACGAGAAATAAGTTGTATAAGAGCAACTTAATGTTTTGTGTGGGGCTTTTTTGTATCCCACTGTATTGTTTATTAAGAATAAAAGTCTTGAAGAATTTCAAGGAATAAAATTGTATATATAAAATAAAATGTATTAATATGGGGGAGAGTTACATTTCAAATAACTTTATAACAAGAAAAGATATTAAATTCTTTTTAACCTTAATTTTTCTAAGTGTAATAGTGCACTTAAGGGCTCAAGTAGCAGTTACGCCTAATCCTACAGCTTTAGAAATAGCAACAGAGTTACAGTCTGCAGGAGTAGTAATAACAAACCCTGTTATCACTAGAGGTGCAACAAATCAAATAGCTCTTTTTACAAATGGAGAAGGAGGAGCTAACTTAGAACTTGATAGAGGTATAGCTTTTACAACATCTAATGTTAATCAGGTTTTTGTTACAAATAATGAAACAGGGTTGTCTGTAAATGCTTCTGGAACAGATCATATAGATGCTGATTTAACAGCTATAGATTCTCAAGCAACTAGAGATGTAGTTGTTTTTGAATTTGATTTTAGAGCATTGCCAAATTATACAGGAGTTCTTTTAGAGTATCAATTTGGTTCAGAAGAATACCCAGATTATGTAGGGTCTCCTTTTAATGATGTTTTTGGTTTTTTCGTGACAGATCCATTTGGATTAGATCCAACAATACCAAATATGGCACCAGGTGCAAACTTAGCACAGGTACCCGGTACTACAAACCCAGTAGCAATTAATAACATAAATGCAGGTTTTAGAGGGAATTCAGGAGGTGGAGCAAACTATCCAGGTATTACTCCTGATTTGTCGCAAGGTGCATTATATATTAATAATGGACATGTTTTAGATAATGATGCTGACCCAAATAATGCTGGTCCTTTAAACAACAATCCTGGAGCCACTCCTATTGGTGTAGAGTTTAATGGTATTACTAGAAAACTAACAGCAAATATAAATTTGACACCAGGTATAACATACCATATGAAAATAGCTATTGCGGATGTGACCGATTCAAGTTTTGACTCAGGAGTATTTATTACAAGAGTTGGAGGTGTACCTATTATAGTTGCAGAAGATGATTTTGGAGAAATAGTAAGTACAAATGGGGGAGTAGCTGTAGCAAATGTGTTAACAAATGATACCGTAGCAGGTATAACTAATCCATCAGCATCAGGAGTAGAACTATCAGAAGTTAGTTCTGAAAACCCAGGAATAACATTAAACACAAATACAGGAGAAGTTTCTGTAGCACCTGGTGTGCCAGCTGGTGTATATGAATTAGTATATAGTTTATGTCAACCTTCAACAAATTGTGATACAGCTATAGTAACAGTAACAGTTTTAGCAGATAGTGATGGAGATAATGTTGCAGATAGAGATGATTTGGATGATGATAATGATGGTATTTTAGATACGGAGGAAAATAATTGTACAGGAACTATCAGTTATGAGTTTTATAATTCCTATCCATTATCAAATACAGTAGACGATATACCAACTACAGGGGCTTTAGCAACAGGAACACGTACTAATTTTAATGTAGATCAACTGTGGGCGCTACATACCCCAGGTGATCATGAAACATTTAGTGTTAGATACAAAGGGTTGTTAAGAATAGATACAGATGGGGCTTATACGTTCTATACAACATCTGATGATGGGTCTAAACTGTTTATAAATGGTATAGAAGTCGTTGACAATGACGGACCACATGGAAGTCAAACACGAAGTGGTCAAATAACTCTTAAATCAGGAGTCCATGAACTCGAAGTGTTATTTTATGAAAGAACAGGAGCAGAAAATTTATCTGTAGAATATGAAGGTCCATCCATATCAAGAAGAAACTTACCATTCTCTAGATTAAGCTGTCTGTTAGATTCCGACAATGATGGAATTCCGAATCATTTAGATTTAGATAGTGATAATGATGGGTGCTTTGATGCAGTAGAAGCAAGTGAAAATGTTTCTTCTGGTCAGTTAGACGGAAATGGAAGAATAGATATAGCAGCTCAAGGAAGCATCGATAGCAATGGAGTTCCTAACCTTGTAAATGCTTCTGGAGCATCAGATATAGGAGGTGATCAAGGACAAGAGACCACAGGTAATGAAATTGTTGCTACTCAAATACAAATGGACACACAACCAAGTGATAGTACTATATGTTTAGGGAGCAATGTTACTTTTACAGCCGCAGCAAGCTCTTTAAGTACAGCTACTTATACAGGAACCGCCCCAGGAACAAATCCGGATTACAGTGGTAGTACAAGTACTACAACTGGATTGGTATATCAATGGCTAGAGCAAGTAGGAGGTGTCGGAGCTTGGAATAGTATATCTAATGGAGGAATATATAGCAATGCAACTACCCCTGCATTAACCTTAACCAATCCACCAATAACAGCTTCCAATAATAAATATAGGTTGATAGTAACAAGTACACTTAACACCTGTCAGACTTTAGCTTCAGATGAAGCATCCCTTACAATTATCCCTACTTCGGTGGGAGGAAGCATTGCGGGAAGTACCAATGTGTGTACCGGAACCAATTCAACAACACTGACCCTAAGTGGACAGACAGGAAATATCATCCGTTGGGAAAGTTCTACCGATAACTTTACCACTGATACCGATAT
>NZ_JBECOV010000005.1:0-239626 GCF_040104435.1 Tenacibaculum sp. SSH1-16
GATGGTACTGCCAATGGTGGGAGAGTAGGTCGTTGCCTTTCTTTATCAAACCTCAATCTTTTAAAGATTGAGGTTTTTTTTTGATCTTATTTTTAGGATTGCTGTATCTCGTAGTTTTTAATCCTTTGCCCGTTATTTTTATAATTATAAAAGAAGTAATTTTGCTTTAAAAGCAAGAATATGAATAAAGCAATTTATATCGCAGCGAGTGATGCAAACTCTGGAAAATCTATGCTAAGTTTGGGTTTGATGCAGCTGTTACTTCGTAAAAAACCTAAAGTAGGATACTTTAGACCCATAATTGATAATCCGATAGGTAATAAGAGAGATAATCACATAAACACAGTTCTTAATTATTTCAATTTAAAAAGTGAGTATGAAGATTGTTATGCTTTTACACGCTCAGAGCTTATTAGAAAATTGAATGATGACAGAGAGGATGAAATAATTAATATAATCATTGAAAAGTATAAGAAACTAGAAGAAGAAAATGATTTTGTAATTATTGAAGGAACTGATTTTTCTGATCATGGAGCTGTAATAGAAATGGATTTAAATGTACTTATTGCCAAAAATATTGGAGCGCCTGTAATTATAGTTTCAGGAGGAGTGAATAAATCACTTGAGGACTTTATTCAGAGCTTACGATTAACTTATGATTCTTTTGTAAACAAAGATGTACAGGTTATTACGGTTGTGGCAAACAAAGTACAAGAAAAGAATATTCCAACGATAGTACAAGAAGTAGGTGTAAATTTACCAAAGTCAGTTTCAATAAATGCCATTCCGATAGATCAAAAATTAAATAACCCAACAATTAAGGAGTTCTTAATGGAAATTGAAGGAAAAGTTCTATTTGGAGAAGGATTGCTAAATAATACTACAGGTGATATTAAAGTTGGAGCTATGCAACTATCTCATTTTTTGCATCATTTGACAGATGATAGCGTTGTGGTAACACCAGCAGATAGATCTGATATATTATTAGGTACCTTACAAGCCAATATTTCTAGTAATTATCCATCTATAGCTGGGATTATTCTTACAGGAGGAATGGAGTTAAATTCTTCAATCATTAAACTTATTGAAGGTCTAGAAAAAGTGGTGCCTATTCTTTGGGTTAAAGATGGAACATTTAGTATTGCTTCTAGATTAGGAGCTGTTCGTTCTCATATTTATGCCGAGAATATTGATAAAATAAAAATGTCTATCAATATGTTTGAAAAACATGTTGATGTTGCAAGCTTGAATGAAAAGTTAGTTAGTTATAAAGGATCAGAAGTGTTAACTCCAAGAATGTTTCAATATAACTTATTAAAAAAAGCTAAAGAAGTGCGTAAACACATTGTATTACCTGAAGGAAACGATGATAGGATTTTGATAGCCGCTTCTCAACTACAAAAAACAGATGTTGTTAAGTTAACAATATTAGGTAAAAAAGTAAATATAGAAGCTTCAGTTAAACGATTAAATATTCCTTTTGATTTCGATAAAACTGTAATTATTAATCCAATAGAATCTGAATACTTTTCAGATTTTTCCAATACGTTATATGAATTAAGGAAACACAAAGGATTAAGTCCTGCTATGGCAGAAGATTTGATGGCTGATGTTTCTTATTTCGGAACTATGATGGTATACAAAGGGTTAGCTGACGGAATGGTTTCTGGAGCAGCACATACTACTCAACATACTATAAAACCAGCTTTACAGTTTGTAAAAACAAAACCAGGATTTTCAGTAGTTTCATCAATTTTCTTTATGTGTTTGGAGGATAGAGTTTCAGTGTTTGGTGATTGTGCTATTAACCCAAATCCAACAGCAGAAGAATTAGCAGAAATAGCAATTTCTTCAGCAGATTCAAGTATTGCTTTTGGTATAGCCCCTAAAATAGCGATGTTATCATATTCATCAGGTGCTTCAGGTAAAGGTGAAGATGTAGATACTGTAAGAAGAGCTACTGAAATTGTGAAGGAAAAACGTCCAGACTTAAAAGTAGAAGGACCAATTCAGTATGATGCAGCAGTTGATCCTTCCGTAGGAAAAAAGAAATTACCAAATTCGGAAGTAGCGGGGCAAGCCAATGTGTTAATCTTTCCTGATTTGAATACAGGAAATAATACTTATAAGGCAGTACAGCGAGAAACAGGAGCTTTGGCTATTGGACCAATGTTGCAAGGGCTAAATAAGCCTGTAAATGATTTAAGTAGAGGTTGTACCGTTGATGATATTTTTAATACCGTAATTTTAACTGCAATTCAAGCACAAGAATAGCTTGTTTATTAATAAAAAATAGATGAAAGTTTTAGTCATAAATTCAGGAAGTTCCTCAATAAAATATCAATTATTTCAAATGCCTCAGCAAGAAGTACTTTGTTCAGGGTTGATAGAAAGAATTGGTTTAGAACTTGGAAAAGTTCACTATAAATCTAACAATATAAAAGTAGAAAAAGAAGTAATTATCGCAAACCATAAATCTGGTTTAGAAAAGGTTGTTGATTTATTATTGGATAAAAAAGTAGGAGTAATTTCTTCTACAGATGAAATTAAAGTTGTTGGGCACAGAGTAGTGCATGGTGGAAGTACTTTTACAAAAACGGCTATAGTAACTGAAGAGGTTAAAAAGAAAATAGAATCGTTATTTTCATTAGCACCTTTACACAATCCTGCAAACTTGGAAGGGATTAAGGTTTCTGAGTCTATTTTTAAAGATGCACAACAAGTAGCGGTTTTTGATACAGCATTTCACCAAACCATACCGGTTGAAGCGTATAAATACGCAATACCTACTAAATTATTAGAAGAGTATGGAATACGTTTGTACGGTTTTCATGGAACAAGTCATAAATATGTGTCAGAAAAAGCAAATGAGTATCTTCAAAAAAAACATTCAAAAATTATTACGATTCATTTAGGAAACGGATGTAGTATTACTGCGGTTGAAAATGGAAAAAGTATTGACCATAGTTTAGGTTTTAGTCCTGTAACAGGTTTAATTATGGGAACAAGATCTGGTGATATTGACCATTCTTTAATTTTTTATCTAACAAATAATTTGGGATATGATATTAATGATGTTAATAACATGTTGCAAAAAGAAAGTGGAATGTTGGGTTTAACAGGGTTTAGTGATTTACGAGATATTGAAGCTGCTGCTGCCAAGGGTAATAAAAACTGTCAATTAGCCTTGGAAATTAATGCTTATAGAATTAAAAAATATATAGGTTCGTATGTTGCGGTAATGAACGGTTTAGATGCAGTTGTTTTCACAGCAGGTATTGGAGAAAATTCTTATGTAATTAGAAAGTTAGCCTGTACTAATATGGAATATTTCGGAATTGAATTAGATGATGAAAAAAATGTTATTAGATCTAAACAAATAAGAGAGATAAATAAAGAAACTTCAAAAGTAAAAGTGCTAGTAATTCCAACTAATGAAGAGTTAGAAATAGCAAAGCAAGCGTACGAATTATTATAATATGAATTATAACTACTCTTATTTAGTACGGTTTCAATATTTAGGGTTTCGTTTACACGGTTGGCAAAAACAACCTAATTTAAAAACAGTTCATTTTTTTGTTGACAAGACATTAAAGTTTGTGTGTAAAGGAATTCGATGTAAGTCGGTAGGGGTTGGGAGAACGGATGCAAAAGTTTCATCGACTGACTATTGTTTTCAGTTGTTTATTGATGAAAAATTAGACGAATCTTTTTTTATTGAAGATTTTAATCGCAATTCACCTTCTGATATTCGAGTATTAGTTATAGAGCAACTTCACGATGAAGAGTTCAATATTATTCAACATCCAAAAATTAAAGAGTATCGTTATTACTTTTCTTTTGGAGAGAAAAATCATCCCTATTGCGCCCCTTTTTTAACGGGGTATTTAGATGAATTAGATGTTGAGTTAATGAAAGAAGGTGCACGATTGTTTGAAGGCTTTCATAATTTTAAACATTATTGTACGAAGCCATCTACAGAAACCAGAGTAGAGCGTACTATTGAAGTGTGTAAGATTGAAGAAAATACTGAATTATCTGCTTCTTTTTTTCCGGAGAAAAGTTATGTGTTAATTATTAGAGGAAGTGGATTTTTACGGAATCAAATTCGTCTAATCATGGGAGCTTTAGCTGAATTAGGAAAAGGAAATTATGATTTGGAGTTCATCAAAAAAAGTTTGAGTCCTGAAAATAGTGATATAGACTTTATGAAAACCATCGCACCAGCTTCTGGACTACATTTACATAAAGTAGAATTTAAAAAAGAGTAAGCGGTAAATTATATTAGGTGTCTTTTTTTGACGCTATTTTTAATAAATACGCACTTCCTAATTTTGATTCCCTAGTTTTAGGATTCAAAAATTTTAAGTTAAGTCTTGTTACTCTAAAATGATCAACTCTGTGTTTCTCCTTTATAATAAACCCTTCTTTTTTTATTTTTTCAAGAGAAATATTTCTAATAACAATCCAAACATCATCGTCTATATTTTTTAATTCTTCTTTTGTAATGTGAGGAGTATTTCTCTGCGTATAAAAATCTAAAGGCCAAGAATAATCATTCTCATAAAAAAAGATATCCTTTACATTAATGGTGTTATTTTGATTAACAATGTTTGCTAGTTTAATTCCACCTTGATATTGTAATAATTCAGGGTAGAAGTAAGAGTTAAGTACTACATTTATAAATACCATTAGCAATACTGAGTTGACAACAATTTTTTTACTAAAATCTTCTTTTTGAATTACGTTAATGAGTACTATTAATAATAGAATGGCACTAAACACTATAATTAAAATAGAAGGAGTGTTAAAAGTGCAACATAAAATTAAAATAACTGCAATAGTTAACACTAAAACCATAAAATAAATAACACCTAAGAATATTTTCAGTGTTTTTTGTTGATTGTCCTTTTGAAGATTGTATAAAACTCCTGCTGTAAAAACAGCTAATAAAGCTAATAATGGATTTAAATAATGTGGTAATTTAAATTTTGAAAAACTAATAATAAATAAGGTAATTAATACTCCACCTATAGTTAATAATTCTATACCTTGTACAGGTTTAAATTTGTTTACAATTAACTTTTTTATTTGATAATATAAGCCATAGTACATTAAGAAAGCCCAAGGTAAAAAAGTCCAAAGTAGAGAATGAAAAAAGAAAAAGTAATCAGGACTGTTTTGCTTGAAACCAGTAGCTGTTATTCTCTCAACATTCTGACTCCATAGAATAAAATTCACACCATCCATTCCAAACTGAACATAGTAAGCATATACTACAGGTGTAATAGAAAGGAAAAAAGAAACCAAACCTATAAGAACTTTATAAGAGAATATTGTATTAAATTTTCTAGTATAAAGGATGTGTGAAACTGTGGCAAAACAAATAATACCAACTCCATAAAATCCTTTAGTAGAAAAGGAGATTCCCATACCAATAGCTCCTAAAATAATAGGAACTAGTTTTCTTGTTGAAACATATTCAAACAATTGCCAAATAGCAAAAATAGTTACTCCAGTTAAGACAGCATCAGTACGAACATCGTGGTTAGCTAAAATGATAGATTGACTAGTTAAGAAGATCAGAGAACCAAAGTGAGCAACACTTTTACTATATAACTTTCCTGTTAATTGATAAATAGAATAGGCTCCTAAAATAGTAAATAATAAAGCTGGAATTCGATAAGCCCATTCGTGTAAACCAAATAGTTTAAATGAAATGGCAGATAACCAAAAATGCATATGTGGTTTATCTAAATAAGGATTAGGACCTTTTAGAAGTTCAAAAAAGTTGTCACTTAAATACATGCGCATAGCCATAGTGGCATGTTGTGCAGAATCATTAGCCATTAAAGGAATAAATAATCCTATAACATAAACGATTGCCACTAAAAAATAGAGGTATTTAATGTTTTTTTGCTGGTAAAAAAAGTCCATAAACTATTTATTATTTATTGAAACAGTTGTTAACCGTACCTTATTTATAATAAAAGCCAATCCTATTAAAGAAATTAAAGCCGTAATAATATTAAATGAAAGTCCAATACTTGTAGCTATTGTTTCTTGGGTATTTAAAAAAGTTGAGGCTTTTAAAAAAATATACTCTCTTGCTCCAAATCCTGCAAAAGAAACTACTGAAAGTACTGATGAAATTAGAAAAACAAAGCAGTAACTAATAATTCCAACTACTTTTAACTGAAAGGCTTTGATAATGCAAACAATAACGCCAACTTGTAATAATTGAATAACTAATGAATAACCAAAACTATAGTTATAATAAGTATTACTGTTTTTAAAAACTCTTATCATAATAAGCTTTGCAATAAAAAAAGAAGCTAAAGCAATAACGATACTTACTAAGAATAATAATGAGTTAGAAAAAAACAAATACCCTCCCATTAAAATTAATAGAGAAAAAATTGCTAATAAACCAATAAGTCTATCAACAAATACACATTTAGTCAACTGTTTTGGTTTCCAACCAAATTGCTTACTCAATATGTATACTTTGTATGCATCCCCACCCACACCTCCAGGTATAAAGAAGTTATAAAACATTCCAACAAAATACAACTTTAAATTGCTAACTTGACTTAGATGAAATTGATTTTGATGAAAAATATAATTTAACCGTAAGGATGAAATAAACTGTGAAGCCATAAATAATAAAATTGCCAATGCTAAATAAAAAGGATTGGATGTTTCATATAATTTGATGACTTGATTAAAGTCAATTTTTGTAAATACCAAGTATAAGAGTAAGATACTTACTCCTATTTTGGCTAGAGTTTTAACAATTTTGTTATTCACTTACATGAATTTTTCTAATAGTATAAGGGCGCTTTTTTTGCGACTCGTAATAAGTTCTCATTAATAAGTCAGTAATAATCCCTACAGTAAAAAATTGCAAGCTAATAATAACGAGCATAACACCAACAATTAATAAAGGTCTGCCCCAAATATCTTGTCCCAATAACTTTAATACTAGTAAGTAGAAATTAATAGCCAGTCCAAAGAACATAAAAAACAACCCAAAATTACCAAAAAGATGTACAGGACGCTGCATGTATTTTCTTTGGAAAATAATTAAAATGATGTCATTGATAACTTTTACAGTTCTTCCTAATCCATATTTAGATTGTCCATGGATTCTCGGATGATGTTTTACAGGAACCTGAGTAATTTTTGCCCCGTTTAGGTGAGCTAAAAGATTGATAAATCGGTGCATTTCACCGTACAAGTTTAAATCTTTAGCTATTTCTTTTTTAAATACTTTTATCGCACATCCTTGATCTTTTAAATCTAAACGAGTAGCTCTTCTAATTAAAAAATTTGCAATTTTAGAAGGAATTGTGCGAATAAAAGAGTCTTTTCTTTTTGCTCTAATTCCTGTAACTACATCCCAATCTTCAGATTCAGCTTTTTCAATCATATGAGGGATATCTGATGGGTCGTTTTGCATATCTCCATCAAGAGTAACGATGTAATCACCTTTAGCTTGGTCAAAACCAGCAGCTAATGCTAAACTTTGTCCATAATTTTTGCGTAACTCAACCAAAACAACTCGAGGGTTGTTCATGTTAACAACATTTTTCTTTGTGTTATCGGTTGAAAAATCGTCAATGTAAATGATTTCATAATCAAATCCTTTTAAACTATCATCAATCTGTTTAGTTAAAGGAACTACATTGTCTTCTTCATTGTAAACAGGAACAATTACAGATATAAATCCGTAGGATTTTTTATTTGACATAGGTGGTTATTTATTGGGCAAAGTTACTACAAAGAATTTAAAAAAAGTAAAAGCTCATTTTTTAAATGAGCTTTTACTTAAATATAATATCGAAGAGAAAAACTAATCTCTAATTAAACTTCTTGAGATTACAATTTTCTGAATTTCTGAAGTTCCTTCATAAATTTGAGTAATTTTAGCATCACGCATTAAACGCTCTACATGGTATTCTTTTACGAAACCATTACCTCCATGAATTTGAACAGCTTCAACAGTTTGTTCCATTGCTACTTTAGAAGCATATAATTTTGCCATAGCACCTTCACGATCATAGTTTTCACCAGCATCTTTTTTGCAAGCAGCAGCCATTACTAAGTGACGAGCCGCAGCAATTTCTGTATACATATCAGCTAATTTGAATGCAATAGCTTGGTGGTTACAAATTTCAGTACCAAAAGCTTTACGTTCTTTAGAGTATTTTAACGCTAATTCGTAAGCTCCTGACGCAATACCTAATGCTTGAGCAGCAATACCAATACGTCCACCAGATAACGTTTTCATGGCAAATTTGAATCCGAATCCGTCTTCGCCAATACGATTTTCTTTAGGAACTTTTACATCGTTAAATTGTAACGTGTGTGTGTCAGAACCACGAATACCTAATTTATCTTCTTTAGGACCAATGTGGAAACCTTCCATACCTTTTTCAATAATAAAAGCATTGATTCCTCTATGACCTTTAGCTCTATCTGTTTGAGCAATTACTAAATAAGTATCAGCACGTCCACCATTAGTAATCCAGTTTTTAGTACCATTTAATAGGTAGTAATCACCTTTGTCTTCAGCAGTAGTTGCTTGTGAAGTGGCATCAGAGCCAGCTTCTGGTTCGCTTAAACAAAACGCACCTATTTGCTCACCAGTAGCTAATTTTGTTAAATATTTTTGTTTTTGTTCTTCAGTACCATAAGCTTCTAAACCATAACATACTAATGAATTGTTTACAGAAACCATTACTGAAGCAGAAGCGTCAATTTTTGATAATTCTTCCATAATTAATACGTAAGAAACAGCATCCATTCCACTTCCTCCATATTTAGGATCTACCATTACTCCCATAAATCCTAACTCACCCATTTTGCGAACTAGTTCATTAGGAAACTCTTGTTTTTCATCTCTTTCTATAACTCCTGGCAATAATTCGGTTTGAGCAAAATCACGTGCAGCATCACGAATCATTAAATGCTCTTCTGTAAGGTTAAAATCCATTATCTATTTTATATTTTGTTAAATTCGTAAAAAATGTGTTCAAAGATACTTTTTTAATAGCAATTTTTCAATAGACTTGTTATTTTTACTTTATGCAAGACAACTATATTTATTGTATTGGATTAATGTCAGGAACTTCTTTAGATGGAATAGATTTGGCATATATAAAAATGCATGAAAATTTATACGAAGATTTTAGAATTATACAGGCAGAGACAGTATCATATTCTAATGAATGGAAGAAAAAACTGCAAGAAGCTATAAATTACGATGAGAAAGATTTACAAATTTTAGATGTTAATTATGGTGAATTTTTGGGGAGTATATTGAATAACTTTATAAGAGAACACCGTATTTCTAAATTAGATTTTATAGCATCTCACGGGCATACAGTTTTGCATCAACCAGAAAACGGAATTACCTTACAAATAGGAAATGGACAAGTCATATCAAATGTTACTCAGCAAAAAGTAGTATGTGATTTTAGAACTCAAGATGTAGCGTTAGGTGGACAGGGAGCTCCTTTAGTGCCTATTGGAGATAGGTTATTATTTACTGATTATGATTACTGTTTAAACTTAGGAGGTTTTGCTAATATCTCTTATGAAGAAAATAAACAAAGAATAGCTTTTGATATTTGTCCTGTGAATATTGTACTGAACTATTATACACGTAAAATAGGTTTAGAGTATGATAATGAAGGGAAAATAGCTTCGGAAGGGAAAATTAATATGGGGTTATTAAGACGATTGAACGAGCTTTCCTTTTATCAAGAGCTTCCTCCAAAATCTCTAGGATTAGAATGGGTACAGTCAACTATTTTTCCTTTAATAGATAAAGAGGAAGCAGATATATCAACTATTCTAAGAACTTTTGTAGAACACGTAGCGATGCAAATAGGTAATGTTGTTAAAAATGATGCTACTATTTTAGTAACAGGAGGAGGAGCGTTCAATACGTTTTTAATGAAGAGAATAGAGTTTTTTGCACAGACAAAAATAAAACAAGTAAGTACAGAACTTATTGATTACAAAGAAGCTTTAATTTTTACGTTGTTAGGAGTGCTAAAGACCCAAAACAAAGTAAACTGTTTACAGTCAGTTACTGGGGCAAAGAAGGATCATTCTTCAGGTAATATTTTTTATCCGCAGAAATAATTTAAAGTATTTGAGTAATGTAGTTTTTTATGATAAATTTGTTCGGTAACAACTACACACTAAAACCTATAGTATAATGAATCAACTTTAGCTTCCCCACAGGGGAATAATTACAGCGAATTTTTTGAATATGAAAAAGAAACAAGTAAAGTTGAAAATCATCTATTATAACATTAAACAATGAAAGAATTATTAAAGCAATACGAAGAAAAGCAACCAGAAATAGTATTTAATTGGAAAGACCCTGAAACAGAAGCAGAAGGTTGGACAGTTATTAATTCATTAAGAGGAGGTGCTGCTGGTGGTGGTACACGTATGCGTAAAGGATTAGATAAATACGAAGTAATGTCACTTGCTAAAACTATGGAAGTGAAATTTACGGTATCGGGTCCAGCAATTGGAGGAGCAAAATCAGGGATTAATTTCGATCCGCACGATCCTCGTAAAAAAGGAGTTTTAGAGCGTTGGTATAAAGCTGTTGCTCCATTATTAAAAAACTATTATGGAACAGGAGGAGACTTAAATGTTGATGAAATTCATGAAGTAATTCCGATTACAGAAGACAGTGGAGTTTGGCACCCGCAAGAGGGAGTTTTTAATGGACATTTCAAGCCTACCGAAGCAGATAAAATTAACCGTATTGGTCAGTTACGTCATGGAGTTATTAAAGTGTTAGAAGATGAAAGTTTATCACCAAGCGTAGCCAGAAAATATACCGTAGCCGACATGATTACTGGATATGGAGTTGCTGAAGCAGTTCGTCATTACTACGATATTTATGGAGGAACAGTAGAAGGAAAGCGTGCTGTAGTACAAGGTTTTGGTAATGTAGGTTCAGCCGCAGCGTATTATTTAGCACAAATGGGAGCTAAAGTAGTAGGAATTATTGATCGTGTTGGAGGAGTTATTAAAGAAGAAGGATTCTCTTTTGAAGAAATTCAAGAAATGTTTTTAAATAAAGATGGGAATACGTTAGTATCTGAAAACATGATTCCATTTGAGGAGATGAATGAGCGTGTTTGGAATCTTCCTTGTGAAGTTTTCGCACCGTGTGCAGCTTCAAGGTTAGTTACTCAAGAGCAAATTAACCAGATGATAAATTCAGGATTAGAAGTTATTTCTTGTGGAGCAAATGTTCCATTTGCAGATAAAGAAATTTTCTTTGGATCTATTATGGAAGATACTGATAAAAAAGTGAGTTTGATTCCAGACTTTATTTCAAACTGTGGTATGGCAAGAGTATTTGCTTACTTTATGGAACGTAGAGTAGAAATGACAGATCAAGCTATTTTTGAAGATACTTCAAATACTATTAAAAAAGCGTTACAAAGAGCACATGCTAAGAGTGCTGCAAAAACACAAATAAGTGAAACAGCTTTTGAAATTGCATTAAAAGAACTAGTATAAAGTTCTTTTTTATGACTTCAGAAATACTGTTATTAAGTAATTAAGCATAATAAAAGTAAAAGTCTTCCTTCGTTGTTAAAAGTAGGGAAGACTTTTTGTATCAAACAATTTTAAATAAAAGAAATCGTTAGTTAAATAGCGAAAACATAATATAAATTCTAATTTAGTATTCATGCTATTATTTCAAGAAACTCAGGAGTTGGTAGAGGAAGTACCTCAAGAAAAAACGTTATCAATCTATAATTTAATTATGGACGGAGGTGTAGGCGGTCAAATTATTATCGCTTTGTTATTCGTGTTGTTAGCCGTGGCTCTTTACATTTATTTTGAACGTTTTTTTGCTATTAAAGAAGCATCAAAAGTAGATGTTAATTTCATGGACCAAATTAGGGATCATGTAACGAACGGAAGAATAGATAGTGCTAAATCACTTTGTGATAATACAGTTACGCCAACAGCCAGATTAATAGGGAAAGGAATTTCTAGAATAGGAAAACCTCTTGAAGATATTAATACTGCAATAGAAAATGCAGGAAAACTAGAGGTTTATAAACTAGAAAGAAATGTGTCAGTATTAGCAACAATAGCAGGAGCTGCTCCAATGATAGGGTTTTTAGGAACTGTAATTGGAATGATTGTTGCAATTCATGAAATAGCAAATTCAGGAGGACAAATAGATATTAAAATGTTATCGGATGGTTTGTATACAGCAATGACAACGACAGTTGCAGGGTTAATTGTAGGGATTATAGCATATATAGCTTATAACCATTTAGTAGTTCGTACCGATAAGGTTGTTTATCAAATGGAAGCAAAATCTGTTGAGTTTTTAGATTTATTAAACGAGCCAGTATAATGAATTTACGAGGAAGAAATAAAGTCAATCCAAACTTCAATATGTCATCAATGACTGATATTGTTTTTTTGTTGTTGATATTTTTTATGTTAACATCAACATTGGTTACAGTAAGTGCCATTGATGTCTTGTTGCCTAAAGCTGGAGGTAAAACAGAGAATAATACATCAGTAGCGGTAACTATAACTAATGATGCGTTGTTTTACATAGATAAAACAAAAGTTAGTAACGTAAATTTAGAAAGAGAGTTGTTAACTAAGGTAGGCGTAGATAAAAAGAAAACAGTGGTTATTCGTGGTGATCAAAATGTGCAGTATAAAAATGTAATGCAGGTGATTGATATTGCGAATAGAAACAAGTTAAAAATGATTTTAGCTGTTAAAGGTAAATAAATGACAGTTTTAGATACCCAACATAAACGTAAATCAGCTGTGATAACAGCAGTTATTCTGATATTATTTGTTATTGGAATATTCAATTACGGAATGAAATATCTCGATCCACCAATTGAATATGGTATAGCGATTAATTTTGGTACCTCTGAAGTAGGAAGTGGAGAGCCTGTTGAAAAAACTAAAGCACAAGCAACACCACAACTAGAAGAGGTTGTTGAAGAGCAAGTAGAAGAAACCCCAGAGGAAACAATAAAAGAAGAAATTATTACAAGTGATACTGATGAAGAAGTTCCAGTGGTTGAAAAAAAGGTTGAAAAGAAAGAGGCTGTAAAAGAAACTTCCAAAGAAGAAAAGCCTAAAGAAAAACAGAAGCCTAAGCCATCAAAAGAAACAACTGATGCTTTAAATAGTTTGTTAAACGGAACATCAAAAGATGGAGCGAATTCTGGCGAAGGAGATGATAAAAAATCTGGTGTAAAAGGAAATGAAAATGGAGACCCAAATTCAGATAAATATTACGGGAATTCAGGAAGTGGTTCAGGAGGTAATTATAACCTAGCAGGAAGAAAAGCTTTGTCAAAACCTATTCAAAAACCAGACTGTCAAGAAGAGGGTACGGTAGTGGTAAGTATTGAGGTTGATCGAAATGGAAAAGTAATTAAAGCAACTCCAGGAGCTAAAGGAACTACAAATTCAGCATCATGTTTATACGATGCAGCAAAAAAAGCAGCATTAAAAACAAAATGGAATGCAGATAATAATGCGCGAGTAAAAGAGATAGGAACAATTATCTACAAGTTTTCTCTTTCAAAATAAATACATCTATTTTTTACACTAAAATATTAAGATGACTTATCAACAAGTATTAGATTGGATGTTTGCTCAGTTACCAATGTATCAACGTCAGGGACAAACAGCGTTAAAAAAAGATTTAACTAATATCATAGCATTGTGTGATGAGTTAGATAATCCACAAAAAAAGTTTAAAACCATTCATGTAGGAGGAACGAATGGCAAGGGATCTACTAGTCACATGGTAGCTTCTATATTACAAGAAGCAGGTTATAAAGTAGGATTGTATACTTCACCTCATTTAAAAAACTTTACTGAACGAATTCGAATCAATGGAAAAGAAATTTCAAGAGATTCTGTGGTTAAGTTTATAGAAAAGAATAAGATCTTTTTAGAAAAACAAGGGTTATCTTTTTTTGAAATGACGGTAGGAATGGCATTTGAAGAATTTGCGAATCAGAAAGTAGATGTTGCTGTTATAGAAGTAGGTTTGGGAGGAAGGTTAGATTCTACTAATATTATTATGCCAGAAGTTTCGGTAATAACCAATATAGGACTGGATCATACTCAGTTTTTAGGAGAAACATTACCAGAAATAGCGTTTGAAAAAGCAGGGATTATAAAAGAAAATGTTCCAGTAGTTATTGGTGAGCGTCAAAAAGAAACGGAAAATGTTTTTAACACTAAAGCAGAAGAATGCGAAGCACCAATAGTTTTTGCTTCTGATAAAACTCAAAACTATACAACGGATTTACTAGGAGACTACCAAAAACACAATGTAACGACGGCGATAACTACGATTCAGCAATTAAAAGAATTTGAAGTTTCTGAAGAAAATATTAAAAACGGATTGTTAAATGTGGTAAAAAACACCAACTTAAAAGGACGTTGGCAGGTGTTGCAAGAAAAACCAAAAGTGATTTGTGATACAGCACATAATAAAGAAGGATTGTTTTATACATTGGAGCAATTAAAAAAAGAAAATTATAAGCAATTACATATTGTTTTAGGTGTTGTTTCAGACAAGGATTTGAGTGAAATTTTACCAATGTTTCCTGAAAAAGCAAAATATTATTTCTGTAAACCAAATATTCCTCGCGGGTTGCCAGTAGATAAATTAAAAAAGCAAGCAAGTGAGTTTGGATTGATGGGAGAGGTGTTTTGTTCTGTAAGTCAGTCACTTGAAAAAGCAAAAGTAAATGCATCTAAAGAAGATATGATTTACGTGGGAGGGAGCACATTTGTGGTAGCAGAAATTTTATAGAAAAAAATGTAAAAAAGTTATTGTTAATCTCTAAAACTGTTATATATTTGCACCCGCAATTGACAAGTAAGGGCGCGTAGCTCAGTTGGTTCAGAGCACTTGGTTTACACCCAAGGGGTCAGGGGTTCGAATCCCTTCGCGCCCACAACTCTTACAAAAGTTTAATTGCAAACGGGCGCGTAGCTCAGTTGGTTCAGAGCACTTGGTTTACACCCAAGGGGTCAGGGGTTCGAATCCCTTCGCGCCCACTGTAAAGTCTCATCATTCTTGATGAGACTTTTTTATTTTATAATCATCTCATTCATGCAATTTTTTGTAGTTTTGTGAACTTGAACAATCTTTAAAGAGACTACGTAGTGAATAAG
The DNA here is from genome assembly GCF_040104435.1 of Tenacibaculum sp. SSH1-16. Lineage (NCBI taxonomy): Bacteria > Pseudomonadati > Bacteroidota > Flavobacteriia > Flavobacteriales > Flavobacteriaceae > Tenacibaculum > Tenacibaculum sp. SSH1-16. The sequence continues at coordinate 15,235 of NZ_JBECOV010000005.1, forward strand.
AAAATAGCAATAATTGGGTTAGGGTATGTAGGATTGCCATTAGCAAGGTTATTTGCGATGAAGTATTCTGTGGTTGGGTTTGATATAAATAAAACAAGAGTAGAAGAACTTAATAAAAGTATTGATGTTACTAAGGAAGTAGATTCAGAAGAACTGTTGTCTGTAATACAAAGTGAAAAAACAGAAGAGAAAGGTTTGTTTTGTACATCTCAAGTTGACGATATTAAAGACTGTACTGTTTTTATAGTAACAGTTCCTACACCAGTTGATAAAAATAACAGAGCGGTTTTAACCCCGCTGATAGATGCAAGTAAAACTGTAGGAGGAGTTTTGAAGAAGAATGATGTTGTTATTTATGAGTCAACAGTGTATCCCGGGGTTACAGAAGAAGTGTGTGTACCTGTGTTGGAGGAAGTTTCAGGGTTAAAGTTTAATAAAGATTTTTTTGCAGGATATTCCCCTGAAAGAATTAACCCTGGAGATAAAAAGAATACCATTGAGAATATTTTAAAGGTTACTTCTGGTTCAACATTAAAAATTGCAAAATTTGTAGATGATTTATATAGTTCAGTAGTTACTGCAGGTACTCATTTAGTTTCGAGTATAAAAGTAGCTGAAGCTTCAAAGGTAATTGAAAATTCTCAGAGAGATATTAATATTGCTTTTATGAATGAATTAGCGAAGATTTTTGGGTTTATGAACATTAATACTCAAGAAGTCTTGGAAGCTGCAGGAACAAAATGGAATTTTTTACCATTTAAACCAGGATTAGTTGGAGGGCATTGTATTGGAGTAGATCCATATTATCTAGTGCAAAGAGCAGAAGAGTTAGGGTATCATCCTGGAATTATTTTAGCAGGAAGAAGGATGAATGACGGAATGGGGGAGTATGTAGCTTCTCAAGTGATTAAATTAATGATAAGTCGTGATATCAAAATAAAAAATGCTGATGTCTTAGTTTTAGGCATTACATTTAAAGAAAATTGTCCAGATGTTCGTAATACTAAAGTGGTAGATGTGGTTCGTTCGTTAAAAGAATATGGAGCAAAGGTGACAATTTATGATTCTTGGGCAAATATTGATGAGGTTAAAAAAGAATATGGATTACAATCAACAAACAAATTGCCAAGTAAAAAGTACGATGCTATTGTGTTAACAGTAGCACATGAAGAGTATAAAAAAATAGACATTCTTTCTTTAAAGAAAAAAGATTCAGTAGTTTATGATGTTAAAGGGATATTGTCAAAAAAAGTAGTAGATAAAAGTTTATAGTGAAGAATTTTGCACTCATAGGAGCAGCTGGTTACATCGCTCCGCGACATTTAAAAGCCATAAAGGATACTAATAATCTGTTGATTGCTGCATTGGATAAAAATGATAGTGTAGGAATTATTGATAGTTATTTTCCTCAAGCAGATTTTTTTGTGGAATTTGAACGGTTTGATCGTCACGTAGAAAAACTGAAAAGACAGCAAAATATTCAGTTAGATTATGTGAGTATATGTACCCCAAACTATTTACATGATTCTCATATACGTATGGCATTACGTAGAGGAGCAGATGCTATTTGTGAAAAACCTTTAGTGTTGAATCCATGGAATGTAGACGCTTTAGAAGCAATTGAAAAAGAGTCAGGAAGTAAAATTAATACAATACTTCAGTTACGATTACATCCTAGTATAATAGCACTGAAAAATAAAATTGAAAGAGAGAAAAAGGAAGAAAAGTATGATGTAGATTTAACTTATATAACTTCACGAGGAAATTGGTATGATATTTCTTGGAAAGGAGACGAAAGTAAATCAGGAGGGATTGCAACAAACATTGGAGTTCACTTTTTTGATATGCTCTCATGGATTTTTGGAAATATACAAGAGAATAAAGTACATCTCAGAGAAAAACATAAAGCTTCAGGTTATTTAGAGTTTGAAAAAGCACGTGTGCGTTGGTTTTTGTCAATAGATGAAACCAGTTTACCAAAACAAATTCAAGAAAAAGGACAACGTACCTATCGTTCCATAACAGTGAACGGAGAAGAAATTGAATTTAGTTCAGGTTTTACAGATCTCCATACTATAAGTTATCAAGAAATATTAAAAGGAAATGGTTTTGGTTTACGAGAAGCAAGACAATCAATCGAGATAGTACATGATATTCGTAATTCTAAATTAATAAATACGGGAGAGAAGCATTATCTTTTGTAATATATATATTTGTATAAAAAAATAGAAAGAAATGAAAGTAACTGTTATTGGAACAGGATATGTAGGATTAGTATCGGGAACATGTTTTTCAGAGATGGGGAATAAGGTGGTTTGTGTTGATATTGATCAAGAAAAAATAAATAAGCTTCATCAGGGAATTATTCCCATTTATGAACCAGGCTTAGAAAAAATGGTATTGAAAAATGTAGAAAAGCAGAACTTATTCTTTACTACTAAGTTAGAAGAAGCAATTAATGAATCTGAAATTGTTTTTATAGCAGTTGGAACTCCAATGGGAGAAGATGGGTCTGCAGATTTACAATATGTATTAGCTGTAGCTAAAGAGATAGGTCAGAAGATGAATGACAGATTGATTGTTGTTGATAAATCTACTGTACCAGTAGGAACAGCAGATAAAGTAAAAGCAACAATACAAGCAGAATTAGATAAAAGAAACTCAACGCTTGAATTCGATGTAGTGTCTAATCCTGAGTTTTTAAAAGAGGGGGATGCTATCAATGATTTTATGAAACCTGATAGAGTGGTAATAGGAGCAGAATCTGATTATGCTTTTGATAAAATGCGTCAACTATATACGCCTTTTACTATGTCGCATGAACGTTTTATTGCTATGGATGTTCGCTCAGCAGAAATGACAAAATATGCAGCAAATGCAATGCTGGCAACAAAGATATCCTTCATGAACGAAATGGCAAATATCTGCGAGCGAGTTGGAGCTGACGTAAATAATGTTCGAGCAGGAATTGGTTCAGACTCAAGAATTGGTTATAGTTTTATTTACCCAGGCGCAGGATATGGAGGTTCTTGCTTTCCAAAAGATGTAAAGGCCTTAAAAAAGATAGCTGAAGAGAATGGATATGAAGCAAAATTGATTACGTCTGTTGAGGAAGTAAATAATCGTCAGAAATTTGTGATAGCTGATAAAATCATCAATAAATTTGGAGAAGATTTATCAGGAAAAACTTTTGGTCTCTGGGGGTTGGCATTTAAGCCAGGAACGGATGATATGCGTGAAGCGCCTGCAATTTATGTGGTAAAAGAACTAGTAAAGAGAGGAGCTAAAGTACAAGCATATGATCCTAAGGCTATGGAAGAAGCACAACACTTTTATTTAAAAGATGTAGAGAATGTTGACTATAAAAATGCAAAGTACGAGGTGCTAGATAATGCAGATGCGTTGATTTTATTGACAGAATGGAAAGAGTTCCGTTCACCAGATTTCTCTGAGATTGAAAAACAACTGAAAGCTCCAGTTATTTTTGATGGAAGAAATCAATATACTACCTATGGATTGGAAGAAAAAGGATTTGAATACTATCAAATAGGAAAAAACTAATGAAAATTTTAGTTACAGGAGCAGCAGGCTTTATTGGATTTCATCTAAGTCAAAAACTATTAGAGTTAGGGCACACAGTTGTAGGAATAGATAATATCAACGATTATTATGATGTCAATTTAAAGTATGCTCGATTAAAAGAGTTAGGAGTTGAAAGAAAAAGCGCTGAGGTATACTACAAAGAAATAACTAGTAGCACTAGTGAAAAATTTAAGTTTATCAGACTAAACTTAGAAGATAAAAAAGAATTATTTCAGTTATTCACTACAGAAAGCTTTGATGTTGTATGTAATTTAGCAGCACAAGCAGGTGTTCGTTATAGTATTGAAAATCCTAATGCTTATATTCAAAGTAACATTGTTGGTTTCCTAAATATTTTAGAATCTTGTAGGCATCATGAGATTAAACATTTAGTGTATGCAAGTAGTTCAAGTGTTTATGGAATGAATAAAAAGGTACCTTTTTCAGAAGAAGATATAGTTGATAATCCTGTGAGTTTGTATGCTGCAACAAAAAAAAGTAACGAATTGATGGCACATACCTACAGTCATTTATATAAAATACCAACAACAGGATTACGTTTTTTTACTGTATACGGGCCTTGGGGAAGACCTGATATGGCACCGATACTATTTGCCGATGCCATTTCAAATGATCGTCCAATCAAAGTGTTCAACAATGGTGATATGGAGCGCGATTTTACTTATATAGATGATATAGTAGAAGGAGTGAAAAGAGTAATAGAGAAGCCTGTTGAAGAAAGAGACTTGTATAAAGTTTATAACATAGGAAATAATGATTCGGTAAAATTGTTAGAATTTATTACTCAGATTGAAACGAGTATAGGAAAAGAAGCTACTAAAGAAATGTTACCTATGCAAATGGGGGATGTGAAAAAAACTTGGGCAAATGTTGATGGATTAATTAAAGATTATAATTACAGTCCTAATACAAGTTTAAGTAAAGGAATAAAAGAGTTTATTAATTGGTTTAAAGTTTTTTACATTGGAAGTTAAAATGTTATTTAAGAGAATTCTGTTACAAATATTTCTAGCTACTTTTTTGGTGTTAGCTAGTGCTGAGGGACAAGCCCAAAATATTCAGAATCAAATGAGTCAAATAGAAGTTGATGATTTATCTGATGAACAAGTAGCTAAGTACTGGGAAAAAATAAAAGAAGAAGGATATACTCTAGATCAGGCTTTAGCAATAGCAAAAACAAGAGGAATGTCCGAATTACAAGCTCAAAAGCTTAGAGCAAGAATAGAGACGCTTAAAAGTAAACCACTAAATAAAAAAGAGGAAAATGAAGAAGAACTACAAGAAGAAGTAGATAGTACTCAACTTCTTTTTGGGTTAACAGGAGAAGAAGAAAAAAAGGAAGAAAAAAAAGAAGAACTCTTCGGATATGACTTTTTTAATAATCCAAATATTTCGTTTACACCAAATTTAAATATAGCTACACCAGAGAATTATATAATAGGAGCGGGAGATGTAGTTTCAATTGATCTTTGGGGTGCTGCAGAGGTAAATTATGAGAAAAAAGTAAACAAACAAGGAGCAATAAATGTAGAAGGTGTTGGTTATATTCAATTAATAGGATTACCAGTTAGTGCTGCAAAATCTAAAATAAAAAATTACCTAAAAAGAATCTATGCAGGAATAGGAGCTTCTTCTAGTAGTTATAATAAAGTAAATATAGCTGTTTCTATAAAAGAAGTAAGAAATGTTCAAGTGAATATCGTAGGAGAAGTGAAGGTCCCAGGGTCATATTCAATTAGTGCTTTATCCACAGTATTAAATGCTTTATATGCAGCAGGAGGGCCAACAAAGAATGGTACTTTCAGAAGGATCCAGCTTTTTAGGAGAGGAGTGAAGGAAGCTGATTTTGATTTTTATCAGTTTTTAGTAAATGGTTCAGAAGAAGGAAACATAACGGTTCAAGATCAAGATGTTATAATAGTAAAACCTTATGAAAGTAAAATTACTATTGAAGGAGCCGTTAAAAGACCAGGTATTTTTGAGATGAAAACTGAAGAAAGTGTAAAAGACTTATTAAATTATTGTAGTGGTTTTACCTCAAATGCATATAGACAAAAAGTTGTTATAGAGAGAATTAAAGGGGTTCAAAAAGAGATTGTAGAGGTTTCAAAAGATAATTTTGATTTAGTTAAAATAAAAGACGGAGATTATATCAAAGTAAATGAAATAGTAGACGAGTTTTTGAATAGAGTAAGTGTAGGTGGGGCTGTTTTTCAACCTGGTAATTATGAATACAAAGAAGGAATGACAGCTTCTAACTTGTTGTTAAAAGCTGAAGGAGTAACCAAAGAAGCCTTTTTAGACAGAGGTATAATTGTAAGAACACATGATAAAAGTGATAAGGAAACATTATCTTTTTCTCCGAGAAAGGCAATGGAAAATAAAGAACATATACTCTTAAAGGAAAGTGATAGTATTTACATTTTCACAAAAGAAGAGTTGAAAGAAAAAGAATTTATTACTATTAATGGAGCAGTGAATAAAGAAGGGGAGTTTGACTTTATGAAAGGAATGCGTGTAGAGGATTTAATAGTATTGGCGGGAGGATTGAAAGATGGAGCGGATGCAAGCATGATTGATGTATCTAGAAGATTGAAAGATGGAAGTTTTGAAACGGTTAGTGAAAATTTTGATTTAAGTGCAAGTAAAAATCTAGGTACTGATCATTTAGATAATTTTGTGCTAAAACCGTTTGATATTGTTTCTGTAAGATACTTAAAAGGGTATACAGAACAAAAAAGAGTAACTATTACTGGGGAAGTTAATTTTGAAGGAGAATATTCAATTGGTCAAAAAAATCAAAGAATTTCTGATTTAATAGAACAAGCTGGAGGTTTAACAAAATATGCGTATATAGAAGGAGCCTTTTTAACTAGAAAGAATAACGAAGAGGAAGATGAAAAGCAATCAGACTTTATAGCTGACTTTGCCCAAAGAGATTCATTATCTAGTAATGTTGAACAGCGTATAAAAAAGAAGAAAGATTTTAAGATTGGAATAGAGTTACAAAAAATATTAGCCTCAGGAGGAAAAAAGTCAAAATATGATATAATTTTAGAAGAAGGAGATGAGTTATTTATTCCTTCTGAAAGACAAACCGTAAAGGTTGAAGGAGAGGTATTGTCACCATCATTGGTGAGATATGAAAAAGGGAAATCATTTAAACATTATATAGAAAACTCTGGAGGTTTTTCTGAAAATGCGAAAAAGAGTAGAGCATATATAGTGTATGCAAATGGAGATATTAGAACAACAAAGAGGTTTTTATTCTTTAAATCATATCCAGATGTAAAACCAGGCGCAGTTATTTTAGTTCCTAAAAAGCCTGAGGTAACAAATAAAGTTACAACCCAACAAGTAATAGCTATAACTACAGGGTTGGCAACCTTAGGAGTATTGATAAAATCATTGACAGATAAATAACTTTATAAAAGATATGGAAAGTAAAGTTAAACAGGATCCTCAAGAGGAAATAGATTTATTAGAGATATTTAAAACCATATGGAAAGGACGAAAAACTATTGTTAAGCTTTTTATAGCTTTTGTTATAATAGGTCTGTTTATAGCTATTTTTTCTGCTAAAGAATATACAGCGACAACAATTGTTTTACCACAGACTTCAGATAATAAAGTAGGGGGGAATTTAGGAGGATTGGCAGCAATGGCAGGGATTAATTTAGGAGGTGGTGATTCTGAAGGTATTCCACCTAGTTTATATCCTAAAGTGGTTCAAAGCATTCCCTTTCAAAAAGAACTTTTAGAGGTGCCTTTGAAGTTTTCGAACTTAGAAAAAGAAGTAACTTATAAAGAATATTATACATCTTATCAAAAATTCAATTTGTTATCAGTAATTAAAGAATATACTATTGGGTTGCCTGGAAAAATAATAAATTTGTTTAAAGAGGGAAAAATAGTGCAGACAGAGAAAACACAAGATTCAATATATATAATATCCGAAGAAGAAAATGAACTATTCGATTTATTACAAAGTCAGCTTGTAATTAATGTTAATAGTAAAGAGGATTTTGTTCAAATTTCTTTTTCAATGCCTGAAGCGATACCTGCAGCACAAATGACAAAAAAATCTCAAGAGTTATTACAAAAGGCAATAACGGAGTTTAAAATACAAAAAGCTCAAGAACAATACAAATTTATAGAAGAGCGCTATAACGAAGTAAAGAAGGACTTTATAAGTAAGCAATCTATACTGGCTAATTTTAGAGATAAAAATCAAGGTTTAATATTATCTCGTTCTCAATCACGCTTAGAGCAGTTGCAATCTGATTATAACTTAGCATATGGAGTGTATTCAGAATTGGCCAAACAGCTAGAAACTCAAAAAATTAAACTTAAAGAAAATACCCCTGTTTTTACAGTAATAGAACCAGTAAGCGTACCTGTAGAAAAATCAAAACCTAGACGTGTTTTAATTCTGATTATATGCGGTGTATTAGGGGGGGGTGTGGGAGTTAGTATAGTTTTTCTCAGAGAATGGACTAAAAAGTTTAGAAAAGAAATAAGTAGATAATGAGTGTTACAAAGTTTATATAATATTTCCTGCCTTAAAATAAAGTAAAATTAATAAAAAAGTGTATTTGCGCCTCCTTTAATAATAAAGAAATAATTTTATTAAGGATACGTAAAATGAATCAAAAAAATGATATTAGTAAGCTTTTAACATTGATCTTAAGAGTCATAAAGACAAGTTTCATTATAATTTAGATTTTTACTTTTCGTATCTGTCAGTTTTTATCATCGACCATTAGGTGTGTCAATTTTTGTGAAAAAAGAGAAGCAAGATAACAATAACAGTTGTTAAATAGTAATTAACCGATAAATAAATTTTACGTAGTCTTTATATATTAAGAAAGAATAGAACAATAAGGTTTTAATCAAGGTTAAGAAATTAAAGGACTTAAATAAATAAGTTTAATGGAAAATAATAGAATATTAATTTTAGATGATTTGCGAGGGTTAGCGATTTTAACTGTAGCTTTTTATCATTATTTTTTTGTATATTATCTAGATAAAGATACTTCACATCAATTTTTAAATGGATATAAGTTTTTTAATGATTATTTGAACCTAGGTTCGTTTGGTGTGTCTTTGTTTTTTATTACTAGTGGATTTGTAATAGCCTTGTCTTTAAAAGGAGAGGGGAATATTTATAGTGTGATTAATTTTGCCATTAAGAGGTTTTTTAGATTGTACCCTACTTATTGGTTTGCAATTATTTTTATCGTTTCTTCTATTTATTTATTAAAAGGAGAAAACAATTTTTCCCTAAGACAGATATCAATTAATTTTACGATGTTTCAAGATTTGTTAAAAGTAAAACATATAGATGGTGTTTTTTGGACTTTAGCAGTTGAATTGAAGTTTTATTTTATAGCAGCAATACTTTTTTATTTTAATCTATTAAAACGTATTAAAGCTATTGTTATTATATTTTTTATTATATCAATTATAACACTTTGTTTAGGATATTTAAAATTATATAATACCTATTTTGGAAATGGTTTATGGACCAATCTAATGCTAATGTTTTTAGGAACTGCGTTGTTTTTTCATTACAAGAAACAATTAAAAGATAAAGATTTGAAAATTTTAGTAGTATTAGTTTTTTTATATTTCAGTTTCAATTTTTATTTTTTACCATATACAGAGCATGGAGGTAATTTAGGATACTCGGTCGCTAAATTATTAGCAATATCTGTCTTTATAATTTCTCTAAAATATAAAAATAAAACCTACAGATTTACAAGGTTCTTGGGGAAAGTAAGTTACTCTTTTTATTTAATTCACCAAGTGGTAGGATTTGCAATTATATCTGTTTTAATACCATATATAGCTATGCCTTTTTCTCAGATTATTACTTTTATAGTTCTAGTTTATATATCTTTGCCAATCAATAAATTTATTGAAATCCCTAGTAATAATTTAGGTAGAAAAATTATTTCAAAAAAATATAAACGATATGAAATTAGTAAAGGGTAAATATTTAATTTACAATTTCATTTCTCTTTTTACATTACAGGGATTAAACTACATATTGCCGCTAATAACAGTACCTTATTTGTTAAGAGTTTTGGATGTAGAGCTTTTTGGTTTGCTTTCATTTGCAACAGCATTTGTTATGTATTTTGTTGTGTTGACAAATTATGGATTTCAACTTACAGCTACAAGAATGATTTCTATACACAGAAATGATAAGGATAAAATTAATGAAATTTTCAGTTCTGTGATGATGATAAAGTTTTTTCTTTTATTACTTAGTGTATTACTTTTATTAATAATAGTTTTTAGTGTTAAGCAGTTACGGATAGATATGTATGTTTATTTTTTAGCATTTGGCACTGTTATAGGGCAAGTTTTATTCCCAGTTTGGTTTTTTCAAGGTATGGAAAGAATGAAGTATATAACGTATATTAATATTATATCAAAATCTTTTTTTACTTTGCTTATGTTTGTCTTTGTAAAAAATAAATCAGACTATTTATTGGTTCCTTTTTTTACTTCTATGGGATTTATTGCCTCAGGTGTACTTTCATTAATAATAATTCGGTTAAAGTTTAATGTTCAATTTCACCTGCAAAAATTTTATACTTTGAAAGAATATTTATATGATGGTTGGCATGTTTTTGTTGCCAATGTTTATACAAATTTATATTCAACAACCAATGTTGTTCTTTTAGGTTTTGTTACTAATAACACTATAGTTGGTTATTATTCGGTAGCAGAAAAAATTACAGGAGCTGTTTCTGGTTTGTTCCTTCCTGTAAATCAAGCTCTTTATCCTTATTTGTCACGGGTGTTTTCCCAAGATAAAAAAAAATTTATCTTTTTAACAAGAAGAATATCTCTAGTTTTATTAGTCTTATCACTATTGTTTTTTACAATATCATATTATTTTACGCCAGAATTAGTTTATTTAGTTTCAGGAAAATATAACGATATTATTAATTTTATACTTTCAGTTTTGTTATTCAGAGTATTAAGTTCGCCTTTTTCTAATCTTTATTCAAACATATTAATTATTATGAAAGAGAAATCAAAGTATATGAAAGTGATGAATATTACAGTTTTACTTAATTTTTTATTTGTATTTCCATCTATTTATTTATTTCATCTAAATGGTTTTTTAATAGCATTTGTACCTCTATTGTGGGTGCATACAGCGTTATTATATAAGTATGTAAGAGAGGTAAGAGGTGAAAAACAATTTTTTAAGATTAAATAAAAAAGCTATTGATCAATGATAAACAATATTGTTAATGTTTGATATGATTTAATGTGAGTTATTTAGAGAAATGTTAGCTACTATATTAAAAAAAAGATAATAAAAACGATGAACTCAATAAAAGAATTTTTAAAGAATATTCCATATGTTGGAAGTGAAATAAAATTTATTAAAAAAACACATATATCTTTTTTAGGTAAAGAGAAATATATAAAAAAGAAGTGGTTAAGAGAATTTGGTTATCCTTTAAACATCAAGAACCCTATCACATTTAATGAAAAAATACAGTGGGAGAAAATATATTCAAATAATGAATTAGCTAAACGATGTGTAGATAAAATAGAAGTGCATAATTATGTGAAAGAGCTGATAGGTGAAAAATATCTTAATAAAATTATTGGTGTTTATTCAAATATAAGAGATATAAGGTTTGAGAATTTACCTGAAAAATTTGTAATTAAAGCCTCTCATGATAGTGGTTCTGTGTTAGTTGTAGATAATAAATCTAATATTAATCAACAAAAATTAAGGCTCATAAACAAGAATTTGAAATTAAATTATGGAAAGGTTTCCAAAGAATGGGTTTATGATGACATAAAGCCACGAATTTTAGTTGAAAATTTTTTAGAAAGTGGAGATGAAAAGTCATTAAAAGATTATAAAATATTTTGTTTTGAAGGTAAACCTAAATTGATTCAGGTAGATTTTGATCGTTTTGAAGAGCATACTCGTAATTTTTATGATATGGATTGGAATAGATTAGACTTTGAAATTTTATACAAAAATGCCGATTACGATGTTGAAAAACCAGAACTGCTAAATGAAATGATAAAACTTTCAAGTATTTTAGCTAAACCATTTAATCATGTTAGAGTAGATTGGTATATATCTCAAAATAAACTTATTTTTGGAGAGATGACTTTTTTTCCTGAAAGTGGTTTTGGGTCTTTTAGTTCAAAAGAATGGGAGAATAAATTAGGAAGCTATTTTAATATTTCAAAAGATTTATCTTATTAGGTGATAAATGTCAAAAAAACTTTAGGAGAGAACTGATATGAAAGAAATATCCAAAAGAAATTTTTATATAACTTCATTTATATTTTCTGTCATTATTATTTTTTTTGGGAATATGCAGTTAAGAACATATTTAATGTGGTTGCCTTTGATTTTAATCATTTGGTTAGCTGCTTTATTCTTAATGAAAAGATTAAAGGTTGAGAAAGTTTTTTTGAAAATTTTATTTATAAATGTACTTTGGCTACTTTATACCTTACCATTCACTTTTTCAGTATTAAGACCTGATATTCATATTAAAGCTGTTTTGGAAACATTATTGTATGTTTTGGGATTAACTATAATAATTTCCTACATTACAAATAGGAGGAGTTTATTTAATGTATTAATTTTTTTGGTCAACGTATATGTATTTGTTTCTCTTTTGATGTTAGTATTACAAATAGTTGGAATATATAATGATGGAGGAGCATTTTCGTCATTATACTCTAATAGAAATGTATTTGCTTTTATGTCTTTGGTCTTTCTTGCAATTATATTAAATATGCCTAAGTCTATACGAAATAGAAATAAAAAAAAACAAATAGTAATGTTAATTGTATTTATAATGATGACTGGATCTACCAAAGGACTCCTAGGGATTTTAATTATATTTTCTATCTATATGTTTTTTAACTATAAGTTAAGTAATGGTGTACCTCTTTTGGTTTTATTTTTTGCTGTATTTAGTGGTTTGTTAATGATATTTAATGATTCGACAGAAAGATTAATGAAAAAGGTTAATGTTTTAGAAAACTATGACGTTACTTACACAGCAGAAAATATAGGGAATGATAGTGGTGCTATTAGAATGGTTTTGGCAATTGATGCAATCAATATTTTTTTAGAACACAAGTTAAAAGGAGTAGGGGTTAATAATGGTCAATACTATTTAACGCTTCCCAAGGCTTTTAGGTCACAAATGAATTCAATTAATAGCCAAAATAATATAACCGAAATGTTATTAAATGCTGGGATTCCTGGTTTCTTACTTTATTATTTTCCATTAATATATCTTCTTTACAAAAGTAGTAGGAGTAAAACAAAACATAAAGAAATAAAAGTAATGATAATTACGTTAATTACTCTAAAATTATCTATGGATATTGGTATGAAGAGTTACAATGATGCAGCTCATGTTTTTTCTATTATTTTGGTTTGGAGTTTGTTTTATAGATACATCAAGAATGATGTGTCTCCATATAAAATTCAAAATAAAAATAAATGAAAGGAAAACTTATTATATATACTGCCATCTTTGGTGATTATGATGATTTAATTGAACCAAAGAAACACTATGAAAACTGTGATTTTATTTGTTTTACAGATCAAGAGTATTTAAAATCAAGTGTTTGGGATGTTAAGTTAATTACAGATTCTGATTTAAAACCCAATATGATGAATCGTAAATATAAAATATTACCTCATGAGTTTTTCCCTAATTATGATTACAGTCTATATATTGATGCTAATGTGGCAGTAACTGAGAATCCTTATGATTTATTGGAGAAATATATGAAACAAAATATGATTTTTGTACCACATCACCCAAAAAGGAATTGCTTATATCAAGAAGCAAAAGCATGTGTTGCGTCAGGAAAAGCGAATGTTTTTGATGTAAGGAAACAAATAAATAAATATAGATTAAAGAATTTCCCTAAAGAATACGGGTTAGGAGAAAATAACATTATTCTACGTAGGCATAATGAATCTAAGGTAATTAAAGTAATGTCAGATTGGTGGCAAGAAATGAATAAAGAAACGCAAAGAGATCAATTGAGTTTTGCTTATGTTTTGTGGAAAAATAATTTAAAGTTTACTTTTATGGACGAATCCTCAAAGAATAATAGTGAGTACTTTGATTACACTTTACATAAAGGAGCATCATCTAGATTTTACATGTGGAAAAATAAATTTTTAATAATCTTAAGAAGGTTGACAATTACAAATTTAGTTTAAAGAGTAAATATGAAAGTATATGGAGTATTAGTTACGTATAACCCTGATTATAATGAGTTAGAGGAAGCAGTGGAAAGATTGTTAGAACAAGTAGACAAATTGGTGATTGCTAATAATTCAAAGTATGATGTTTTTTTTAACCATGAAAGAATTTATATTTTTAATTTTGGAGAAAATTTAGGTATTGCTAAAGCACAATCTATTGCAATGAAATGGGCATTTATTGACGAGAAAGCCGAGTTTATTGTACAGATGGATCAAGATAGTATTATTCCGGTAGATATGGTTAAACAGCTACTTAATAAGTATCAAAAACTATCAAGTTTAAATATGCGAGTTGGAATCATTGGGCCTAAGCATTATGATAAAACAACAAATCAAGTAGATAAGAGTAGGTTAATTAAGGGTGATAATATAGAGAATGAAAATTGTACCATTGTCAAAGCAACAATAAGTTCAGGTAGTTTAATACCCAGAGAGGCTTATTTGACTATTGGAGGAATGGATGACGGACTGTTTATTGATTTTGTTGATTGGGAATATTCATGGCGATTAAAACAGCATGGTTGGCTAACTATCCGTGCAAATGGTATATTACTTGGGCATCAAGTCGGGGATGGTAAACAGAAAATCTTAGGGAAAATAGATGCTCGCATTCCTGCACCTATAAGACATTATTACCATACTAGAAATATTTTTTTGTTACTACCTAGAGATTATGCCCCTCTAAAGTGGAAAATAAAAGAATTATATAAATTATTTTTTAAACTAATTATATACCCTTTTGTTTTTTCAGATGGTTTTTTCCGTTGTAAATATATTCTCAGAGGTATTAAAGATGGTGTTTTGCAGAGGTATGGTCGTATTGATCAACTTTATAGAAGGTGAACCTAAAAGAAAGTAAAAATAAACAGACAAGAAACACTGGTGACATAGAGTTTGAGTGTGAAAGTTTGATATACTATAATATTAGTAGGTTTATTAAGTTTTAGTCAATTAGCGGGTAGTAGTAATTAAGATATAAGTAGATGAAAATAGCATTTTTAGGTGACGTAGCTCTTTTTGGAAGATTTGATATTGTAAATAATCCAGAGGTTTTTGAATATTTTTCAGAATTAAAAAACACATTAAATAATGTGGATTATATTGTAGCTAACTTAGAAGCTCCTTTTTTGAATGATGGAAAGAAAATGGGCTCTAAATCCGCCTATTTAGCAGCGAAGAAAAGTAATATTGAAATACTAAAATTTTTAGGTATAAATGCCGTGTCTCTAGCTAATAATCATGTTTTTGATTATGGGTTGGAGGGGTGCCAATCCACCATAGAACTACTAGAAGAAAATAATATTGAATGGTTTGGTTGTGCAGGTAAAGATCTTTTAATAGATAATAATGAAAAATTAGTATTTCATGGTTATTGTTCTTATGATACTAATTTACTAGGAGCGAGAAAAGATAATTTACCACAAGGAGTAAATATATTAGACGTTGATGATGTAAAGAATAAAATGAAAGAATACCAAGAGAAAGGGTATTTTAATTTTATTAGTGTTCATTCAGGGATAGAACATGTAAATATACCTAGTCTTGAAAGCATACAATTTGCCCATGCTTTAAGTGAGTTGATGCCTTATGTATACTATGGTCATCATCCACATGTTATGCAAGGTGTTGAAAATATAAATGATAGTGTTATTGCTTATAGTTTGGGTAATTTTTGTTTTGATGATGTAATTGATGATAGGACAGGGCAGAAGTTAGTAGAGCTTAATGAAGATAATAAGAGTTCTTTGATTTTGACAGTAGAATTACATGAAGGAAAACTTGTTAATTCAGAAAAAATAGGGTTATATCAGGGCGAAGATAGGTATGAGGTCCATAGTATAAAATCAGAACAATTATTAGAGAATTATTCTGATTATTTAAAATTAACCAACGACGAATTGTTAAAAAAACGCCATGAACAGATATCAGAGTTATATGCTAAAAGAAATGCTGTTAGAAATTTTAAATGGTTACTATCACGTTTAAACTTTGAAACTATACAGAGGCGCTATGAATTAGTAAGGAATGCAAGATTAAATAAAAAGCATTTTTTAAATAAGCTTTAATATACTGTAAAATTGTCATACGTTATAAGTAGATAAAAAGTTAATGGAGTCTAATATAGGAAATAGATTAAATATTTAGTTAAACATAAAGAGTTTAAAACTAATTAAAAAACATATTGATAATATGATTAAAGAGTTTATAATTAACCTTCTAGGTTTTTTACCAGATGAAATATTTTGTAGGTTAACATTTTTAATTAAGCATAAAAGATTACCAAATCTTAAAAGCCCTAAATATTTTAACGATAAATTATTGTTTTTGAAATTAAATGTTAGAGATAAAAGACAATCGAAATTAGTTGATAAATATGAAGTTAGAAACTATATTAAAGAAACAATAGGAGAGGAGTATTTAATTCCACTAGTGGGCGTTTACAATAAGGTTGAAGATGTTGTAATAGATAATCTTCCACAAAAATTTGTTATAAAGATGACAAATGGGTCTCAAAATAATATTATCTGTAAAGATAAAAGTAGATTTAGTTGGAATAAATCACAGATTAAACTAAACAAATGGTTAAAATATAATTATTATAAAAGAACTAGAGAATGGCCTTACAAGAATGTGAACAATAGAATAGTAATTGAAGAGTTTTTAGAAACTAAAGATGACAATTTAATAGATTATAAATTCTTTTGTTTTGAAGGTATACCAAAGTTTATTCAGTTAGACATAGATAGGTTTAAAGGACATAAAAGAGACTTTTATGATATGAGTTTTAAAAAAATTGAAAGATTTAATATAACATATGTAAATTCGAACTCTAAACTAGAAAAACCTAAAAACTTTGACGGAATGGTTAAATTAGTAAAAAAACTAGCTAAACCATGGAAGTTTGTTAGGATAGATTTTTATAATATAGAAGGAGCAATTTACTTTGGAGAAATTACTTTTTATCCAGGAAACTGTAATGAACCAGTTAATCCTGTGGAGAAAAGGATAGAATTAGGTAGTTATTTAAAAATTTAATTATGAATGTAGGTATTTTACTTAATACTTCGTGGTACATTTACAATTTTAGAAAAAAATTAATTAAAAAAATTTTAGAAGAAGGTTATAATGTAGTTGCGATAGCTCCAAAAGATGAATATTCTAAAAAGCTTGTAGATTTAGGATGTGATTTTGAGCATGTTAAAATGGATTCAAAATCTAAAAATCCAATTAAAGATATTAAGCTTTCGTATGAGGTTTATAAAATACTCAAACGAAAAAAAATAGATGTACTTTTAAATTTTACTATAAAGCCTAATGTTTATGGTTCATTTGCCTCACGTTTTTTAAATATTAAGTGTATTAATAATGTAGCTGGAATGGGAACTTTATTTTCTGAGGGAGCTATTTCAAGATATATATTTAAAGCGTTATTTAAATATTCACAAAAGAAAGTAGATTGTGTGTTTTTTCAAAACCCAGATGATTTAGAAGAGTTTTTGTCAAATAAAATTATTGAAAAGAAGAAAGCTAAATTATTACCAGGATCTGGGGTGAATTTAGAAGAGTTTGATTACAAACCTAGTAAACAAAATGATAAGGTAGTTTTTTTATTAGTAGCTAGAATGATCTATCCTAAAGGAGTTGTTGAATTAGTTGAAGCAGGGAAAAAAATAAGGGAAAGAGGATATGTGAGTTTTGAAATTCAACTATTAGGTGAATTAGGTGTTAATAATCCTAATGCGATAGAGAAAAGCGAATTTGATAAAATATGTTCATATGATTTTGTAAACTATCTAGGTAAGACAGATAATGTAAGAAAAGTTTTAGAAAAAGGTAACGTAATAGTACTACCTTCTTACTATAGAGAAGGAACACCAAAAAGTTTATTAGAAGCATTGGCTGTAGGAAGACCAATAATTACTACCAATATGCCAGGTTGTAAAGAAACTGTAGTAGATGGTCTTAATGGCTATATATGTCACCCCAGAAATATTAACTCATTAGCAGAAAAGATGCAAAAAGTATTAACGCTTTCGTATGAAGACCGATTAGAAATGGGAAAACAGTCAAGAATGATTGCAGAGAAAAAATTTGATGAAAGAATTGTTATAGATAAGTACTTAAAAGAAATAAAAAGATGAAAGGAATAATACTAGCAGGAGGAAGTGGTACACGTTTATACCCTATTACCAAAGGAGTATCAAAACAATTACTACCTGTTTATGACAAACCAATGATTTATTACCCTTTATCGGTTTTAATGTTAGCAGGAATAAAAGAAATATTGATAATATCAACTCCTGAGGATTTACCGAATTTTAAAAAGCTTTTAGGAGATGGTAATGATTTAGGAATAAATCTTTTTTACAAAGAGCAACCTAGTCCTGATGGTCTAGCGCAAGCATTTATTATTGGTGAAAAGTTTATAGGTAATGATGATGTGTGTTTAATTTTAGGGGATAATATTTTTTATGGACATGGGCTAACTGAAATGCTACAAAATGCTAAAGCTAATGTAGAAAAAGAAAGAAAAGCTACTGTGTTTGGATACTATGTTAATGACCCCGAACGTTATGGAGTTGCAGAGTTTGATTCAAATGGAAATGTTACGTCTATTGAAGAAAAACCAAAAGTGCCAAAATCTAATTATGCAGTTGTTGGCTTATACTTTTATCCTAATAATGTTGTAGGAATAGCAAAAAATGTAAAACCATCATATAGGGGAGAGTTAGAGATAACTTCAGTAAATCAAGAGTATTTAAACAAAGAATCTTTAAAGGTAGAACTAATGGGAAGAGGGTTTGCATGGCTAGACACAGGTACACACGATTCATTAATGGAAGCAGGACAGTTTATTGAAACAATTGAAAAGCGTCAGGGATTAAAAGTAGCATGCCTAGAAGAGATAGCTCTCTATATGGGGTATATAACGAAAGGAGAGGTGAGGAAATTAGCTGAACCACTTAAGAAAAATAATTATGGGCAATATTTATTAAACTTAGTTAATAAGTAGTTATGAATTTTATCAAAACAGAAATACCAGAAGTGGTAATTATTGAGCCTAAAGTTTTTGGTGATCATAGAGGGTATTTTTTTGAATCTTTTAATCAGAAAGAATTTGAAGAAAATATTAAAAGAATATCTTTTTTACAAGATAATGAGTCCAAGTCTAAAAGAGGAGTTTTAAGAGGGTTGCATTTTCAAAAGCCACCTTTTGCCCAAGCTAAATTAGTACGTTGTATTCAAGGAGAAGTGGTAGATGTCGCAGTAGATATTAGAGTTGGTTCCCCTACGTATGGAAAACATGTAGCAGTAGTTTTATCTGGAGAAAACAAGAGACAATTATTCGTTCCAAGAGGTTTTGCACATGGTTTTGCAGTATTGTCAGAAGAAGCAACTTTTGCTTATAAGGTGGATAATTGGTATGCGCCTGATCATGACTGTGGAATAAAATGGAATGATAATAACTTACAAATTGATTGGAAAGTAATGCAAGAAGAAGTTCAATTATCGGAAAAAGACATGGTATTAACTTCTTTAGAAGAGTTAAAAAGTCCTTTTAAGTACTAAGATGAATATATTAATAACGGGAGCAACTGGTCAGTTAGGGTCAGAAATAAGAGAATTATCTTCAGATTATATGGAATATAATTTCTTTTTTGAAAACTCTATGGGATTAGATATAATAGATTACAGTAATGTTAATTCTTATATTAAGTCAAATAAAATAGATGTAATAATTAATTGTGCTGCCTATACAGCTGTAGATAAAGCAGAGGAAGCTAAAGAAGAAGCTGAAGCTGTTAATAGTATAGGGGTTTATAATTTAGCAAAGTCAATTAATAATGTTGGAGGGAAACTAATACATATTTCAACAGATTATGTTTTTAGTGGAGACAACTATATTCCTTATAAAGAAGAAGATGAAATAAATCCAATTGGAGTTTATGGAAGCACTAAAAGACATGGAGAAGAGTTTTTTATAAATTCTGAAGTAGAAGGAATAGTTATAAGAACTTCTTGGGTTTATTCTAGCTATGGAAATAATTTTGTTAAAACAATGTTACGTTTAGGTAGGAGTAAACATAATTTAAATGTAATTTTTGATCAAGTAGGTTCTCCTACTTATGCAAGAGATTTAGCTAAAGTATGTCTTGATTTAGTGAAAGAGGACCTAACGAATAAATCAAAAATTTATCATTATTCAAATGAAGGGATTGCATCTTGGTATGACTTTTCAAAAGCAATAATGGAGTTTGATAATAATATCACTTGTGTGATTAACCCAATTGAATCGAAAGATTATCCCACACCAGCTAAAAGACCTCATTATTCAGTATTAAATAAAGGAAAAATAAAAAAAGATTTTAACATAGAAATACCGTATTGGAGAGATTCGTTAAACCAATGTGTTAAAAAGATAAAAAAAGACAGATAGTATGAAAAATATATTAATTACAGGAGGAGCTGGTTTTATAGGTTCACATGTTGTGAGATTGTTTGTAAATAATTATCCTGACTACAATATAGTTAATTTAGATGTTCTTACGTATGCAGGTAATCTTGAAAACTTGAGGGATATTGAAGACAAACCTAACTACACATTTGTAAAGGCTGATATTTGCAATTATGAAGTAATAAAAAGTATATTTTCTAAATATGATATTGATGGTGTTATTCATTTAGCAGCTGAATCACATGTAGATAGATCTATAAAAGATCCGTTTTCTTTTGCCAGAACGAATGTAATGGGAACTTTGAGCTTATTACAAGCGGCAAAAAATTATTGGGGAGAAAGCTTTGAAGACAAGTTGTTTTATCATGTATCCACTGATGAAGTTTATGGTACTTTAGGAGATAAAGGTTTTTTTACAGAAAATACTTCTTATGACCCTCATTCGCCATATTCAGCATCAAAAGCTTCTTCCGACCATTTTGTAAGAGCTTTTTACGATACTTATGGCTTGCCAATTGTGATATCAAATTGCTCAAATAACTATGGAGCATACCAATTTCCTGAAAAATTAATTCCACTTTTCATTAATAATATATGTAATAATAAACCTCTTCCTGTATATGGGAAGGGAGAGAATGTTAGAGACTGGTTATTTGTAAATGATCATGCTAGAGCAATAGATGTTATTTTTCATAAAGGTAAATTAGGTGAAACCTATAACATTGGTGGCTTTAACGAATGGAAAAATATCGATTTGATAAAGGTTCTTATAAAAACTGTTGATAGCCTCTTAGGAAGAGAAGAAGGTACTTCTGAAGAGTTAATTACCTATGTTAAAGATAGAGCGGGACATGACTATCGTTATGCCATTGATTCATCTAAGTTAAAAAATGAATTAGGTTGGGAGCCTTCTTTACAGTTTGAAGAGGGTATAGAAAAAACAGTAAAATGGTATTTAGAAAATGAAGAATGGATTAATAATGTAACAAGTGGAGAATACCAAAAGTATTATAAAGAAATGTATCAAATCAAATAAAAAAGAATAATTAATTTTTTAATGCCACAAACTTTCTTAATTTTGCGTTAAAATTCTATGCTGTTATGTTATTAGGTTTACTAAGTGTTTTTTTGTTAGGGGCTTTTTTAGCGACTTACTTTATTATACCTAAAATAATTAAAGTAGTATTTTATAAAAAGTTGCTAGATGAACCTAATAAAAGAAGCTCTCACACAAAGGTTACACCAACCTTGGGCGGTGTAGCTTTTTTTATTACCCTAATATTATCTTTTTTCTTTTTAAAAAAATGGGACGAGGAAACTATAAGTTTAAGCTTAATGGTGAGCTTAACAGTTTTGTTTATTATTGGTTTAAAAGACGATTTAGTAGCTTTATCAGCTACTACTAAATCTATAGCTCAATTATTGGCAATTACATTTTTGGTGTATGATAATAATCTATTAATAGAATCTCTAGGAGGTTTTTTGGGAATAACTCAATTAAATTATTGGGCATGTTTATTCTTTATTTACTTTTCTACTTTCTTTATTATAAACTCATTTAATTTAATTGATGGAATAGACGGTTTAGCTTCTTCGATTGGAATAACAATATTTACATTTTTTGCAGTTATTTTTTATTTTTTAGGGCAAAATTATTACCTATTTCTATGTGTTGTTTTAGTAGGGACATTGTTAGCTTTTTTGACTTATAACTTGTCGGAAAAGAAAAAGATTTTTATGGGAGATACAGGGTCTATGATTATAGGTTTTTTAATAGCGGTTCTTGCATTTAAAATATTGACACATCAAAAAGAAATCGAAGTTATAGGTGTATTACCAGAAAACTTACCTATAATACTAACTTCGATAATATCAATACCTATTCTAGATACAATAAGAGTTTTTATTATTAGAACAGTAAATAAAAGAAGCTTTTTTATAGCAGATAGAAATCACGTGCACCATATTTTTGTGGATAGAGGTTTTACTCATAAAAAAGCAACACTTTTTATAGTTATAATAAATATGATAATCACATCATTAGTGTATTTATTGTCAACTAGGCTAAATAGCTTTTTTTTACTATTGTTTTTTATTTTTTTATCGATAATTTTTTACTTGGCAATTTTTTACTTGTTAAAAAAAAATGAGTCTAAAGAACTAAAAAAAAACTCTAACTTGTTATATAGGGTGGCTGACTCTATTCTAAGTATTTTTTTATAAAAGAATACTATTCTTGAATATCAAATATACATGATACACATTGTGTTTGTAATTATTTTAGCTGCCTTATATAAGACGGTGTATGTTATATTTCTTATCAAAAAACAATTATTTATAGATTTAGTTTCTTTTTAAAATGGAAAAAATACTAGTAACAGGAGGTTTAGGTTTTATAGGATCTCATGTCGTAGTAGAGTTACAAAACTCAGGTTTTGAGGTAGTGATTATCGATGATTTATCTAATTCTAAAATAGATGTATTAGAACAAATTACTAAAATATCCAATATTAAACCAGACTTTTATCAGATAGACTTACGAGATAAAAAAGCAGTACGTAGCTTTTTTAATGATGGTACAATTGATGGAGTAATACATTTTGCTGCTTTTAAGGCTGTAGGAGAAAGTGTTCAAAAGCCATTGGATTATTACGAGAATAATATCAACGCTTTAGTTTATCTGTTACAAGAAATGAAAAATAGGAATATTGATCATTTTATTTTTAGCTCATCATGTACGGTTTATGGACAAGCAGACGAGTTACCTATTACAGAAGACGCTCCAGTAAAGATTGCTGAATCTCCTTATGGTAATACTAAGCAAATAGGAGAAGAAATTATTAAAGATAGTTGTAAGGCTTATGATATGAACGCTATAGCTTTACGATATTTTAATCCTATAGGAGCTCATGAATCTATAAAAATAGGAGAGTTACCGTTAGGTGTTCCACAAAATTTGATTCCATTTATCACGCAAACGGCTGCTGGTATTCGAGAAGAACTAGCTGTTTTTGGAGACGATTACCCAACATCAGATGGAACTGCTATTCGTGATTATATTCATGTTGTAGATTTAGCAAGAGCTCATGTAAAAGCATTACAGCGTTTGTTGAATAAAGAAAATAAAGAAAATTTTGAGTTTTTTAATGTGGGAACTGGCAAAGGAAGTTCTGTGATGGAGATTATAAAAACTTTTGAAAAAGTTACTCAACAATCGTTGAATTACAAAATAGTAGGAAGAAGAGAAGGAGATATCACAGCAGCATATGCAGATACAACTAAAGCGAATGAAGTTTTAGGATGGAAGCCTCAAGAAACATTAGAAGAGGCTTTACTATCCGCCTGGAAATGGCAACAGAAAGAATAGTTAAAAAAATATTTTATCATATTTCTACAGATAAGTTATAAGGTTCTTAGGGAGATAAGAAGGAGCATCAGAAGAACTAATCACTCACGTAAAAGATAGAGCAGGTCATGATTTTCGTTATGCAATAGACGCATCAAAGCTTAAGAATGAGCTAGGATGGAAACCTTCTTTACAATTTGAAGAAGGAATAGAAAAAACAGTTAAATGGTATTTGAAAAATAAAGATTGGGTTAAGAATGTCACAAGTGGAGAGTACCAAAAATATTACAAAGAAATGTATGGGTAATACAAAAGCCAAAACTTTTTAGTTTTGGCTTTTGTATTATAAAATTTAGATTAGATTTTATCTAAGTCTACTTAAACTTAAATCTTCATTGTATTTAACAATAAATAAACCTTGATTTCCACTGCTCCCAAACATCTTTTTATGGTAGTTAAATTTATTTTCAACACGTAAAGAAACACCTTTTTTAAAGGTGTCTGTAAGTTCATTTCCTGAAGCCAAACGCATTAAAACATCATATGTTATATCAAAACCTTTAATAGCATAGTCTGAAGGAATAGTGTTGTTTTTTTGTAAATATTTATTGTTAAAATCTTTAGTTTCTATGGCATTTTCGTCTGAATAAGTATTAGAAACATAAGTGAAATTTATACTAGCAAGTTTATTATTATCAATCTTATCGTAAGCATTGCCTTTACTAATAGCAAATACCTGAACTTTAGTTTCGTCAGGTAAACTAATCATACTATTTAGAGCATCAGCAACTACTACATTGTCGTCAGAAGCAATTATAACCCAGTTATGTCTTTTAGAAGACATCTTACTTGTAAAACGCGTTCTCTTTATATAGCCTTTTTCAGGCTTTAAGACATGTATATTATTAATACTATCATGTTTTTTTAGTTCAGATATAATTATAGAAACTTTTGAATTTGTGTCTTTCTTTTCGTCACTGACAATAAATATTTCTTGATCTTTATAACTATCTTTTAAATAAGATGCTAAGTATATCTGATAGCTGTTTTTTTCAGGAGCTGTCTTAATTAACTTAGGTGAAGAAAATTTATCTTGTTTATTAGAGTAGTGTGGAAAAACGACTTTAGAGTTTACATTACGAGCAATAACTTCTGCTTTATCAGAATAAAAAGGACCAATAATTACATCTGTATTTTCTAATTTTTTATTTTCAAGAATTGTGGTTACATTCTTTCCTCTATTTCCTGTATCAAAAACGTTAACATTTACTTTAACTCCTTGTCTTTTTATAGAATCAATAGCAATTTCTGCTCCCATATAGAAGTCAGTTACCATATTAGTTAAAGGGTTGTCATCAAAAATATCTTTATTTGATTTTTCACTATATTCATCAGCCTTGAAAGGAAGTAAAATAGCAAGATTAATAGATGTGTTAACTTGAATAGAATCTTTGTAAAAAGAATAGTTTTCTCTTTTACTAACCTCTTCAATAGGTTTTATTTTTAATAATTGACCTACTGATAATTTATTGTCAGCCAAATCTGGATATTCTGGGTTCAAGCGTAGTAAGTCCTCTTTAGATACATTGTAAAAACGAGTTAAACTATACATAGTTTCTTTACTCTTAACAGTATGCGTTAAGAATTTTTCTAAAACTTCATTTTTATTAATGGTAACTGTTTTTTCTAAAGCCTTAACCTTTAATATCTGACCAATACTTAAATTATTACTTTGAATATTGGTGTACTCAGGGTTAAATTTAATTAAATCCTCTTTTGTTATACCATATTGTTTTGTAATACGATACACAGTTTCTCCCTTTTGAACTTCGTGAGTTTCATACTCAACAACTGTTTGTTGAAAAACAGTATCATCTTCTTCAGTTTCAATAGCCGTACCTTTGTTATTATTAGTATCGGTAGTATTTACCTCTTCTTCAGCTGAGGTAGTAGACGAAGAAGTACTCTTTTTAATTTTAGGGTTTGGTATTACAATTACTGTGTTAGCTTCAGGACGTCTTCCGACATCAGGGTTTAAACGTAATAAATCTTTCGTTTTTATGTCTAAACGATCCGCAATGTCTCGCATCGTTTCACCTTCTTGAATTTTGTAGGATACATAACGTTTTTGCTGGCCACAAGAAACGGCAAAAGTTAAAACACAAACTAATAGTAAAAACTGTAATTTCTTCATCTACTCTTTTTTTATATTAATGGTGGATTTTTATTCCCACTCAATTGTTGCTGGTGGTTTAGAGCTAATGTCATATACAACTCTGTTTACACCTTTTACATTATTAATTATTTTATTTGATGTTTTTTGTAAAAACTCATAGGGTAAATTTACCCAGTCAGCAGTCATACCATCAGTGCTTTCTACAGCTCGTAAAGCTACCACTTTTTCGTAGGTTCTTTCATCTCCCATAACCCCAACAGAATTTATGGGTAATAAAATAGCACCAGCTTGCCATACTTTATCATACAACCCACTTTCTTTTAATCCGTTGATGAATACAGCATCTACTTCTTGTAAAATACGAACCTTTTCAGCTGTAATATCTCCTAAGATTCTAATAGCTAAACCAGGCCCAGGAAAAGGGTGACGACCTAATAATTCTTTATCAATTCCCATAGAAGCACCAACCCTACGTACTTCATCTTTAAAAATCATACGTAAAGGCTCAACAACTTTCAATTTCATGAAATCAGGTAAACCACCTACATTATGATGACTTTTAATAGTAGCTGAAGGACCTCCATTAACTGAAACTGACTCAATTACATCGGGATAAATTGTTCCCTGTGCTAACCATTTGGCATCTTCTATTTGGTGTGCTTCATCATCAAAAACATCAATAAAAACCTTACCAATAGCTTTACGTTTTGCTTCTGGGTCACTTAATCCAGCTAGTTCGTCCAAAAAACGTGCCGAAGCATCGACCCCTTTAACGTTTAATCCCATACCTTCGTATTGTTTTAATACGTCGGTGAACTCATTTTTACGTAACAATCCGTTGTTTACGAAAATACAGTGCAAATTACTTCCAATTGCTTTGTGTAATAAAACTGCAGCTACGGTAGAATCTACTCCTCCAGATAAACCTAAAACAACTTTGTCATTACCAATCTTAGCTTTTAATTCAGCTACAGTTTCGTCAACAAAAGAATCTGGTGTCCATGTTTGAGCTACCCCAGCTATATTAACTAAAAAGTTTTGTAATAATTGTTTACCATCTGTAGAATGATATACTTCTGGATGAAATTGGATAGCATAAGTAGTCTCTCCATCAATTTTGTATGCTGCATTTTGTACATCATGAGTACTTGCTAATAATGTTCCTCCAGTAGGTAACTCTTTAATTGTGTCTGAATGACTCATCCAAACTTGACTTCCTTCAGAAATATCTTTAAAGAATTCTTCTCCTTCTTCAATAAAAGATAAGTTAGCTCTACCATACTCACGAGTATTAGAAGGAGCTACTAAACCACCAGAAAAATGAGCTAAATATTGTGCGCCATAGCACACTGCTAATAATGGTTTCTTACCTCTGATTTCAGACAAATCTGGATGAGGAGCCTCTTCTGAACGAACTGAAGATGGGCTTCCTGAAAGGATTACAGCTTTAAAATCGTTTAAATTTTGTGGTATTTTGTTGTAAGGGTGAATTTCACAATAAATATTTAATTCTCTTACACGGCGCGCAATTAACTGTGTGTATTGCGATCCGAAATCTAATATAAGTACGTTGTGTTGTTGCATGCGCAAAAATAGTACTTAGATTTTATATTTGCGAGAATATTTAGTAAGAAATTAAAGAGTTTTTTAAACTATTAAATCTTGTAAACTATAGCATTAATATTCATACCAGCACCTACTGATGCTAAAATAATAACATCTCCTTTTTTTACTTCTTGGTTTTCAATATTTCCTTTTAAAACTAAATCGAGTAGGGTAGGTACGGTTGCTACTGAACTATTTCCTAATTTATGAATGCTCATTGGCATCACACCTTCAGGAATTGGTTTTTTGTACAAACGATAAAAACGTTTAATAATAGCTTCATCCATTTTTTCATTGGCCTGATGGATGAATATTTTTTTTACATCATCAATAGCTACACCACTTTTATCTAAAGCAGTTTGCATAGCTTTTGGAACATTGGTTAAGGCAAATTCATAAATTTTTCGTCCATGCATCTTAATGTAGCGTACGTCTTTGTCTTTGTTTTTATCGTTTGAATTTCCAAAAAATAAAAAGTAGGCTTCATCTTTAGTAAAGGTTTGTGAAGCATGGCTTAAAATTCCACTATCATTTTTATCAGTAGCTTCTATGATACAGGCACCAGCACCATCACTATAAATCATAGAGTCACGGTCATTCATGTCAACAACCCTTGATAAAGTCTCACCACCAATAACTAAACATTTTGTAGCAATTCCTGCTTTTATAAACGCTTGTGCTTGAATGACACCTTCAACCCAACCAGGACAACCAAATAAAATATCGTAGGCAACACAGTTAGGTTTTTTTATTTGTAACAAATGTTTTACACGAGTAGCTAAACTTGGAAGAATGTCACTTTGAATGGCATTCTTTTTAACATCACCAAAATTATGAGCAAAAATAATATAATCTAATTCTTCTTGATTAATTTTAGCATCTTTAATAGCTTTTTGCGCAGCAAAAAAACCTAAATCTGAAGCTTTATATTCATCTTTAGCGTAACGACGTTCTTCAATGCCAGTAATGGATTTGAATTTTTCAATAATTATAGGGTTAGGGTTGTCAAAAGATGTTCCATCGGCATTTAAAAATGAATGATTATTAAAGTTAGCATTTTCCTTTTTGATAGATGGGATAAATGAACCTGTTCCTGTAATTACTGATTTCTTCATTGAAATAAATGATTTTTTTAGGGTTGGTAATTACAAATAAAATATTTTTATTGATGATAACCGTTTTATTTACATTCAATTTCAAATATTTGTTATGTTTTTAAAAAAAATAAGTTAAATTGTTTTTTTTAAAATCAGAGGTGCTTTTTTTTGTGATTTTGATACTCGGTGGTTGTTACAAATATGAGCTATCAAATGAAAAAGGTAATAATGAAAGTAACGATTCCGTTTTTACTATTTGTCCAACTTCTCCTGTAAATAGTATTTCAATTGGTTGTTTTTGGTTGATTTCATATTCTGATAATGTTTGACGACAAGCTCCACAAGGACCAACAGGTTTATCTACCGTAGAGTTTTCAGAAGCAGCAGTAATGGCTATTTTTAGTACTTTCATGTTAGGGTATTCAGAGCCCGCTTTCCAAATAGCTACTCGTTCTGCGCACATACCTGAAGGATAAGCAGCGCTTTCTTGATTGTTTCCTAAAACAACTTGACCATTGTCTAGTAATACAGCAGCTCCAACATTAAATTTAGAGTAAGGAGCGTAAGCTTTTTGTCTTGCCTCGATAGCTTTTTGAATTAAAAAAGCATCTTCAGTTGATAATTGTGATATATTATCAAATACAGTTGCTTTAGTAGTTACGTCAATTTTCTTCATCGTAAATAAATTAGTCAAAAAAAGCAGTCGGTAAGACTGCTTTTGTATTCTGATACGAATTTATAAAAAAAATACCACTTTTTAATATACTTCATATAGTTCTCCTAAATCAAAAGATAAAGAAAACCGTAATGTATTTTCTAACGGGTTGTTAACAGCTGCAGTATTTATTAAATAAGATAAATCTAAAGTAAAAGCTCTAGCAGTAAATCCTGTACCTAAGGTAAAGTATTGACGTTGTCCTTTTTCTTCACTCTCATGAAAATAACCAGCTCTAAGAGCAAAGGCATTGTTATACAGATATTCTGCACCTAAAGCCCATGTAGTTTCTTGCAATTCTTCACTAAAACTTCTATCTCCTAAAGATGTAAACATTCCTTCAAACCAACTTCTCTCTGAGTTAGGACTTGAAGGAACAAGTAATTTTGTAAGTTCCAAGTTAAGTCCCAAAATGTTTTTGTCATCAAAAATGAAATCAAAACCACCACCAATTTTTGCATTGGTTGGGATGAAGTTAGGAACACCAGGACTATATTCTACTTTTGGGCCAATATTAGCGATATTAAAACCTAATCGGTAACGACCATTAAAGCTTCCAAAGTTTTTTTCCTTAGATTGATAATAACCAGAAACATCAACTGCAAAAGAATTAACTGCATCTAAGTTGGAGTCATTACTTCTGATTTTATAATTAGAATGAATATACTTTAAACCTATACCCATAGAAAAATTTTCACTCAACTTTAATGAATAAATACCAGTAATAGCTAATTCATTAGGGTTTTCAATTCCATTAGAACCGCCATTAGTATCTGTTAAATTAACTTCTCCAAGAGAAAAGTATTTTAAGTCAACACCCCAAGCAGATTTTTCACTGTACCTATTAACGTAAGAGCCTCCACCAACAAAAATATCGTCAGTTAAGTTTCTAAGCCAAGGCGTGTAATTGAGTCCTATGCTAATTTTGTTTTGATTAAATGCAGTTTTTGCAGGGTTATGAAAAATTGAATAAGCATCTGAAGA
The DNA here is from genome assembly GCF_040104435.1 of Tenacibaculum sp. SSH1-16. Taxonomy (NCBI): domain Bacteria; kingdom Pseudomonadati; phylum Bacteroidota; class Flavobacteriia; order Flavobacteriales; family Flavobacteriaceae; genus Tenacibaculum; species Tenacibaculum sp. SSH1-16. The sequence goes on from NZ_JBECOV010000005.1 coordinate 45,515, forward strand.
GGTAGCTACTCCAATATCTCCCATACCACCAGCACGAGCATCAGGTGTAATCAATAAGAAAGGCATTGCCGTTGTGTTTATTGATGTTTGGGCTTGCGCTTTATTTTGAAGGGTAAAGCACACAAAAAATAATACGATAGATAATTTTTTCATGTAAAATTTGATTAATTGTTTAGCAAATATATAATTTTTCTTGAGGGAGTTTATAACTAGTAACTTTTTTTAGATTTCGTATAAATAAAACTTAATGGTTTATTTATTAGTTAACTAACTAAACGAGTTTGCTTAAACAATATTATATATTGTATACGTAATAATGAAAAAAATATTTTTACGCTGTTAAAAAATAATAAACTTTAATGGTCTGTTTTTTAATCTTTTTCTTAGATTCGTAATACTAAAGTATAAAAACTGTCGTTTGTAATCTAGCATAGATAAGGTTACTAAATGTGAATTTATAAATAAATTAGTTGTAAGAAATTAGAAATATTGTAAATTGCGACACCCTTAAAAAACAGTTAAAAATACATGAAAAGTACGTTGAAATTATTTAGTTTATTGGCGATCACTAGTTTATTAATTACTTCTTGTAAAAGTAATGGAGGTGGGTCGAGTAAATCTTCATTAACTGGTTGGAACTTTAATGACCCAAACTATGGAGGATATTTAAAGGGAGAGTATAAAGAAGGAAAAAATGTACCTCCAGGGATGGTTCACATAGAAGGAGGTACTTTCACCATGGGATTAGTACAAGATGATGTTATGTTTGATTGGAATACAACTCCACAAAAAATGCATGTTCGTACTTTTTATATGGATGAAACAGAGGTAACGAATGCAGAATATGGGTTATTTATGCAGTATACTAAAGATGTTTTTCCTCCAGAAGATCCACAGTTTAAAAACATTTACCCTTCGGTATTACCAGATACTTTGGTATGGAGGAAAGGTTTAGGGAATACGAATCTTTTATCAGAGAGTTATTTAAGACACCCTTCTTATGCTGAATATCCAGTTGTAGGTGTTAGTTGGATTCAAGCAAATAAATATTGTAAGTGGCGTACCAATGCTGTTAACTTGAAAATTTTAATGGATAAAGGTGTTATAAAAAACATTTTTAAAGAAGATTCTATAAGCTTTAAAGGAGAAAATAATTTTGATACCGATACTTATTTAACAGATCCTTACGCGATATTCGACGGAGACTCTACAATTTATAAAAAGGGTATACCAGTTCCAAAGGTAAAAGGAGAACCAAAACCAGAAAAAGGAACCTTCACAGGTAGACAGGTTACATCTTCAGATGGTATTTTATCTCAAAAATTCAGACTGCCTACTGAGGTAGAATGGGAATATGCTGCAAAAGCTATTTTTGAAAACCGTGAATATAATAATATTAGAGGAAGAAAAAAATATGCTTGGAGTGGAAAGTATACTCGTGACAGAGATAAGAGAAGAAGAGGAGATCAATTAGCTAACTTTAAGCAAGGAAAAGGAGATTATAGTGGTATTGCTGGATGGAGTAGTGATGGATCAGATATTCCTAATGCAGTAAGAAGTTACCCTCCTAATGCTTTTGGACTATATGATATGTCTGGTAATGTTTCTGAATGGGTAGAAGATGTGTATAGACCAATTATCGATTCTGAAGCAAATGACTTTAATTATTTTAGAGGTAACATTTTTACTAAAAAATTAATCAATGAAGAGGGTAAAGTTGTTATTGTGGGTGATGGTGAAGTAGAGTATGATACTTTAGAAAACGGTAGAATTGTTCCTAAAGATTTACCGGGAAGTGTTAAGTATATTCCTATTACTAAAGAAGATACTTACATGAGAAGAAATTATAACTTAGCTAACAATTCTAGTTTAGGTGATGGAGATCAGGCTTCTTCTAAGTTCTATGGATTAGATAAAGATCAATTAGATCGTACAAAAAGAATGTATAACTCTCCTCAAAAGCCAGAAGCTGAAATTGACACATTAGGTAATGTGGTTAATAATTATAAATATGATGATAAGAGAAGAACTACATTAATTAGTGATAAGTCTAGAGTATATAAAGGTGGTTCTTGGGCTGACAGAGAGTACTGGTTAGATCCAGCTCAAAGAAGATATTTCCCAGAATATATGGCAACAAACTACATAGGGTTTAGATGTGCTACAGATAAAATGGGACCAATGGTGCTAAATAAAAGAAAAACAGCTACACCAGATAGAGCTAGATAATAAAATAGTATTTTATACAACAAAACCTCATTGAATTTCAATGAGGTTTTTTATTTTTACTTTATGAAGATAGAAGAGTTATACAGTTTATATATCACACATGGTTTAGTAGATACAGATACTAGAACTATTAGAAAAAACACACTTTTTTTTGCATTAAAAGGAGAGAATTTTAATGGAAATATGTTTGCCGAAGAGGCAATAACTAATGGAGCTAGTTACGCAATAATTGATGAAGCTGATTATAAAACTTCAGAAAAATTAATTTTGGTTGATAATGTTTTGGAAACTCTACAAAAACTTGCAAATCATCATAGAAATCAATTAGGAATTCCTGTAATCGCATTAACAGGAAGTAATGGGAAAACAACAACAAAAGAATTGATAAATTCAGTTTTATCAAAAAAATATAAAACTACAGCAACTTTAGGAAATCTTAATAATCATATTGGTGTACCATTAACTTTATTGTCAATGAATAAGAATACAGAAGTTGGCATTGTAGAAATGGGAGCAAATCATGCTAAAGAAATTGAGTTTTTATCAGAAATAGCAAACCCTGATTATGGGTATATAACAAATTTTGGAAGCGCACATTTAGAAGGTTTTGGTTCTTTAGAAGGTGTGGTAAAGGCTAAATCAGAATTATATGATTATTTGAGAGCCAAAAACAAAAAAGTTTTTGTTAATCCCAATGATGAAAAGCAGATAGCTAAAACAAAAGATATAGAGAGTATTACCTTTGATGAAAGCATAAAGTTTTTAGAGGCTAATCCATTTGTAAAGTTGTCGTATAATAATACAGAGATATTAAGTAATTTAATAGGAGCCTATAACTTTGCTAACATATCAGCGGCGATAACTATTGGTAATTACTTTAATGTAACAACAGAATTAATAAAAGAGGCAATTGAAAGTTACGTCCCTTCTAACAATAGGTCTCAGGTAATAAATACAAAAACTAATAGAATAATTCTAGATGCTTACAATGCTAACCCTACAAGTATGAAAGCAGCCTTAGAGAGTTTTAGTAAGCTGCAAGCTAATAATAAAACAATAATTTTAGGAGATATGTTTGAACTTGGAAAATATAGTTCAAACGAACACCAGAGTATTGTAAATTTTATAAAAGAATTAAACTTAGACGAAGCTTTCCTTATAGGTGAGAATTTTTATAAAACCACGACTAAGTATAAAAGGTTTAATGGGTTTTATGAGTTTGAAGAATATATAAAGAACAACCAAATTGAGAGTAGCACAATTTTAGTAAAAGGCTCTAGAGGTATGGCTTTAGAAAGAGTTGTAGCGCTTTTTTAAAAAGAATTATTTCGGTGAAAGTTAACCAAATTATCAATAGGACGTTGAATTACATTAGTAATAGATAAATTATTTTTAGAGGCGACATTGTCTAATATATCCTGAAAGTAATAAGCAATTGATCCGATAAAATAAATTGGTGTTTGACTATTTTTTTCAAAAGGAAGAATACGATACTTGAAAAACTCTTGAACTCCTTTTTTTATCATTTTTCTGACGTATTTTTCATCTCTATACTCCAGCATAAATTTAGCAAAAGAAGCTAAATACATATTTGGATATGGTTTTTTATATAGGTTTATTTTTACGGTATCAGTATCAAGTTCAAAAGAAGTTTTAAATGCTGAAGCTATTTTTTTTGGCATTTTATTATAATAAAAATCACGTAATAATTTTTTGCCAAAATAATTCCCGCTAGCTTCATCCATAATAGTGTAGCCAAGTGATGGAGCTGTAGTAATCATGTCTTTTCCATCATAATAACAGCTGTTAGAACCTGTTCCTAAGATACACACAATACCAGGGTTTTTACCAGTACTAGCATAAACAGCGGCTAAGGTATCTTCAGAAACAAATACAGTTGCTTTTTTAAAGATAGATTTTAGAACATTTTGTAAACTTTTAGCAGCTTTAGGACTTCCACAACCAGCTCCATAAAAGTGGACTTGTAAAGTGTCGTTTTGTATTTTTAATAAGTTGTTAGCACTATTTATTGTGCTAAGCATTTCATCTTTTGTTAAAACAGACGGGTTTAGACCTAGAGTAGTTGTTCTAAAAACTTCTTTTTTAGTATCATCGAGAGCTATCCAATCAGCTTTAGTAGAACCACCATCGGCAATTAAAACCATTTCTTATTTTCTTTTTTAAGCTAAATATATAATTAAAAGAGTTTAAGAGAAATATGAAAAAATAAGAAGAAGCATTAAATCTTCTTCATTTGCTGTTTCATCATTTGCATTTGCTCTTTAAACATGCCATGTTTATCTAGCTTTTTAGCTTCTGCCATTAAGTTTGTAGCTTCTCTTTTTCTACGTTTAGTCATTGCTATTCCTGCTAATTGTAATTTAGCCATGGCTAAGTCATGATCCATAGCTAGACCTAACTTAACAGCTTTCTTTAAAAACTTTTCGGCTTGAGTAATGTTAGTTTGAGATAGCATAATACCATGTAGGTAATTATAATACCCTTCTTGCTTTTTTGTTAATGCAGTAGATGGGTTTTTAATATACCCTAACCATTTTTGAGCTCCAGCAAAATTTTGTTTACGTAGTTGTAAGAAAGCTAAAAGAATAAACTCGTTTTTAAAATAAAATAAAATAAATAGTCCAGCAAGTAATAGTATTGATATACCGTTCATAATGTGCCCTTGTATGAACTCATATACAGACCATATAGTAATTAAGGTAGCTAAAACTAATTTTATATTTTTATCGAACATAATTGTCTCTTCTTTTTATCGGTTTGCAAAAATACATTTTTTTAACAGAAAACCTATCAACTTATTTTTTGTAATACTTTTTGTTTTTTATCCAAGCAAGAGTTCCTAAAACAGCAACAAAAGCTAAAGAATAATAAACTGATGCTGGCGTAACTACTTTATCACCACTTGCATAAGAATGTAGGCCAGATAAGTAAAAATTAACCCCCATGTAAGTCATCATAATTGATGAGATGGCTAAAATAGAAACTAAATTGAAAGTGTATCTTCCTCGTAAACCTGGTATTAAACGCATATGTAATACAAAAGAATATATCATAATAGAAACTAAAGCCCAAGTCTCTTTAGGGTCCCATCCCCAATAACGTCCCCAGCTTTCATTTGCCCACATTCCACCTAAAAAGTTACCAATCGTAAACATTACTAAACCAACAGTTAATGCCATTTCGTTTATAATAGTTAATTCTTTAATGTGTAAATCCATTTTCTTTTTGTTCTTCTTGTTGGTGAAAACGATTAAAAACAAAGCAAATACACCAAGAATCATTCCTAAGAAGAAAGGTCCGTAAGCAGCAACAATTATAGAAACGTGTACATATAGCCACCAAGAGTTTAATACTGGTTGTAAGTTAGCAATCTCAGGGTCTAACCAATTTTGGTGAGCAAAAGCTAAAATAATCGAGACTAAAAATGTTGTAGCAGCTATGGTTAATGAAGATTTTTTTCCTAGAATTAACCCAAATAACATAGTTGCTAAACCTACAAAAATAATGGACTCATAAGCATTACTCCAAGGGGCATTGCCACTAATATACCATCTAGCTGTTAATCCTAATACATGAAAAACGAAAAGGAAAATAACAATTCCTATAAGTATCTTAACTATATAGTTAACCCATGGTTTGTTATTAAAAATTTGTAAGAAAACAAAAACAATTAAAAGTAAACTTACGTATCCGTAATATTTAGAAAGTTTTACAAAAATATTTAACTTATTGTAAGCTATTTCTAAATCGATTTTGTCTTTAGAAGGAATAACTTCTGAACCAAATTTTTGTTGGAATTTCTTAATTCCATTTAAAACCTTATTGGTTTCAGTATAATCTCCCGATTTTTTTGATGCTTGTAATAACTGTAAATATACGGGTAATGACTGACGAACAAAAACAGAATCTGTTCCTTTAAAATTTGCCTGTAGTGTTTCGGGCTGCGAAACCCATTTGTTATTTTCGTCGTTAGGAATTGGATAAATACGTAATATACCACCTCCTAAAGCTTGCGATAACAACCAAACTCTTCTTTCAATCTTAATAGCATCTTGTTCAAATTTATTTTGAATCCTTTTCTTCTCAGCTTCAACAACAAGTTTGCTAATTTTTGAAGAGCCATCAGGGTTGTAAAAATCAATAAAACGAGCATATTCAGTATCTTCAGAAAGCCCTAAAATTTCTCTAATTTGTGTGTTTCCTTTTTCCAGATACACAAAGGGAACGTTTAACCAAAGCATCGGACTTTCTGTAATTGAAAGTAAAATCTGGCTAGGATCCATGTCTTTAAATTTATCTACATGGGCTACTTTTCTAACTAATTCTGAAGCAAAGGTGTGGGCAGGCTTCATACGTCCACCAGCATCTTGAATAACTAAAGAACTAAATAAATCAGCATGTTTATTATCTACTTTATTTGCGATTAAAATAGAATCAATTTGGGCTTCAGAAACTTGTTTTGGTTCATGTTGTTTATGTTGCGTATAACTAGCTAAAGAAATAAATAAAGCAATTAGAGATAGCTTGGTTTTCTTGTTTCGTATTTTAACTAATGATTGTTTTAAGTCGTAAAAACGAGTATTTTTAACAAATAAAGAAGCAGTTAAACCAAAGAACAATAAGAAATAACCAATGTAAGTGACCCAAGTACCCCAAAAATCGTGATTTACAGATAAATGTGTTTGCTCGTGTTCACCGTCAATTTTATAACTTGATTGGAAAAATTTATATCCTCCGTAATCTAAAATATGGTTCATAAATATTCTATAATCGAATGTTTCGTTAGGAGCAATTACAGTAACTTCACTAGCATAAGCTGCGGCACTTTCTGATCCTGGATATTTTTCTAATTGAAAATCATTTAATTTTACGCTAAAAGGGGTTTGTAACAATTTAGATCCATACCAAGCTCTAAAATTTAAATTTCCAATACTAAATTGTTGTTGGTTGTCTACATTAAACTTGCCTCCATAAAACTCAACACGTTCAGTTTCTCCATTTGTAGTTATATCAAAAATTACGGTGTCATATTTTTTATCATCTTTTTTACCCCTAACTGTTTTAATCTCTCCTTTTTCTGGAGACTTAGGGACTACAAATTGTAATCCATTTACGTTGTGAAGTGTTAATAATTGAAAATGTTGAGCACTATCTTTAACTATTAAACCTTTCTTTTGATCAGCCATTCTAAACCAATCTCCATTATTTTTAGAAATCATTTTTAAGCTACCGTCTTCATAAAAGAAGTTAATTGAAGCAGCCTCTTTATTAGGAGCTTCAAAGCCTACTAAAATATTATGAATATTTTCAATAGTTCCTCTCTTAATGTAATGCTCGTGTCTGCTTCCATCAGAACTTTCTACAAAAAATAAATGTTCTGTTCCGTTTTCGTCTAAAACCATTTTTGTTTCAGACCAAGGAATATAGTCAACTAAATTAAAAGAAACCGTATGATTTTTTCCTGCCTTTTTAGGTTGAAAGTTTTCTTCAAAACTTGCAGAGTTTTTACCCCAAGCAGATAAAAGTAATTTGTTTGCAGTAGTTTTTTGAAATTCACCATTGTCAATAATGACATTTAAGTAGGTGTGCTCAGAATAAAATTGATTGGTTGTTTCTCCTTCATCAATAACCATTAAACCTTCATAACTAATATAACGAGTAATACCGGCGCCTATTAAGATTAATAGAAATGATATATGAAATAATAACACAGACCATTTTTCTTTTTTGTATAATCTGTACTTAAAAATATTTCCAAAAAAATTGATAACAAAGAACACCATAATCAACTCAAACCACCAAGTATTGTACACTAATGCTTTAGAGGTTTGGGTTCCGTAATCGTTTTCAATAAAAGTGGCAATTCCCATGGCAATGGCAAAAACAAAAAATAATACAGCCATTAAACGGGTAGAGTAGAGAATATCTAAGATTTTTTTCATCAGTAAATCTGCTAAGTATAAAACGTTGCAAATTTACGGATTAAAGCTCGCTTTTTTGAAAGAATGAGTGTTATTTTGAGAAAAGAATTGTTAAAATTAGCATAATTAAATACCTATCTTTTCTCCCATTTTAACAAAGGTTTCCATCTTGTTTTTGGTGTTGGTTAAAATATCTTCATCAATAGTTATTTTGGAACTATTAACTAATAACACAATAGTTGAACCGCCAAAAGCAAAATATCCCATTTCATCGCCTTTTTTTATTTCGGAATTAGGTTTGTAGGTTTCAATAATACTTCCAACCATGGTCGCTCCAACGGGAGCAATTATAATATCTCCTTTGTCTTGTGTTGCCAAAGTACAGTACTCTCTTTTGTTTTCGCAGAATACTCTAGTGAAGTTAGCAGCCAAAGCGTGCGGAGAAACTGAGAAGTAGCGTCCTTTAATTTTGGTTACTTCGGAAGGAGTTCCGTTGTATGGAAAATGATACCTGTGGTAATCATTTGGAGCGAGTCGTAAAATAATTAAAGAATCGTTTTTATGTTTTGTGGCTAGCTCTTTATTGCCTAGAAATTCCTCTAAGGTAAATTTTCTTCCTTTGATAAAGAAGTTATGAATATCAGAAATGCTTTTAAATGCTAACATTTTTCCGTCACCAGGAGAAATAAAGCCTTCCTCAATAGGGCGTGCACCAGGTTTTAATTTTCGATAGAAAAAGTCATTGAAAGAAATGTAGTCTTCAGATGGTCTTTCGGCTTCACTCATGTCGATTTGAAGTTCTCTAACAAAACTGTTTATTTTGTTAATAGAATTAGGTTTGTTCATGAGCTTACCATACCACGATGACAAAAATTTACGTTTAACTAATGGTAATAAAGCCATTTTTCCAAACGGATTGTTGTAAAGTAATTTTAAATACCCTTCTCCAGGAGGGGTTTCGGTAATTATTTTACCTGTTTTTCTATCAATAAATTTTATTTTCATAACTCTATTATGTCAATAATTGTTGGAGAAGTAAAACTAGTTTTTAAAGGTCTAAAAAGTATTTTTTCTTCTTGATAAGAGGGTGTGTTGAATTTGTACAAGCTATTATAAGTTGGTTGATTCCCTGAACTATTCTCTATTGAGAAATCTTTGTAAACTCCAATATATTCATCATTTTTTTTGTCAAAAAAACCATATCCTAAGCGATTAGAGTAGTAAAGCTTACTTTCAGATAATTGTGTGATCTTAACTGTTTCCTCATTAAATTTGACTAGTTGCCCTAAAGAGTTTCCATAATCTTTTAAACAAATTATTTCACTGGAAGAGTTTAAACTTGGTTTAGTGATGGAAAATTCTTCATTATTGGTAGATAATTTTTCTATTGAATAATTAGTTAAGTCTATTTTAGATAAATCATAAGGAGAAGTAGAAGAGAATAAGAAAAGGTAATTGTTTTTTACTATATGGGAAGAAATAAAGGAATGATTAAAAGATATGTTTAAGTCTTTTATTTGGCCATTAATAGGGTTTATTTCTATTAAGTGGTGTTTGGCAGCGTTAGTGTTGTGTATATTTTCACTAACTAGACCAATTAAAGTATTATTTGTGATATTCCAATTAATAGCTGTTATTCCTCCTGTAATAGATGGTGGTAAAGCTAAAGGAGTAAAACTTGATGTTTTTGTATTTAAATTATAGGTTAAGAGGCTGTGTTCAGGATTGTTTGAGAAATCAATTAAGTAAATTAAGTCATTTCTTTTTAGAAAACCATACATGCTATTTTGTGTGGGGGTAGGTATAGGTAGTTGATTAATAAAGTTAATAGTACCAGTGTTATTACCTATTTTAAATAGTTTGGCGTTCCAGTTATCATATATTAAGTATTCATAATCGTCTATGATAGCATTGAAAGAACCAATTTCTACAGGAGCTTCGTTGTTGTAAACTAATTTGATAGAATTGTTCCCTTTCGTTACTTTTTCATGTACAATAGCTTTTATTTCAGTAGTTGATTTTTGAATTAGCTTAGTTTCAATGTCAAGTAAAGTTACTTTTATATTTGAAGGAAAGTTTTTTCCCAGAATAGTAATTGTGTCACCAATATATCCATTTTTAGGAGTATATGATGAAACTGTTGGGTGAGGTACTTCAGTTTCATTTTGACTACAGGAAAAGATAAAGACTATTAAGCTTAGTGTTAAAAAGATTTGTTTTTTCATTAAGTTTATTTTATTCTTCGATACTATCAATTAAAATAGTTAACATATCAATGGCAGCTTGCGCAATTTTAGTTCCAGGGCCAAAAACACCTACAGCACCAGCGTCAAATAAGAATTGGTAATCTTGTGCTGGAATTACACCCCCAACAATAACCATAATATCTTCACGGTCATATTTTTTAAGTTCAGCAATAACTTGCGGAACTAACGTTTTATGTCCTGCAGCCAATGATGAAATACCTAAAATATGTACATCATTTTCTATAGCTTGTTTGGTGGCTTCTTGTGGTGTTTGGAATAATGGACCTATATCTACATCAAAACCTAAATCAGCATAACCAGTAGCAACTACTTTAGCACCACGATCGTGACCGTCTTGTCCTAATTTAGCAATCATAATTCGAGGACGTCGTCCTTCTAATTCTGAAAACTTATCAGCTAATTCGGTAGCTTTTTTAAATAACTCGTCGTCTTTTATTTCTTTACTATACACGCCAGATATGGTTTTATGTACTGCTTTATGACGTCCAAAAATAGTTTCAAGAGCGTCAGAAATTTCACCTAAAGTAGCTCTGTTTCTTGCAGCTTTTACCGCTAAATCTAATAAATTTCCTTCACCTGTTTTAGCAGATTGAGTTAAATCATGTAAAGTTTTATCTACTTCAGCTTGATTCCTTTTCGATTTTAAGTCGTTTAATCTGTCGATTTGAGATTGACGAACAGCTTCGTTGTCAACTTCTAAAATATGTAGAGGGTCTTCTTGTTTTAATTGGTATTTGTTTACGCCAACAATTACATCTTGACCACTATCAATTTTGGCTTGCTTTTTAGCAGCCGCTTCTTCAATACGCATTTTAGGAATCCCCTTTTCAATAGCTTTGGTCATTCCTCCTAATTCTTCAACTTCTTGAATTAGCTCCCATGCTTTATTAGCAATTTCTTCAGTAAGTTTTTCTACATGATAACTACCTGCCCAAGGATCAACTGTTTTTGTAATATGGGTTTCTTGTTGTAAGTATATTTGTGTGTTACGAGCAATGCGTGCTGAAAAATCGGTAGGTAAAGCAATTGCTTCATCTAAAGCGTTGGTATGTAAACTTTGTGTTCCTCCAAAAGCAGCAGCCATAGCTTCAATTGCAGTACGAGCCACGTTGTTAAAAGGATCTTGCTCAGTTAAACTCCACCCACTGGTTTGACAGTGAGTTCTTAATGCTAATGATTTTGGATTTTTTGGGTTGAATTGTTTTACTAGTTTTGCCCATAGCATTCTTCCTGCACGCATTTTGGCAATTTCCATAAAATGATTCATTCCAATAGCCCAGAAGAAAGATAAGCGAGGAGCGAAGGTGTCAATGTCCATTCCTGCTTCTAACCCTTTTTTAATGTATTCCAATCCGTCAGCTAAAGTATAAGCCAATTCAATTTCTGCAGTAGCACCAGCTTCTTGCATATGGTACCCTGAAATAGAGATTGAATTAAATCTAGGCATATTTTCAGAAGTATATCTAAAAATATCAGCAATAATTTTCATTGATGGAGTAGGTGGGTAAATGTAAGTATTACGCACCATAAACTCTTTTAAAATATCGTTTTGAATAGTTCCTGATAATAATTCAGGAGCTACACCTTGTTCTTCAGCTGCTACAATATAAAAAGCCAAAATTGGTAAAACGGCACCATTCATAGTCATGGAAACGGACATTTTATCTAATGGTATCTGGTCGAACAAAACTTTCATGTCTTCCACAGAATCTATAGCAACACCAGCTTTTCCAACATCACCTTGTACACGTTCGTGGTCTGAGTCGTAACCACGGTGTGTAGCTAAATCGAAAGCAACTGATAATCCTTTTTGACCAGCAGCTAAATTTCTACGGTAAAAAGCATTGCTTTCTTCAGCTGTAGAAAAACCTGCATATTGACGAATTGTCCAAGGTCTACGAACATACATGGTAGAGTAAGGTCCACGTAAGTTAGGTGCAATACCTGCAACAAAATCTTCGTGTTTAAAGTTTTTGTTTTGCTGTTCTTGGCTTTTATCTATTTGTATGTTTGATATATCTTTTCTACTCATTTTTGTTCAAGGTGTTTAAAACGGTATAATACAGTTCGAATGCAATAAAGGTTTTCAAAGAAGGATCTTTGTAGTTTTCTTTATTTATGTATGTAAAAGCAAAAGCACTTGACTGAGGAGATGTGTCAGGCATATCTCTTAAGGTTGTTAGCACCTCCTTTAAATCGTTAACTTTTGTTTCTTTAAGTAGTTTACCTGAATATTCATCAAAATAATTCACTCCTAACTTGTTAGTGTATAGAGGTTCTGAGTTACCTCTCTCGTCTTTAATTTCGGTTATCTGAATTTGTTCTTTTTCTTCAGTGTTTTTTATAAATCGTTCAAATTTTTCTTTATCAGTTACCCAGATATATTTTTTTAAAGTTTCATTAGAAATCTTTAAAAGTTCTAGCTCTTCTTTAGAAGTTAAGTCGTTTATGTTAATTTTGTTAGAATTAAAATCATTTACATACTTAAAAAAAGCTTCACTAGAATTTTCTTTGTTGATTGAATAGTAATTGCAAATTTGATTCTCGAATGAGTCAACCATCAATTTAATAAGCTCAGTTTTTGGAATGTTACTCAAGTTTTGAGCATTTAAGGCTAGTGTTTCGGAAAGTAATGTAATGAAAACGGATATGTAAACTAGTTTTCTACTCATTTTCTAAACGTTCTTGTTCTAGCTTTTCAGCTAATCGTTTTTGAATAATAGGTTGAATTAGTGTTTTTTCGTTACGAATTTTCAAGAAAGGAGAAACTTCTAAGTCGTTTTTCATCTTGTCGTTTTCGTTTTGAATTTTGTTTGTTCCAAGTAACACTAATTCTCCTGAGTCAAATAATTGTTGTTCTTTATCTGCAGATTCTTTTATTTTTCGTTGGATAACTCCTTCTTTTAGTTGTTTTAAGAAACCACCGCCTTTTTCTATTAATTTAAAAACTTCTAGTGCTTTTTGGGCAAGTTGTTGAGTAATTGTTTCAATGTAGTATGCACCGTCAGCAATATTTTGAGCTTCTGCTAGCTCACTTTCTTGCTGTAAAATTAGTAGCTGGTTTCTAGAAATGCGTTCCCCAAATTCATTTGAGTGGTGGAAAATTTTATCATAGGAACTATTAGCTACAGTGTTGGTTCCTCCTAAAATAGCACTCATACACTCAGAGGTAGTGCGTAGCATGTTTACATTGTAGTCGTATATAGTTTTGTTACGTGAACTTGGTTGTGTAAAAATATGAGCAGTAGCTTTGGTGTTGTATTCGTTTAATAAAGAATCCCATAAAATCCTAAAAGCTCTTAGTTTGGCAATTTCAAAAAAGTAATTACTTCCTACAGAAAAATTAAAGTGAATATTGTTTGCAATTGAGCTTCCAAAATGATTCAAGTATTCGTTTGCGTGTGCAAGTGCATATGCTAATTGTTGAACTATGGTTGCTCCTGCATTTTGATAAATGGAAGCATTAACGCAAATAGCATTTTGAGTAGCTTTTGCTATTTCTTCTAATTGTGTATGATCGCTTTTAATATTAGAGTACCAGTTTCCTGAGCTAGCTAAGTTTCCTATAATATCTATATTGAAGTAACACTTGTCCGAGTTTGTGAAATCAGCTAGTTTTTTTACAAATTGTGATGATAAAAAATTAAAAGTAAAGTAAAGTAAGGTTTTTTGAGTGTCAATTCCTTTTAATAAAATGTTGTAGTCAAATTCTTTTCTTGCGTTGAATTGTATGGCGTTTGCTCCTCTTTTAATTGAGTCGATAGCAAATGCATTTGCTTCTTCTTCGTTTTCAATGTTAATAGATTGACAAATGGCAAAACCTTTATTAGGGGTGTTAATCTTAATATTGGTTCTGTCTTCTTTAGTGTAAAAAGGCTTTACAGTAATACCTTCTTCGGTTTTCCATAAAAGTGTATCGTTATAATCGGCACCTTTAAGGTCTACTTGTATTTTTTGTTTCCATTCTGCAGGGGTAACACCTTGAAATTCGTCAAATAAATAGTTACTCATTACTTTTTTATGGTATCAAATTCAATAATATAAATATCTTCATCTTCTTTCTTCATTAAGTACTTTTCTCTAGCATAGCGTTCTAGTTGAAGAGAGTCTTGTAGTTGTTGAATGGTTTTTTTGTCTTTCTTGATTTTTTTTTCATGATAATCAATCCAGCTCTTTAATTCATTAATCTCTTTATTAAACTCTCTATGGGTAAGGTAAGAATTTTCATCAAAAAAAAGCATCCAAACCACAAAAACAGTGAGTATAATCACATAAATATTAGTGGCTATTTTAAAGGAAGGTTTGTTTTTTATTGATTTAAAACTCATGTTATAAACGGTCGTTAATTACAGTTCTTACAATGTCTATAGCTACAGTATTATATCTATCGTTAGGTATAATAATATCGGCGTAATTTTTTGTAGGTTCAATAAATTGCTGATGCATAGGTTTTAAAGTACTTTGATAGCGGTTTAAAACTTCATCAACATCTCTACCTCGTTCTTTAATGTCTCTTCTTACACGTCTAATTAAGCGTTCGTCAGCATCGGCATGAACAAAAACTTTTATATCACACAAGTTACGAAGTTCTTTGCTATTAAAAATCAAAATACCTTCAATTATAATAACTTTTCTGGGGTGTGTTTTTATAGTGTCTTTGGTTCTGTTGTGGGCAACGAATGAATATACCGGTTGTTCAATAATGCATCCGTTTTTTAATTCAGATAGGTGATCTACCATTAAATCAAAATCGATAGCTCTAGGGTGATCAAAGTTTATCTTAGTACGTTCTTCGTAAGTTAGGTTATCTGTTTGTTTGTAGTAAGAGTCCTGTGAAATAACGCAAACTTCATCTGCAGGAAGTTCGTTAATAATTTGGTTTACTACCGTGGTTTTTCCACTTCCTGTACCTCCAGCAATACCAATAACAAATATATTTTTCATTAAGTTTTTGTAAAAATAGAGTTATGACAAATTTAGCAAAATAAGCGCATAAAAAAAGCGCTAACTTTTTGTTAGCGCTTTTAGTTTTGAGCCGATGGAGGGACTCGAACCCACGACCTGCTGATTACAAATCAGCTGCTCTAGCCAGCTGAGCTACATCGGCGTTTGCCTCAAAAGCGTGGCAAATATATAATGTTTTTTGAAACTGAAAAAACTTTTTTTTATTTTTTTTAAAAGGTGTTTTTTGTAATGATTTTAGAAGTTTTTTAAGTTGTTGAATTTTAGTTTGTTTTGATTATTTAGAGAGGTAGAATTTTTTTGAAAAAAAATAAAAGAAGTCGGGATGAGTGGATTCGAACCACCGATCTCTGGTCCCCCAGACCAGCACTTTAACCGGACTAAGCTACATCCCGATGTTACAAATATATTTAAAAAAGAAAAGTTCTAAGTAATTTTACTTAGAACTTTATCAAGAATAAATATTATAATGAGAGTGGTAGTTGATGAAACTACTATTCCTATTGTGTATACTGTAAACGAGCTTAAACATTATTTATTGTTTAAGCTGTTAAAGGTTTTCCTTTTAAACGTTTTTCAATGCGTTGTTTTACAGCTGTTAACCGTTTCATTAAATCCATTAATGCGCTGTCTTTTGTTTGTTTATATACCTCATTAATCTCTAGTATAAGAGCTTTTGCTTCTCTAGCGGCTAGTATTCTATCACTAGTAGTAATAAACTTGAATTTTCTGTTTTCAAATTCTTCCGCCTTATTGATTAATTCTGAATTCATAAAATTTACCAATTTAATTTAAAATTTCTTTATTAGGTTTTGTCTGATAAAAAAGATATGTGCCTAAAAATAACTGGGGCGACAAATATATGGGAAACTTTCTGTTTCTAAACAAATAAGCTTATCAATTTGGTTTATTAGTTAATAAGTTTTTCTTATAAGACTAAAATATTTTCTAGCATTATCGTATTATCAGTTATAAGTATTATCTATAAATATAAAAGTAACGATTTTATTTTGCTATTTCAAATTATTAATAGAAAATTAACAGTTTTAGCTGGTTAATTTAGTGAATTTTTAAGGAATGAGAGAGTTTTTAGTTATTATGCAGTACTTTTGCGTTTATATAGACGTTAAAGTAGGAACATGAGAAAGTTATTATTCTTAATTTTTGTTGTTTTAATATTTTCTTGTAACAGTCAAGGAAAAAGAAGTGTTTTAGGAGATTCTAATTTTCAAAAGGAAATGAATGCTAAGTTTAAAGATGCTTCAAGATCTCCGCTTACAAAAAAAGGGTTAAAGAAATTTAAAGGCTTAGATTTTTTCCCTATTGATAAAAAGTACACTGTAAAAGCTAACTTAGAAAAGACGTTTAATACTCCTATTACTAATTTTCCTACAACAACAAACAGGTTGGTAATGTATAGAAAATATGGAGTTTTATCTTTTTCTATTGATGGAGAAGACTTTAAACTTACTATTTATCAAGATGTAAATCCTACTCCTGAGTATGCAAATCATTTGTTTTTACCTTTTTTAGATAAAACAAATGGAAAAACATCGTATAAAGGTGGTCGTTTTATAGATATTTATACGACCGATATACAGGAAGATGGAACTATAGAGGTAGATTTTAATAAAGCTTACAATCCTTACTGCGCTTACAGTGATAGGTATTCTTGTCCAATTACGCCAAGTGATAATTACATAAATACAGAAATTAAAGCAGGGGTAATGGCATATAAAAAACCAAAATAAAAGAGTCCTGCAATTGCAGGACTCTTTTATTTTGAAGGAGGTGTTAAACCTTCTTCACTGTCTTGTTTAATTGCTTTTATTAACGAATCCAAATATGGTTTTCTTACCTTGAGTTTAGTTTCTTTATGAGCTTTCTTGTTTAGTTTAGAAAACATTGAAGCTACTTTGATTGCAGTAGGTAATAGATGTTCTTGAGGAACAATTTTATCTAAAAAACCAGCGGTAATAGCATCTTGTGGATTGTAAATTTCAGAGCAACTAACACTTCTTTCAAAATAAACAGGGGTTAAACGTGCTTTAGCTATTTCAATACCGGCATTGTGCATGGTCATACCGATTAAAACTTCGTTTAATCCAATTTTAAAATCACCTTCAATTCCCAGTCTGTAATCAACAGATAGGAGTAAAAAAGCTCCTTTAGCTACTGCATGTCCAGAACAAGCTGCAATTATAGGGTAAGGAAAAGACAACATTCTATGCGATAAATTAGAGCCTTTGGTAACTAATTCTAAAGCTGATTCAGGAGATTGAGTCATGCTTTTTAAGTCGTAACCAGCAGAGAATATTCCTGGTTGTCCTGTTAGTATTACTGGTTTTTCTTCTTTTTCAGCTTTGTCAAAAGAGGTGTTTAAAGCATCAATCACTTCATGAGAAATAGCATTAGCTTTTCCGTTAGTAATAGTGATGATTACATAGTTTTCTTCTGATTTGTATTGTATAAGTTCACTCATTTGTTATATAAATTTACTCACAAAGTGAGATTTGTTTTTAGGGTAAAGTGTAGTTTAAATAGTTTGTGAATTCGTCCAAAAATAATTTACTAAGTAAATTCCTGCGAAAACAGCTAAAAATCCGATGATAAAGCTAGTAACAGTATATAGCGCAAAAGAGGCGAAATCTCCAGATTTTAGAAAGATATGATTTTCATAGGCAAAGGTTGAAAAAGTTGTAAATCCACCACAGAAACCAGTAGCTAATAATAAAGTGTGGTTTTGTGTTATGGTTTCGTTTTTAGTAGCAAGTCCTAAAATAATTCCAATAAGTAAACTACCAAGAATGTTAGCAACAAAAGTTCCGTACGGAATTCCTGTTTGAGAGCTGTTTAGAGCTTTTCCGATAATATATCGTAAAACGCTTCCTGCTCCACCACCTATAAAAACTAATAATAACTGTTTCACAAAAAATACTTCTGGGTTAATAGCCAAATTTTGCTCTTTTATTGAATGAGATGTTGTAAGAATCTCTACAGGAGCTTTTCATGTCATTGCGAAAATAAGAAAACCTCACAAATTTGTGAGGTTTTCTTTATATATATGTTATAGCGGTTTATAGTTCTACATCGTCAGCATCTGTCCAATTCCATTTTCCTGAAATGATTCCCTTTTTTACAGTAACAATACCAGGGTTAGCTCTGATTACGGTTTTTAGAGCAGTTTCATCACAAAAACCAAAGGTGTAAGGAAGGCCATATTCTTTTTGGGTAGCAGCTAAATCTTCAATGTAAGAAGCGGTTAATACATAAACTTCATAACCTTGTTCGCTAGCTTGTTTTGCAATCTTAGAAACATCAGCGATACCTTCTTTTTCTGTTTTCTTTAAATTAGACATAATAACAAGCATTGCTTTTTCTTTTGCAAGCATTTCTTCTAACTTATCTCCTTCGTCTGTCTCTATCATGAAATCATGTATAGGAGGAAGTTCGTCGCTATCTTCTGGGTATTCCATTCCTTTGGCAATATCTGTACCTATAGAATAAGCTCTAAAATCAATAATTGGTAAATGTTGTAAAACATAATAAGTTATAATTAATGATAGAAAAACAGAGCTAAAGGTTGTTAAAGAAGCAAATTTATTTGAAACTAAAGGTTTAATGTGTTTAACTCCAATAATAAGAATCACAATAAAAATCATAAAAACAACATTCTTGTAAAATGTTTCTTTAGGTGTAAGTTTTAAAGCGTCACCAAAACATCCACAATCTGTAACTTTGTTGTAGGTATAAGAGTACCAAGTTAAAAATAAGAAAACTAGGTTTAAACCAAATAAGCTCCAAACAGTAAGTTTAGGTTTGTAACCTACTAAAAGCATAATACCTAAAACCAATTCGGTAACAATTAAAAGAATTGAAAAAGGTAAAGCGAAAGGAATTAAGAATTCTAAATTTAATACATCGGCGCCAAAATATTCTTCAAATTTATATTGAGATCCGATTGGATCTATCAATTTTACAAATCCAGAGTAAATAAAAAGAAGTCCTACAAGTACTCTTGAAATATGAGTTAGCATTTTTAAAATCATAGGGGTGTTTTTTAGGTTAATTATCTGATTCAGAAAGGTGAATCATGGCAAAAATAGCATAATTAATCATATCTTGATAATTAGCATCAATTCCTTCAGAAACTAAAGTTTTGCCTTGATTGTTTTCAATTTGTTTTACACGAAGTAGTTTTTGCAGAATTAAATCGGTTAACGAAGAAACTCTCATGTCTCTCCAAGCTTCACCATAATCATGGTTTTTGTTTTCCATTAACTCTTTGGTGTTTTTTATGTGTTTATCGTATAAAGTAGTAGCCTCTTCGGTAGTTAAATCAGGTTGCTCAACAATACCTAACTCAATTTGAATTAATGCCATTACCGAATAATTGATAATGCCTATAAATTCTGATTTTTCTCCTTCATCAACTTTTCGCTCAGTATTTTCTTGTAATTGGCGTATACGTTGAGCTTTGATAAATATTTGATCGGTTAATGATGGAAGTCTTAAAATCCTCCAAGCACTACCATAATCGCTCATTTTTTTTATAAATAAACTTTTACATTCTTCAACTACAGCATCATACTGTTTTGAGGTATCTTGCATCTTTCCTGTTTAAAAGTATTCGACCAAAAATAGTAAATATTACAAGCTTTTCATTTATTTTTACTTGGAAATTTAGCATGATGACAATTAATTGTAAAGGAACCTTGGTGGATTTAACTAAGCCTAAGGTTATGGGGATTTTAAATGTTACTCCTGATTCTTTTTTTGATGGAGGAAAGTATAAAAATGAACGAGATATCCTTGTACAGGCAGAAAAGATGTTGAGTGAAGGGGCTACGTTTATTGATGTAGGTGCATATTCTTCAAGACCAGGAGCAAAGCATATTTCGGAAGAAGAGGAACTACAAAGAATGCTTCCTGTGGTGGAGTTGTTGGTTAAAAATTTTCCTGAAATTATTATTTCGGTAGACTCATTTAGAAGTAGAGTAGTGGAAGAGTCGATAAATGCAGGTGCTGGAATTATAAATGATATTTCTGGTGGAAAGATGGATGCGCAAATGTTTGAGACAGTGGCAAAATTACAAGTTCCATATATTATGATGCATATGCAGGGAACACCGCAAAATATGCAACAAAATCCTCAATATGAAAATGTGGTTACGGAAGTAGTTTCTTTTTTTGCAGAACAGCTTTTTAAATTGCGTCAGCTAAAGGTTAATGATGTAATTATAGATGTTGGTTTTGGTTTTGGAAAAACACTTAATCAAAACTATGAGTTGCTTAAAAGGTTATCAATGTTTAAAAGTTTAGATGTTCCTATTTTAACTGGGGTTTCTAGAAAATCTATGTTATATAAATTGTTAGGAATTACATCGCAAGAAGCTCTAAATGCTACTACTGTAGCAAATACAATTGCTTTGCTAAACGGAACGCATATTTTAAGGGTGCACGATGTAAAAGAAGCAGTTGAGGCGGTTAAAATTGTGGAACAGTTGTAATAAAATCCTTACATTTACTTATTAGGTAAAGACAAAATGCCTAAAAGCTTGTTTTAAAGTTAAAAAACTTCAAAAAATTAATGAATTTAGATTTCATCAACTTTTCGTTTCTTGATGTGTTAGATATTTTTTTGGTAGCTGTGTTGCTTTTCTATATCTATAAGTTGTTAAAAGGAACCGTAGCGATTAACATTGTAATAGGAATTGCATTTATATTTTTAATATGGAAAGTTACTCAAGCCTTGCACATGGAGATGTTAAGTGGTATTTTAGGTTATTTACTTTCTGGTGGTGTTATAGCATTGATTATTGTGTTTCAACAAGAAATTCGTAAGTTTTTATTAATGATAGGAACTACTAACTTTTCTACTAAAAAGGGGTTTTTAAATCAGTTGAAGTTTCTAAAAACTGAAATTCATTCAGAAACAGATGTTGAAACTATTTTAACAGCTTGTGTTAACTTGTCAAAAACTAAAACAGGGGCATTATTAGTCATTGAAAAAACAAATAACCTTGATTTTTTAATTAATACGGGAGATAAAATGAATGCTTTGGTGAATGAAGCAATTATAGAGAGTATTTTTTATAAAAATAGCCCGTTACATGATGGAGCAACAGTTATTCGTGATAATTATATTGTAGCTACTCGAGTAATACTACCTATTTCTAGTAGTACTAAAATACCTTCTAGGTTTGGGTTACGCCATAGAGCAGCTATTGGGGTTAGTGAGAAAACAGATGCCCTTTGTTTATTGGTTTCAGAAGAAACAGGTGAGCTTTCTTATATAAAAGATGGTGAATTTGTGTTGTATAAGTCGCTGGAAGAACTTCGTAAAAAATTAGAAAAAGATGTCATGGCATAAAAAAAGCTCGCAACTTGCGAGCTTTTTTTATGTTCTGTCCAAAAAAGATTATTGAGCAGGAGCCATTTTAGATTGAATAGCAGTCATAACTTGGCTAAACTTAACAGCATCATCTTGACTTAAATTACCAAGAATTTCTTGTGATTTACTAGCTAATTCAACACCTTTTTGAGCTAATTCAGAGTTTTTTACTACATCTCCTTTTGCTTCTATGTATGTTTTAGCATACTCAGTATAAGACTGTAAGTATTCACCTACTTTTGGATCTTCAAATTCAGGAATTTCGATACCTTCAATTGCAGACTCTACAGCTTTAACAGCTTCTTCAGTAGTTTCTTCAACTTCCTTAGCAGCTTCTTTAGTTTCTTCAGTAGCTTTGTCTACTGTTTCAACAGCTTCTTTTTTAACGTCTTTAGCTTCTTCTTTTGTGTTTTTACAAGAGGTTGCTAATAAAGAAGCAACTACAAATGCAGATAAAATTACTTTTTTCATCGTTTTTGATTTTTAATTTTTAGATTGAATAACAAATGTACTATTTTGATTGATGTAAACAAATTTATTTACACTACCGTTTCATTATTAAACTGTTTTTCGTACAAATTCTTATAATAGCCGTCGTGTTTTTTTAATAACTCTATGTGATTTCCTTTTTCGACTATGGATCCTTTGTCCATAACTATAATCATATCAGCCTTTTTAATAGTTGCTAAACGATGAGCAATTACAATAGAAGTTCTATTTTTTGTAATTTCATCCGTAGCATATTGAATCATTTGTTCTGCATGTGCATCAACTGAAGAAGTAGCTTCGTCTAAAATTAAAATACTAGGTTTACTAACATATGCTCGTAAGAAAGCAATTAATTGGCGTTGACCAGATGATAACATACCACCACGTTCTTTTACATTATAATAGTAATTGTTAGGAAGACTCATAATAAATTCATGAATTCCTATTTGTTTAGCGGCAGTTTGTACTTCTTTGAGAGAAATTTTATCATTTTTAAGAGTGATGTTGTTTAAAATACTATCAGAAAATAAAAAAACATCTTGTAATACCACAGCTATTTTTTGACGTAAAGAAGTTATTTTGTAATCTTGAACAGGAATATTGTCAATATATATTTCACCACTATCTATTTCGTAAAAACGATTTATAAGATTAATTATAGTTGATTTTCCGGCTCCTGTAGCCCCAACAATGGCAACGGTTTGTCCTTTTTTAACACTAAAATTAATACCTTTTAAAATTTCTTCCCCTTTTATATAGCTAAATTTTACATCTTTAAAATTAATAGCTCCTTGTATGTTGTTAGCAATAATTGATCCATTCTTATCTATAGAGCTCTCAGTGTCTATTATGTTAAAAACACGTTCACCAGCAACAATCCCCATTTGTAACTGATTAAATTTGTCAGCTATTTGTCTTAAGGGTCTAAAAAGCATTTGAGCCATTTTTATAAAACCAATAATGGCACCAACACTTGCAGCTTTGTTTTCAACTACTTGTAAACCACCATACCAAACAATTAAACCTATTGCAATTGAAGATAAAATCTCTGCGATAGGGAAAAAAATAGAATAATACCAAACTGTTTTAACATGTGCTTTTTTATGTTTGTTATTAATATCAATAAAGTTTTTATACTCTATCTTTTCTCTATTAAAAAGCTGAACTATTTTCATTCCCGTAACTCTTTCCTGAACAAAGCTGTTTAGGTTTGCTACTTGGTTTCTTACATCTTGAAAAGTAGATTTTATGGCTATTTGAAATAATTTAGTAGCATAAATTAAAACAGGTAAGGTTGCAAGTGCTATTATTGCTAGTTTCCAATTGGTATATAGCATTACGACTATTACCACAATCATTTTCAAAACATCGCTAACGATCATAAAAACACCTTGTGTAAAAAAATTAGCAATAGTTTCTATATCAGAAACAACACGAGTTACTAATTTTCCAACTGAAGAGTTGTCAAAATATCCCATTTTAAATTGGAGTATTTTTCTAAAAGTGATAGCTCTTATGTCTCTAATAATATGTTGTCCAACCCAGTTAGCGTAGTAAATAAAACTAAATTGGAAAAAGACTTGAATTAATAAAACCACAATCATGGCTATTGTGAAATACAATAGTCTAGAAAAATCTTTGTTTGTAATAAAGTCATCTATGGCTGCCATTAAAATGACAGGGGTTAGCACAGCAAATCCTGCTAGTAAAATAGTAGATAATGCTGCAATTATAAATCGTATGCGATACTTTTTTGCAAAACTCATTAGTCGTGCAAAAATTTTAATATCGAATGCTTTTCCTGTTGTTTTACTCACTATATATATTCGTATTTTACTTTTGTTAAAAATAAACCTTTTGCAGGAACAGATACGCCTGCTTTACTTCGATTTTTACTTTCTATGATTTTTTTGAAATCATTTACAGTTATTTTTTCTAAACCAACGTCAATTAAAGTTCCAACAATAGCACGAACCATGTTTCTTAAAAAACGATTGGCACTGATATGAAACGTTAACTCATTACCATTTTTAATCCATTTAGCATTGGTTACAGTACAGTTAAATGTATGTACATCTGTCTTTACTTTTGAAAAGCATTCAAAATTTTCATAATCATATAGAGTTGCAGCGGCTTTATTCATTAACTCTATATTTAATTGCTGGTGGTGTAATTGCCAAGTAGTATTTAATAAAAAAGGATTTCTACCTAGCCAAATTTTGTACTCATAGCTTCTACTAAGTGCATCAAAACGAGCATGAGCATCGTTATGTACTAGTTGAGTATTAAAGATAACGATGTCATTAGGTAAAATAGCGTTTAACTTGTAGGTGAAATTACTGTTTAGTGGGGTTTCTACATCAAAATGAGCAAACATTTGAGATGCATGCACGCCAGCATCTGTTCTTCCTGCACCTACGATAATTATTTCTTTTCTTAAAATAGTGCTAATAGCCTTATTTATTTTTTCTTGAACGGATATTGCGTGTGGTTGTATTTGCCATCCATGATAATTTTTTCCGTTGTATGCTAATTCAATGAAATACCTCAAGAAGTGTAAAGATTTTAAATAGCTAAATTATAAAATTATAACTTGAAATGTACTAGATATGAGGTAAAATAATGTTTTAAGTTTTACTAAAATACTTATAAGTTAATAATGTGTTGGTTTGATTTTTATTAGTTTTGTTTCAATGAAGAAAATTTTATTACTTTCCGATACACATAGTTTTATAGATGAACAAATTTTAAAGTTTGTAAAACAAGCTGATGAGGTTTGGCATGCAGGTGACATTGGAAACCTACAAGTTACTGATAGTATAAAAAAGCTAAAACCACTGAGAGCAGTGTATGGAAATATTGATGATAAAAGTGCTCGGGCAGAATTTCCGTTAGATAATAAATTTATAATAGATGGTGTTTCGGTTTGGATAACTCATATTGGAGGCTATCCGAATAAATATAATCAAAGGGTTCGAGAAGAGTTAAAAAGTAATACACCACAACTGTTTATTTGTGGACATTCGCATATATTAAAAGTTCAGTATGATAAGAATCTGAATTTGTTACATTTAAATCCAGGAGCAGCAGGAAATCATGGATTTCATAAAGTTAGAACGATGTTACGTTTTGAAATAGATAATAGTAATATAAAAAATATGGAAATTATTGAATTAGCTAACAGAGGTTAACTTGTTAAAGTTGTTTTCTTTTCTTAATATTGGAACTATAATTTGTATTGTAGTGCCTACATTTATTTGAGACTTTATGGTTAGTTTGCCATCCATCATGTGAACTCTAGCTTCAACTTGGTTAAGTCCAATACCATCAGAAAAAGAAGAAGACGAGGTAGAAAATCCTACCCCATCATCCTTAACGAGAACGGTTAGTTGATTCTTCTCTTCTTTTAAATCTATTTGTGCATGTTTGGCTTTACTATGTTTCAAGATATTATTGATTAATTCTTGAATCACATTAAATATTTTTATTTCAAATTCTTGATTATATCTATTGATGTTTTTTGCGGAAACCTCAAGTTTTAATTGGCTATTAGAATATTTTTTAACAACATCTTTAATAGCATATTCTAGCCCAAATTTTAAAAGGATAGAAGAAACTAAGTTATGAGATAAGTCTCTAACTTTTTGAGAGGCTTCTGAAATAATAGCTTGTGTTTTTTCTATTTCTTGTGGTGTACCTCCGTTAAATTGTTTTTTTGTGGCTGTTAAATGCATATTAGCAGATGAAAGTAAAGCACTAACATTATCGTGTAATATTTCTGCGATAAGTTTTCGTTCAGTTTCTTTTCCGTCAATCGTAGCATTAAGAATCTTAATTTGAGCTTCGGATCTTACTTTCTCAAGGTTTTGTTGTTGTATAAGTTTACTTTCAGATAACTTGAGGCGTAAGTTTTTTTGACGAAGTTTATAGTTATATATAATTACTCCTGAAACAATTAATACTAAAAAACTTAAAGCACCAAAGAGCATAGAGGTTTTAGCTTCTTGTGCTTCTTCTAGTTTACGTTGTTCTTCGACTAAATTAACTTTTTGTTTCTCTAAGTCAACTTTATGTTTTTCAAAAACTCCTTTAACAATTCTTCGCATTTCTCTATCAGTTAAAGTATCTTTTATTATGTAGGACTTTTCTTGATATTCATAGGCTTTATAATCTTTCAATAAATACAATGCCCATGCAATATTATAATATATGTCTTGTTTGTGTTTTATTGCATCTAGGCTACTATCGTTTCTTATTATGTTTATTGCTTCAAAATATGTCTTTTTAGCTAATTCATATTTTTTTTCATTCAATATGATATTGGCTAAATTGGTAAGGGCTTTTGATTCTGATAACCTTTTATTATTCTGCCTATGTATTTCAATAGATTTTTTGATGTATTCTTTCGCAAGCTCATAATTTGATTCTTGTATGTAAGTTGCTGAAAGATTATTATATGCTTTTCCTTTTATGTAGGTCAAGTTTTTATTGAGTGGATCTAATTCTGTAATTTTTCTGTAATAAAGTTTAGAGCTGTCTCTGATACCTAGTATAGAATATTGTACACCTATTCTTAGATAGGTATTAGCTAATGTTGTGTCATTCGGAAATTTATTATAATCATTACTGTCGATTAAGGATTTCTTCGTCAAGATTTTTAATGATTGATTAAAGAAATTTAGGGCCTTTTCATGATTGTTTCTTTTTTTGAAAATGTTTCCTATTAGAAACAAACATTTGTATTCCATCTCTAAATTTTTTCCGCTCACTGATTGAGATAAATCTAATAATTGCTCGAGTGCTTTGGAGTACTCTTCATTATTGTACAATTTTAAAGCACTATCATACCTTGAATTTTCATTTGATGGTTTATTTTCCTGAAAATAGACAAAATAATTACATGTTCCTGCTTTTATATATAAAGCAGGAAGAATTATAAAAAAAAGAGAAAATATGTTTTTTCTAAAGTCCAAAATTTTTGATTAAGAGGCTATGTCCCATACTACTTTAGGTTTTTCTACTATGGTAGATTCCTCGCCTCTACTTAAATATTTATGATTTACAAAATTTAACTTAATCAAGTTAGAGGAATTGACCTGTAACTGTCTCGAAAACCTGTTCTCTACTACTGATTCTCCGTTGGCTAAATGCACTTCGTAGGTTTCTGTTTCTTTGTTGTATACGAAGTCTGTAGTTACATTATTATTTACAGTAAAATCTAATTTATAAGTACCATCTCCATTTGCTGTAATACTATACGAATTTAAAAATTCTGTAATTCCTTTAGCAAAGGTAATATTTTCGTCTTCAATGTAAATATTAGTCCTTTTTCCGTTCCTGGTTTCTAGGAAACCAATTTTTAAATGATTGTTTTCAATAGAAAAATCATTAGAGTGTTTTGTAGATGTTTTTTGTGCAGTTTCAGCTAAAATAATCTCTTTAGAATTGTCTGTATTAGTCAATGTAGTTACATCGGTATTATTAGCTGTATTAAAATCAATAGAGTAGGCCCCAGTTGCATCTCTTTTAAGTGTATATGATTGTAATAAACTTTCTGGATTATTCTCTATAACTTCTGCTTCGTTAGAAGAACAAGAAGCAAAAATAACACTAAGACTCAAAGCTAGTAAATAAGGAGTAAAGTTTTTCATGACTTGTATATTTATTGAGATTAGATTTTTTAAAAAATAGCGATGTACTTAGGATAGATGTTAAGAGACGGGGGACAATATCTCTTAGGGGATAAAAGAAAACAAAATGAAGGGGTTTTCTATACTATGTTAAATAACGCGTACATCGCTATTGGGTTTATTATTAGTAGCAGTTGATTAGCGATGCATGAAGTGAATAGACTCGGGGGGCTTCTTCTTAATCTGGGGGACTAAAGAAAATTTGAAGGGTTGATTATGTCTTTACACTATTTTGTTTCTCACAGCATACATCGCTAAACCTACTACATTTTTTACTTTTAATTTTTTATATAAATTACTTCTATATGTTTCTACTGTTTTAATACTAACATTTAGTTTTTTTGCTATTTCACTAGAGCTTTTTTCTTTTGCTATTAATCTTAATACAGCAATTTCCCTCTCGGTTAAATCTCCATGCAAAAACTCTGGTTCATCTTCGTCTTTTGCATCTGAAGCATATAAGTCTAATAACTTTACTTTAATGTCTTCGCTAATGTATTGTATACCATTGTGAACGACTTTTATAGCGTCAATTATTTGCTCATTAGCTCGACTTTTATCAACAAAACCATTGGCTCCTAATGCAATCATTTCTTGAACAAGTTTTGGATCACTCAAACCAGAAAGAATTATTGTTTTAATAGTTGTATTACGTTTTCTAAACGTTTTTAAAACTTCAATACCATCCATTTCAGGCATGTTTATGTCTAAAACTAATACATCAGCTGTGTTTTTTGAAGACCAATTTACTACTTGCTTACCAGTTAAAGAATAGCCTTCAACTTCAATGTTATCTTCAGTATTTAATAAAGCAATGACACCGTCTATTAATATCTTATGGTCATCTGCTATGTGAACTTTTATCTTGTTGTAATTCATGATTGTTATTACAGTTACAAATTTATGAGGTTAAAAGAGTGTGTACAATACACAGTATCCCTAATTGTTTTATTAGTGACTCAGGGAAAACCCTGAGTTTTTTTTAACATTTCTTTAACATTTAAGGCTAGAGGGCTTGAATAGCCTACGGAATCAAAAATAAAAAACCGAGATTTAATTCTCGGTTTTTTTCGCACTAAATATACTAAGATGTTAGGTTTATCGTAATCTATCTACAGATTTTACAAGATCTTCATCCTTCTTAATGGCTCTATTTGCTAAAACTAATAGCAAAATAACAATGATAGGAAAGAACATCCCAATACCTTTCTCAGAAACCAAAGCTTCTCCAGATAATGTTTGTGATAAATAAATCAATAGTCCTAATAAAAAAAGGTTTATCAATATGTTTAACCGGTTTAGTACAAATTGTAACTGACGATTTTTAAATAGAAATATTGTTACAATAGCTACTAAAGCCGAAATAAAAAATAAAACAGGAATACTTTTTTGTAAGATTGAGTTCTCAGAAAATAAATCTAAAACATAAATAGGATTAGTTTGGGAGTTACTCCAAAGACTAACTATAAAAGTCAATCCTCCAGAGATAATTCCTGCTACTAATAGGTATATAGATTGTATTCTTTGTATCATAATTTTTTATCGGGTAGCAAATGTAATACTTCTTTTTTTAAAAAGAAATATTAGAAGTTAAAATATTTGTATATATTTGCCTTGTATGTAACCGCACAGAATTATTATATAGCCCCTATATAATTAGCACTCAAAACAAAACTTAATACAAAACAATTCTTTACAAATAAGGAATTTTAGTAACTTAATTATTTAACGAATGTTCGATATTTCGGAATTAAAAACTAAAAAATTAGCTGATTTACAAGTTATTGCCAAATCAATAGGATTAACAAAGATTAGTCAACTAAAAAAACTAGACTTAGTATACAAAATTTTAGATGCGCAAGCAGAAGCAAGTGCTAATGAGGCTAAACCTAAACCTGCTGCACCTAAAGCAGACAAGCCTAAAAGGAAAAGAATAGCTAAAACAGAAGCTAAAACTACTGCAGAAAATCCAGAAAAGGTTGTTAACGAAACTGAAGTGAAAAAAACTCCAGAAAAAGTAACTCCAGAAAAAAAGGAAGTTGTTAATAAGCCTAAGAAAAGACAAGAAGAGAAGAAGCAAGTTCAAGCTTCAGAGGATAAAAAGCAACAACCTCAACAGCAAAAGCAGCAGCATAATAAAAACCACAATAATAGAGGTAATAAGCATAATAAAAATCAGAATACTAATAAGCAGCATCATAAAAGTGGTAATAAGTACCGTGACCCTGATTTTGAGTTTGATGGTATTATTGAAAGTGAAGGTGTCTTAGAAATGATGCCTGATGGATATGGTTTTTTACGTTCTTCAGATTACAACTATTTATCATCACCTGATGATATTTATGTGTCACAGTCTCAAATAAAGTTATTTGGATTAAAAACAGGTGATACAGTTAGAGGTAACGTACGTCCTCCAAAGGAAGGAGAAAAGTACTTCCCGTTAATTAGAGTATCAAAAATTAATGGATTAAATCCTAACATCGTAAGAGATCGTGTATCTTTTGAACACTTAACACCATTATTTGCTAATGAAAAGTTTAACTTAGCAGAAAAAGGAAGTTCATTGTCAACTAGAATCATTGATTTGTTTTCTCCAATAGGAAAGGGACAACGTGGTATGATTGTGGCGCAACCTAAAACGGGTAAAACAGTATTGTTAAAAGATGTAGCAAAAGCAATTGCAGCAAATCATCCTGAAGTTTATCAGATTGTTTTATTAATTGATGAACGCCCAGAAGAGGTTACTGATATGCAACGTAGTGTACGTGGTGAGGTAGTTGCATCTACTTTTGATGAACCAGCGGATAAACATGTTCGTGTGGCTAATATTGTGTTGGAAAAAGCAAAACGTTTAGTAGAGTGTGGACATGATGTAGTAATTTTATTAGATTCTATTACACGTTTAGCAAGAGCATACAACACCGTGGCACCAGCATCTGGGAAGATTTTATCAGGAGGTATTGATGCTAATGCATTACACAAACCAAAACGTTTCTTTGGGGCAGCTCGTAACATTGAAAATGGAGGTTCTTTAACTATTATTGCTACTGCACTTACTGAAACTGGTTCGAAAATGGACGAGGTTATCTTTGAAGAGTTCAAAGGTACGGGTAATATGGAGTTACAATTAGAGCGTAATATTGCTAATCGCAGAATTTACCCTGCAATTGACTTAATTAAGTCGAGTACACGTCGTGATGATTTATTATTAGATGAAAAGACTGTACAACGTATGTGGGTATTACGTAAGTATTTAGCTGATATGAACCCTATTGAAGCAATGGAGTTTATTCAAGACAGAATTAAAAGATCTTTAAATAACGAGGAGTTCTTGATTTCAATGAACGGATAGTCGTTAGTTTATATAAAATAAAAAAATCCCGCTAGATGTGGGATTTTTTTATTTTGGGTATATCACAGAATCTAATGGAACATCAAACTTATGAGTATCTTTTATCTTTTTGATAGGGGGAAAGAAGTTAAGTCCAATGGTGCGAGCATCTTCTCTACATTCAGATAAAAATCGATCATAAAAGCCCTTTCCGTAACCAACCCTATAGTTCTGTTCGTCAGAAATTAACATAGGAACAAAAACTAAATCAATATCTTTTACATTAGCTTCTTCCGCATTTATAGGTTCCGGAACTCCAAATTTATTGAGTTCTAGCTCAGTGTCTTTTTCAAAATAGAAATGTGAAAGAGTATCATCTTCGAAATTACAACGACTAACAATAATTCTTTTTCCTTTGCCTCTAAAAAAATCAATGATGGGCTTCGTGTCTATTTCATTAAACTTTCGCATGGATAAAAACAAATGTACAGTATGAATATCATCAGTTTGTAACTCGAATATTTGTTGGTAAATGCTCTCTTGTAATTTTTCTTTTTCTGTTTGAGTAAGCGTATTTCTCTTTTGTTTGTATAGTTTTCTAAGGTCAGATTTGAGCATGTTAGCTGATTTTATTTTGATTCATTTTTCGTTGAATTAAGAAAATCACAATTGCAGTAATCGCTGAAGAAGGAATGACTACTTGAGTGAGACTTAACTTAAAGTAATCGGCAGTGAATCCTATTATTACTAGAAGTAAAACTGTTAAGACTATACCGTAAGAAATATAACTCAACGTGGATTTTTTTGAAGTTTTTACAAACTCTTTGTTAAGTATGAATAAGTTTTTTCTTTGTAAAAGACTGTTTTTAAAGTTTGTGATGAATCTATTCCAACAATTTATTTCTGCTTGTGAAACAAACTGATTAGAAGGATCAACAAGTCCTTTTACAAAAACTAGATTGTTGTCAAAAGTTATTTGAAATTGACTTTTCCATTTAAGAGGGTTGAGAACAAGTCCGTTTTTTAACTTTGATCCTTGTTTAAACTCTAATTGAAAAAAGTTTTCTTCACTCTTAAACTTACCTTCTTTAAAATATTCTTTTGTCAGTTTATAGTTTAATTCTGTAGAGTTAGGAGTTATAAGTTCAAAGGAGTATTCTAAACTATCTTGTTCTATCATAAATTTCGTAATTCTTCTTGAAGTTTTTTTGTTAATCCTTTCACTATAAGTTCGTATGAATGGTTAATTAATTCAAAAGCAAAAGTATCAGAAACATCATTGTTCAAAGTAACTGTGTTCCAGTGTTTTTTACTCATATGAAATCCTGGGTTAATACTTTCATATTCAGTTCGTAATTCTAAAGCACGCTCAGGCTCACATTTTAAATTAATTTTAGGTTCATGTTGCTCCCAACTATTTAAACCCGATAAAGCAAACATTTTATTCATTACTTTAAATACTAAAACATTATCATCAAACGGAAAATGTTCAGTTACTCCTTTTTTGGTAATGCAATAGTTACGAAATTCTTCAATATTCATTATTCAATTAAATTTTGAGTTGATTCAGGAATTTTTAAAGCAGTGTAGTCTAGTTTCCATCCAATAGTTTCCACTAAATTTTGCATTAAGGTAACTGCTTCTAGGGCTTCTTTGTTTGCTGTTTGCATTAAATTACTTTCAGGTATTTTTTGAAGAATGTGTTCTCTCGCTTCTTTATTTACTTCAGTTAAATCTTCAGAACTAAACTTGTTAAGTAATCCGTTTTGAATATCATAGAAACGTAAATTAGGCTCTATTGAAAATACTTCAGGTTGAGGAAATTCAGAAAGAACTAATACTTTTTTCTTAGTATCTGTATGCATTTTTATTTTCCTAAAATCAAAACCAATATGCACTTTAGCATTAATTAGAATAATGGCTTTTTTCTTACTGGTAACAAGTCCTAAAAATTTTTCTTTGGTGTTTTCATGGTGATATATTTCGGCAAATTCTCCTTCAACAGTAATTAATTTAGATACTTTTTTTATTTTATCTAACAAAACTACCGATTGTTTTTCGGTCAAATTTTTTCTTTTTACTGAGGTGAATTTTTTAAAAATATAATAGGATATAATGGCTCCTCCTGCCAAACCTATAAAAAGTAATTCCATAACTACGAATTTACATAAAATAGGTAAAGCATAAAAAAGAATATATAATGTAAGAGTTTTTAAAGACAAAGTGAGCAAAGGAGAGTTATTTTGTATTTTTATTCCCAGAAAGAGCAAGAGTTTATCAGAGCTTAATAAAAACTAATCAATGAGGTCAGTAAGTACAACAGAAAAAGAACTAAAAGAGCGTATAAAAGAGTTAACCTGTCTTTATGAGGTAACATCTTTAATAATAAACGCTAATCTTGATCAAGTTGATGTAACTTTAAAAGCAATAACGAAAAGTTTAAAAAAAGCATTACAGTTTCCAAAAAGCACCCAAGTTTTTATCGATATAGAAGAGTATTCTGAAGAGAAAAGTAAAACAAAGAAAGAGCTTTGTATAATTTCAAGTACTATTCTGGTATTTAACATACCTAAAGGAAAAATATCAGCATTTATAAAAGGAAAAGAACTTAAGGATAATCTATATTTAAAAGAGGAAAAAGAATTATTTGATACAGTTGCTATAAAAATAGGGGGACTTTTAGAGCGTATTGAAATAAAGAACAATGAGCTGTCGATGAGGCGTAAAATGGAACACGCCGATCGTTTATCAATCTTAGGAGAATTAACCGCTGGTATTGCCCATGAATTAAATACCCCGCTAGCTAATATTTTAGGTTACTCAGAATTATTGAAAGCAGATATGTCTAGTAATGAAAAGGCTTTGGCAGATGTAGATAAAATTATTCAAAGTACAATTTTTTCAAGAGAAGTAGTAAAAAAACTCATGTATTTTGCTTGTGAAATGCCACAAGAAATGAAAAAAGTAAATATTATTCCGAGTATAAAAGATGCAATAAACTTATTGGATGCTACTTTTAGAAGACAGTCTGTAAAATACCTAGTGAAAGTGGAAGAATCTGAGTTGTGGTTACGGGCAGATACGGTTCAACTTACTCAGATTATTTTCAATCTTATTATTAATGCTATTTACTTTTCACCTAAAAATGGACTGGTGACTATTGAAACATTTCAAACGGATAAAGAAGTGATATTAAGAATTTCTGATGAAGGGATAGGATTAAGTGACGAAGGTCTTGAAAAAGTATTTCAGCCTTTCTATACAACGAAGCCAACAGGAGAAGGAACAGGGTTAGGGTTAAGTGTTGTGCATGGTATTGTATTGAGTCATAAAGGAACAATAACAGCTAAAAATGGCATTGAAAAAGGTGCTATCTTTGAGGTTAGATTACCAAAATAAAAGAAATGCCGTTAAAAAAGGAAAATATATTAATAGTAGATGATG
This sequence comes from Tenacibaculum sp. SSH1-16, assembly GCF_040104435.1. Taxonomy (NCBI): domain Bacteria; kingdom Pseudomonadati; phylum Bacteroidota; class Flavobacteriia; order Flavobacteriales; family Flavobacteriaceae; genus Tenacibaculum; species Tenacibaculum sp. SSH1-16. The sequence goes on from NZ_JBECOV010000005.1 coordinate 80,263, forward strand.
ATGTTCATATCTTAGAGTTGTTACATCGACATTTACAATCTTGGAATTATCATACCTACAAGGCAGTATCAGTTAAAGAAGCAGTTACAATTTTAAGAGATACCCCAATTGATTTACTAATAACCGATTTAAAAATGCCAGAAGTGGATGGCTTTGAGCTTGTAAAATTTGTTTCAGAACACTATCCAAAGTTACCTAAACTTATAGTAACAGGATATCCATCTGTTCAAGATTCATTAGAAGCCATTAAGTCAGGAGTAGTAGCATACCTAACGAAGCCTTTTACAAAAGATGAGTTGAAAACAGCAATGGATGATGCTTTAAAAAAAGCAGAAAAAAGTCATAAAAAAACTACTCAAGAAAAAGAGAAAAAGGACTTTTATGGAGATATGATAGGGGCTTCAGAAAAGATTAATGAAATTTTTCAAATAATAGATCGAGTAAAAAATAATAAAGCAACAGTTTCTATTAAAGGAGAAAGTGGAACAGGTAAAGAGTTAGTGGCTCGTGCAATACATTATGAAGGGAAATTTGCTAAAGGACCATACATAGCGGTAAACTGTGGAGCAATTCCTGAAAATTTATTAGAGTCTGAGTTGTTTGGTTATATAAAAGGCGCTTTTACAGGAGCAGATAGTAACAGGAATGGTTTTTTTCAAGCGGCTAATGGAGGAACTATTTTTTTAGATGAAATAGGAAATGCTTCGTTAAATGTACAATCAAAGTTATTAAGAGCTTTACAAGAAAAAGAAGTGGTGAAGGTTGGAGCTCAAAAAACAGAGAAAGTAGACGTAAGAATTATTGCTGCTACCAACAATAATTTAAAAGAAATGATTCAAAAAAGAACATTTCGAGAAGATCTGTTTTATAGGTTGACAGTAGTAGAAATAGAAGTACCACCTTTACGAGAAAGAAAAGAAGATATTTCTATGTTAGTAGAAAAATTTCTGTTTAAATATGGGGTAGAATATAAAGATAGGTTCGTAAAAATAAGCCCTAAAGCCTTAGCTATACTACAAAGATATAATTGGCCAGGTAATATTAGAGAGTTAGAAAATATAATACAACGTGCGGTAATTATGTGTGATCGTATAGTAGAAGTAGAGCATTTACCTGATTCACTAAAGTATAATGTCGATTTTTCTGAGGAAAGATTAATCCCCTTAAAAGAAATGGAAAAACGTCATATACAATATGTATTAAACGCAACTAATAACAATAAAACAAAAGCAGCAAAAATTCTTCAAATAGACCGTAAGACATTACGAGAAAAGCTGAAAGAATAACAAAACTTTTTATGGGTGTTTTTTCTCCACTTGAGGAGAAATTACCCGTTTTTATTTTAAGTAAAAATTTATAAAAACTTCCAGAGCCTCTTGTTTGCAAGGGGTTGGGAGTTTTTCTTTTTTTTGGCATCATTAACGGTATATCATTTGCTTTTAAGAGAGAGAATAAAATAAATATAATTTATGAATGCTAACCCTTTTAATATTTGTCCATCATGTACAGAGATAAATATATGTGTGTTAACCAAATTTAAAGAAAAGGTATGGTCGTGTAGTGAGTATAATGAGGTAGATGTAAAAAAAGAAAAAAAACAGGCAGTCATTATAGAAAAAGAAATGCAAGCTGTATAAAAACAGAAAAAATTAAAAGCAACATAAATTCAAACATAAGTGAGATGACTTTAACTAAGGAATTAAAAAAACCAGTGAAGCGAAAGAATGCTAGAGGGATGGTTGATAATGTACTAGAGCAATTTAATAGTGCGTCTGATCAAATTGGTTTACACCCTAATATTCGTAAAATATTAAGCATTACGAATAACGAAATTATTGTTAATTTTCCTGTAAAGATGGATAATGGAGACGTTGAAATTTTTCAAGGATATCGTGTACAGCATAACAATGCTTTGGGACCATATAAAGGAGGTTTACGTTACCATCCAACGGTAGATATTGATGCAGCCAGAGCATTAGCTATGTGGATGACATGGAAAACATCTCTTGCTGGCTTACCATACGGTGGAGGTAAAGGAGGAATTCAAATAGACCCAGCAAAATATTCAAAAGATGAATTAGAGCGTATTACCAGACGTTTTACGTTTGCATTAGGAGATAATATTGGACCAGAGCATGATATTCCTGCTCCAGATGTTAATACAAACGCCCAAACTATGGCGTGGATGGCTGATACGTATATGAGCACCAAAGCACCAGCAGAACGCTCAATGAATCAACATGTAGTTACTGGAAAGCCAATAGGTAGTGGAGGTCTTGAAGGGAGAGATAGAGCTACAGGTTATGGAGTTTTCTTAACCATCAAGTTTTGGGTAGAAGAAAATAACCAAACTTTAGAAGGAAAAACTTTTATTGTTCAAGGGTTTGGAAACGTTGGGTATTGGGCGGCTTACTTTTTAGAACAAGAAGGAGCAAAAATGATAGGGGTTCAAGATGCTTATGGAAGTATTCAAAATACGAACGGAATTAAAGTAGATGACCTTTTCAATTATACAAAAGCTAATAATGGAAGTTTGGTAGAGTACCCAGAATCAATAGCAATAGAGAAGGAAGATTTTTTTGCTACTGACTGTGATATTTGTATACCAGCAGCATTGGGTAATCAGATAACTGAAGATAATGCACACTTAATCAAAGCTAATTTAATAGCTGAAGGAGCAAACGGACCTATAAATGTTGAAGGAGAAAAAATTCTTTTAGAAAAAGGAGTAACAATTATACCTGATATACTATGTAATTCAGGAGGAGTAATCACTAGTTATTTCGAGTGGCTTCAAAACCGTAACGGAGAGTTGTGGAATATGGAAGAAGTAATTACGCGATTAGACAAGAAGCTAAAAGACTCCTATACTAGAGTTTCAGATTATGCTAAGTTAGAAGGTGTTGATATGCGAAAAGCAGCTTACTGTATAGCGATACAACGTATTGAAAAAGCGTATGTTCAACGAGGTATTTTTCCATAAAAAGGAGTAAAATGAAACACGGAAGTTTAGTTTTAGAGAAAAAAGAGTATGTATACATTAAGAGTTTACTTAATGTTTCAGCGCATACTGAAGAAAGTAAAGTACAAACATCATTAGGCAAGTTTGCTGAGGAGTTAAAAACAGCAAAAATTTTAGATGAAGAACAAATGTTTGATGATGTCATACGCTTAAATACTGTTGTGACTATAGCTTCTGGAGATGTTTGGGAAAAAACTATTCAGATTGTAAGACCAACTGAAAAGGATTTGAAAACCAACAAGGTTTCTATTTTAACGCCAATAGGTATAGCTTTATTTGGTTATGCTCTAAATGATGTAGTTCATTGGGATTTACCAGGAGGGAAGAAAGAAGTTAAAATTTTAAAAGTAGTTCAAGAAAAAAAGAACGAAAGTTTCAGTACCTTAATTTAAAGATAAAAAAATGACACTTAATAATCACGGTAGCGATATAGATGTAGTACATAAATACAACCATGTAGAATTAAAAGGATGGGTAGATCAGTTACAGTATATTAATAAAGAGATTGAGAACCTTTTAAGCTTGCATGAATACTCTTTAGTCAATAAAACTATTTCTAAAGAAATACTAGAACTCTTTTCTAAGAGAAAAAAAGTAAATAATGAGCTTTATAAAACTGTTTTATCATATTCAAATACCTATGTAAATGTAGCAGAATGTGACGATATACAGTGCGATATGGCTTATTTAGAAGAGTACGATAGGTTACGTGAGAATTATCAAAATAATTTAGAAGCTTATCAAAAACTTAAAGACAAATTTTTTGATGAAGTCTTATTAAAAGAATAGCATTCTTGTTAAGCAAGTATGTTAGATTTGTAGAGTTAGTTGTAAAACCTTGGAATCATGTAGTTCCAAGGTTTTTTTGTTTTAAAAAAGAAGTACTTATTAATTTTTTATATCATAAAAACTTAGTTCACTTAAAAATTTACTAGGAGAAGTACCAAACTTCTTTTTAAAGGCAGTAGAAAAGTGTTGTGGGTTTTTATAACTTACCTTTTCAGAAACCTCATTTACGGTATGGCCTTTTAATAAAAGTTCTTTAGCCTTATTCATTCTTAAATTAGCAATAAATTTAAATACGGTAATACCAAATGTGGTTTTAAACCCTTTTTTTAAGGCATATTCATTGGTGCCAATTTCTTTACATAACAAAGATAAGGTTAGCGGAGATGTATAATTATTAAGTATATATTCATAAACCCTTTCAATTTTATTAGCTTCAGTAGTAGTTAGCTTTGTTGTGTTTTTTTTAGGAGTACTAGGTTTAAACTGATAAAGTTGTAATAAAAGAAGATCTAATATTTTAGAGGTAATATGTATTTTTCGAAAATGATTATCCCATTCAGAGGCAATAACTTCTTTTATCAAAAAATGCATTCTTGAATTTATTAAGCAGTTTTCTGAATTAAGTTTACCAAATTTTTTATCACTAATGATTTTTTTAAAATCATCAAACCTAATATCATCGGGTAAATACTGAATGAAGAATAAAGGAGATAAGTTAAGGCGTACAATAAAAGATTCTGAAGATTCACACTCTAAAAAGCCTTTTGTATTGCTATAAAAGTTAATATTATGTGAGTTAGAGTTAAAAAAATACTTACTTTCTATTTCAGGTATATGTATAGTAAACTTCCCTTTTAAGTTAAATAACATTTCTATACTTTCTCCTTTAATATTAAAAGATATTTTATAGCCTTTTATAGTTTTTATGGAGCCAAAACCTATTTTGAAGTTTTCAAATACATGCTCCTTATACCAACCTTTAAAATTATCTTCATTAAAGTTAGTTACTAAGGTTTTGTAAAAATTATCATTTATATTTTTAATATTAGATAGCTTATCAAAAATAGCTTCTTCATTATTATATATGGTAACCTTCATGCTTTCTTATTCCGTTTAACGTATGTTTTTTATCCGTTTAACGTATCCCCCGATTTTCGAATAAAAATTAGTTTTGCAGAAGACAAAAATAATTTATTTTTATTTAGTCTTAATAAGTAAAATTAGTTTTAACATAAAAAATGACAAAATCGATTTTAGTTATAACTTATAAAAAAAATAGCATGTTAACAATTATAGGCTGTTTAGCTCTCATAGGTTTTTATTTTTTATACAGTACTTCAAATAGAGCAGATTTAACATTTTATTTACCTCTTCAAAAATGGATTAATGAGAATAAAATAAAAGGAAAGTATATAGGTGTAGTCTTGTTAATTATTGGTTTAACTAGCGCGATTTTATATTTAGGTTTTGGCGCAGGAATATTTTCATATTTAACTCTATTAATGTTAGTGTCAAGTTTAGTTGTTTTAATTGAACCTTTACGCTTTTTAAAATTCTCAATATTAGTTGTTATGATGATTTTATCACTATTACTTGAAGTTTATCTTAAATAATTATGCCAGCAAATAAAAAATATTTGACAAGTTCACCTATCCAGCGTATTGCAAAAATAAGTGCTGGTTTTGTAGGAGGATATGTTGTAACAGAAACCTTTCACATCATGTTAATGACTTTTTTAAACATACCAAATGTAATAATGACACTACGTTTTTTTGGATTTATTATGTGGGCGGTTTTAATGATTTTAGCCTTTTTAGCCAAAAGTGCATGGAAAATATGGGCACTTTATACCCTTGTTAGTCTTCTATTTATTATAGTCATTTACTTAAATAATCCAAATCAATTATAATAAAATATTAAAATACCATTATGGCTAAGAGAGTATATAATATAATGTTTCATACACATACCATTAGTGGTATTGTTATAAGTGCAGCATTATATGTAATTTTTTTTACAGGATCTATTTCTTTTTTAAGAGATGAAATAATAGCTTGGGAAAGAAATGAGCCCGTTGAAAAAAACTTTTTTTTAGAAGGAGATTTTGATGCTTTATTAAATAATTTAGGAGAAGAGTATTACCTAAAAGGTAGAGACATTTCTTTTTATAGAAATATAGAAGGACAAAATGTAATCACCAGAATGGGGCAGTCTAAAGATACATTGGCACCAAAAAAAGAGCCTAAAAGAGCTTTTTTTTATACAAATTTAAAAACCTTTAAAAAAGCAAATTATAACCAAAACTATTCTTTAGGAGAATTTTTTTACAGGCTACATTTTTTTGCACAATTAAATTTTTATGGACGATCTGGGTATGTTTTTGCTGGTTTAATAGCTTTTTTCTTTTTGTTTGCAATTATAACAGGAATTATCGTTCACTGGAAAAAAATAGTACCTAATTTTTACCAATTTCGACCAAAAACGAAATGGAAAACTATTTGGACAGATGCGCATGTTGCACTGGGTGTAATAGGACTACCATATCAGTTTATATTTGCTGTTACAGGCGCATACCTAATTATTGGTTATATGGTAATGCTAGCACCTGTGCAAAACTATATTTTTAATGATAATTCTAAAGCTTTAACAGAAGCATTGAATTACGAAAAAGATATAAATTATGAGTACAAAGCAGTAGAATTAGAAAAAACTATTTCTATTAATGATTTTTTAGTTAAAACAAAAAAAGAATACCCAAGCTTACAATTAAATAGTGTCGAAATATTTAATTATGGAGATGCAAATATGCATGTAAAAGTAGGAGGATACCCAAAGTATAAGGATAACTTTTTAAGTTCAGGGTCAATCACATTCAAAGCTTCAGATGGATATATAGTGCAAACAAAAGATTCAAAAAATAGCTTATCATATGTAGAAGGAGCTACAAATCTTTTAAAAAGATTACACTTTGGAGATTTTGGTGGTTATGGAATGAAATTAATTTACTTGGTTTTGGGTTTTATTACCTGTTTTGTAATCATATCTGGTGTACTTATTTGGTTAGTTGCAAGAGATAAAAAAAGCGTACCTAATTACAAACGTAAATTCAATAGTTGGCTAGTAAATATTTATATGGCTATATGTTTAAGCTTATATCCAATAACTGCTCTTGTTTTTATTACCGTTAAGTGTTTTTCAGACAGCAATGGAGACAATAGAAAAGTATTTATTTATCAGATATTTTTCTGGGGATGGCTTATACTAAGCTCACTTTTTATCGTAAAAAAAGACAATTACTTTACCAATAAAATATCACTTTTATTAGGAAGTATTTTAGGATTTCTAGTACCTATCTCAAATGGTGCTATTACAGGCAATTGGCTATGGATTTCTTGGCAAAAAGGATATTCACAAATTTTTGTGGTAGATGCTTTTTGGTTGCTACTTTCAATAACATCATTTAGTATTTTCTTCAAAATAAAAAGAAATAAAAAGCTTTAAAAGAATCATCTTAATAATCAGTATTATTTACTCCGTTTAGCGTAGCTAATTATCCGTTTAGCGTATAAAGCTTACAGTTTTATAGGAGTAATTTTGTTTTTAATTTCAATTAAGTCTAAATAAAAACAAAGTGAATATATTTAAGAAATCAATAAGTTTTATAACGATTAACCTTCTATTTTTATTCGTAGGATATACACAATCTAAATTATCCGGAACAGTAGTAGATGCGTGGAAAAAACCAATTCCTGGAGCAACAGTTATTATAAAAGACACGAATAAAGGAGTTTCAACTGATATAAATGGTCATTTTCTTTTTAAAGGTAAGCTTAAAGGAAAATATGTACTTAAAGTTTCTTTTGTAGGCTTTAAAACTAAGGAACTATTTTTTAAGATAGAAGAGGGAGAAGAGCTAGTATTATCAATACAATTAGAAGAATCATCAGTAGAGTTAGATGAGGTACTTGTAACAGGAAAAAGTATCGTAAAAAAAGTAAAAGAAAAAGCATATAATGTAGGTGTTGTTGATGCTAAGCAGTTACATCATACCTCTTTAGATTTAGGACATGCGTTAGATAGAGTAGCAGGAGTACGCATTAGAGAAAGTGGAGGAGTTGGTTCTCGAATGAATTTTTCACTTAACGGTTTTAGAGGAAATCAAGTTCGATTTTTTATTGATGGATTACCCATGGATAATTTTGGTTCATCTCTACAAATTAATAACATTCCAATAAGTTTAGCAGAACGCATAGAAATATATAAAGGAGTAGTACCTATAGGTTTAGGAGCAGATGCATTGGGAGGAGCTGTAAACATTATAACACAACAGCATAAAAAAAGTCATTTAGAAGCTTCGTATTCTTTTGGTTCGTTTAATACTCATAGATCACATGTAAATGCTGTTTATGTAGCAAAATCTGGGTTTACTGCGCAATTAAATGCTTTTCAAAACTATTCTGATAACAATTATAAAGTAAACGTTGATGTATCTGATTTAAACACCGGAGAATATTTTCCCAACCAAAGAGTAAAACGTTTTAATGATACTTACCATAACGAAGTAGCCATTTTTAATGTAGGTTTTGTAAATACTGAGTTCGCAGATCAATTATTATTTGGTATAACCCTAGGCCAGAGTTATAGAGAAATTCAAACAGGAGCAAGAATGGTAAGCGTGTTTGGTGCTTGGCATACAAAAGGTAATATTATAATGCCTAGTGTAAAGTATAAAAAGAACGACTTTATATTTAAAAACTTAGATTTTAAGTTAACCGCTAATATCAACTTGGGAGAAGAAAAAAATATTGATACGTTACATAGGCGTTACAATTGGTTTGGAGATTTTAAAGAATATGATGGCCCTGGAGGAGAGCGTTCGTATTCTTTATATAAATACAAAAATAACGCAGGTATTACAACAACAAGCTTAAACTATAAGTTGAATGATAAGCATAAAATTACATTTAGTAATACTCTTAATACGTTTGATAGAGTAGGGCATAATGAGTTAAATCCAGGTAACGAAATTTACGAACACCCCAAAAAAGTTATGAAAAATGTGATGGGTTTAGGCTATGATTTTAAAAGTTCAAACTGGAATACTTCAGCTTTTATAAAAAAATACTATCAACGAAATAAGTTTGCAGAGGCATATAATCCTAGTGGAAACTACGGAGATGTAGCGTATAGAAATCAAGTTAATAAGTTTAATCATACAGGGTATGGGCTTGCTGCAACATATTTTGTAAACGATGATATACAATTAAAAGCTTCTTATGAAAAAAGTTATCGTTTACCAGAAGCAAATGAACTTTATGGAGATGTAATTAATTTAGAAGGAAACTTAAGTCTAAAACCAGAAAGTAGTAATAATTATAATTTAGGAGTTAGCCTTTGGAAGCATACAAGCAGTAATCACTCTTTTAATTTTAATGCAAATGGTTTTTATAGAGATGCAAAAGATTTCATTAGACCTACACTTAATAAAAATCAAAGTAGGCAAGTTATGGATAATTTAGCGAGTGTAACCAACCTTGGTGTAGAAGCAGAGGCAAGATATAACTTTAATAATCAAGTCTCACTAGGAGCAAACATAACTTATCAAAACTTAAGAAATAACACAAAATATGAAGATAATCAAACAGAAGTTAGTGTTGTTTACAAAGATCGAGTTCCTAACGAGCCTTATTTATTTGGAAATGCTGATGTGAGCTACACTTTTTCTAATCTATGGAATAAAGAAGACAAATTAAATGTAGTCTATAACTTGTTATTTGTTCATGATTTTTATTTGTACTGGCCAAGTTTAGGAAGTAATAAACTTGAAATTCCTCAACAAATATCACATGATATAAGTTTTACATACTCATTAAACAAGAAACTACAATTTACTTTAGAATGTAGAAACTTGTTAAATGCTGAGCTTTATGACAATTTTAGTTTACAAAAACCTAGTAGAAATTTTACAGGAAAAATTAAATACACTTTTTTTTAAGAACACATATATAGAAGATAATTAAATAACAATTATAAATTAAAACAAATGAAGTACAAAAACCTTTATTCAGCTTTATTTATTGCAGCGGCAATTTTTACGTCATGTAGTGATGATAATACTCCAAAACAGGGAGAAACACCTCAAAAAGGAGCAAAATACTTAATAACTGCGACACCAAAAGCATCAGAAGGAGTTGCAGATTATATACTTACAACAGATAATTTAACCCAAGGAAAAATTAGCACAGTAGGAAACGGTATTGAGCAAGATGGAACATATCGTTATTATGTAACTAGTAATAATAAGTTTTTTAGTTTATTATACGGACAAGGAAACCCAGGAGCTGTTACAACCTATCAGTTAGACGATAAAGGAGCATTAGAAAAGTTATCTAACTTCCAATCAGAAACTGTACAAGCGTTTGCGCCAGTTAAAGACGATTTACTATTAATAAAAATATCAAGAAGTTCTGACTCCCCTATAGCTTCTTGGTACCGTCTTGATACCAGAACATCACAATTTGTAGCCGAAGGACAAATTAATACTAAGGACTTAGCAAATAAGGAAAATGGTGAGTTAGCTTTCTTTACTTGGATAACTCAAGTCGGTGATTATGTGTATTTGCCTTATTTTACAATTAAAGGAAATTCTACAGATAGATTTGGAACGAACTACCCTAACGAAGCCAATATTGCAGTGTATTCTTATCCAGAAATGGAGTATGTAAAAACGATTCATGACGATAGAACTAGTCATATTGGACGTTATTTTAACAATGGTTTGTCTGTAGATGAAAAAGGAGATACATATGCTTTTTCTTCTTCTGTAGCAACAACTAATGGAGAAATAACATCTACAAAACCATCAGCAATAACAAGAATAAAAAAAGGAGAAACAGCATTTGACCAAGCTTTTTATTATAACATTGAAGAAGCTTCAGGTAATAGATATGTTACTTCTCATTTATATTTAGGAAATGGTAAATTTTTAGTAAACTTGCACGATACAGCTTCAAAAGGGACATATAGTTCTGGAAAAGATTTGGCTATTGTAGATGTATATGCAAAAACGTTAACAGATGTAACTGGGCTTCCTACAAAAGAAGAAATAGAAAGTATTGCATCAAAAGGGCATTATGTGTCTAAAGCTGAAGGAATAGTTTATATTGGTATAACAACAAAAAACGGGAGCTATGTTTACAATATAGATGCTAGAACAGCAAAAGCTACACAGGGAATCGAAGTAGAAGGAGGAACGATTACAGCAATTAATAAATTAGATCCTGCAAATTAATATTGTTTTTATTATAGGAGTATTATTAAAATATTTAGTTTATCCAAAAAAACCTTGGCACTTTCCAAGGTTTTTTAATTTTTATACTAATGAAGTCTATACCCTTTTTTAGGAAGGTAAAAGACTAACTAAAATAAGATGTTTTTTTCTTAATAAGAAAACCAGTGAGTATCACTACAGAAGTCAACATTAAAATAGCTATTAAGTTTTTTGTTGTTTTCTGTTCTAAAGGTTTAAATATAAAAGTAGGACGACTCTCATAGGTTTCTATTGTGTATTTTTTGTTTTTAAATAAAAGCGGAACAATGTGGTCTCTCCATTTATTGGAGAAAGATACTACTTGTTGTTTATAATTTTCGTAATCGTTAGCTGAGGTTCCAGCAATTTTATTTAAAGCTTCTTGCATGAGAATAGCTGGAGATGTATATTTAAAATAATCAACAACCTGTTGTTGTTTTTTTAAAGCCTTATTATAGTTTAATAATAAAGGAGAAAGTTGTTGTTCAAGTAAATCTTGTGAGGCAAAATAACGATGCCAGAAAGTAAAATTTTTATTTTCTTTATTAGCTAACTCAGGATGATCTCGTAAATACCCATCTAAAATTTCATCTTGTTTTTTCTCAATTTCTCTATTTGCTTCTCTAATCTCATTAATCATATTTAAGCGAGAAGGTGTAGGGTATATAGAGGTACTAATTTGATTAGCAGTTGCAGGAATAACTAAAACAATTAGTAACCACAGACCAATAAGAGATAAAGCATTTTTAGAAGAATTATTGATCTTTAAATTAACAATACCTGCTAGCGAAAACCAAAAAGCTTCGTAAGCAATTAATAACATAATAGTAGCAAATAATTGAGAAAAGTTTAAAAGAGCATTTTTTGTAAAAATTAAAATACAAACTAAAAAAACAACTAAAGAAATACTAGCAAATAAAATAAAACGAAAACCTAATTTTTGAATCAACCACTTTCTAATTGTTAAAGGTTGAGATCCGATAAGCCTTAATGTACCTAGTTCTTTTTCTCGGGATAAAATATTATAGGTAAATGCAATGATTAATAATGGTAGTATGAAAATAAATACAAAAGAAATATCAAACGTACCAAACAATAATTGGACAGGGTTAGCAATTTCTGTATAATCTAGTGCAAAATTATTGCCAAATATGCTTGGCTTCATAAAATGAGTGTATAAATCACTTTGACCTGTAGCAATAAAAGATAGAGGTTGAGCATCCATAGCAACAACCCTAGGGTGTCTTGTACCAACAGTTGAAGGATTGTTAGGGAGCATCCAATAAGGGAGTCCTGTGTCTATACCGTTTTCAATATCAAGAATGTTTTTTAGCATTTTAGTATCACTCTCTACCAAGTTTTGTTTTACTTTAATAATATCGTCGGTACGTTGTTTTACTTTTTTTTGTCCATTATATGTAGCAAAACCTATAATAGAAAGAAGTATTACAGTTAAAAGTGTAATCCATCCATTTCTAAATAAAATTTTCAATTCGTAATTTATGGTTTGGAAAAACATAATTATAATTTTTTAGAGAAAGTAATTAGTAAATAAAAAGGTACAAGCAACCAAATAAAAAGAATAAAAAAGTTCTTAAAGTTCCAGGTAATGATAGTAGATAAATTTGGAGTATGATATTTAAATTCGGGTAGTTTTGAAAACTTATCAGCTTCGGTTTTGTAGCTCCAGTCTCCTGTTTTTGAATTGTTTTTGAAATCATCATTTAAAAACTTCTGAGTATTAACCCTATAACTTTCGGCTGCATCGGTAAAGTTCCAATGCGCTATATAACCAGTATTGGCAATATCCATAGAAAGAATTCTAATAGGTATAAAAGGAGAAATTACGGCTAGTTTTTGATAAGTAGTGTTTTGATTTTCAAAAACCTCTTTTAAAAAACCATAATGTTTTTTGTAAACTCTAGCTTCATGTTCTTCTCCTTTTTGCATTCTGTAAGCATCGTAATTAAAAGGCAGTTGCTGAATATTATCTACACCGTACTCTTTTAATGTTTTTTCTTTTAAAATTTGAGCCTCTTTACTCCATGGATTATGACCATCTAGTCCTTTTTCTTTATCTTGTTTAATGCTAGCTTGAAATTGTTGTTTCGTTGGGTAAGGATGAAAGTCGTTTGCTAAGTTGGTAGCTATTTTCGGTGTAATGAAGCAAAACAGGATCCATAAAGACATATTTACAACTAAAGAAATTCCTGAAGATTTACTAATTGATGATATAAGTATAGTTATGGTAACAATAATCATATAATAAACTAAGTAAGAGGTATAAAGTAGACTTAAATTGTTCCAACTAAAAAGACCTGTAAAACTGTTGGAAGAAAGGAATATGCCAACAACAAGAAAAACTATTGTATTTAATATGAAAACTGGAATAAAGATAGAAAACCATTTACCTAAAGCTAGTTTTACAGGTGAAACACCTTGACTTTTTAACAAACGTAGTGTATCTAATTCTTTTTCTTTAGTAAAAGTATTGTAGCCCATTAATAATATAAGCAGAGGAATCAAATACAACAGTACAAAGTTGAGAGATAATGTACCAAACCTTGCTAGTTCTGTTTGATCCGAAGCTTCACTATAAGCAGCTTCATTTCTTTTATGAGCTTCTAAGAAAATAGAGTTTCCTGTATATTTATTCACACCATTATCAAATAATGATAAAGCAAACTTAGGTTTAAAAGCATATGTGCCGTAATGAGCAGCAGAGTGAGGATTTTTATCTCCTTGTGTATCCCACATACTCCTTTCCTTTTCTTTAGAAATACTATATTGTTTATTTATAGTTTTAAATTGATTATAACTAGTAATACCAGCAATTAAAAGGAGTATAAGTATTATGATTATAGAAAACCCAAAGCGTCCATCTCTCCGTAGTTCAGTAAGTTCTTTACAAATAATAGTTTTCATAATTAAGCTGTTACATTTTTAAAATTCATAATATCTAAGTACAATTTCTCTAACTCTGATAATGTTATTTCATCAGAAGCTTTAGTACTTTGTAGTGTGCCATTACGCATAATGCTTATGTGAGTAGCAATATCTTTTGCACGAAACAAATCATGAGTAGCCATTAAAATAGCAACTCCTTCAGATTTCATTTTTAATAAAAGATCAGAGAATTCATTACTAGATTTAGGATCTAAACCCGATGTAGGTTCATCTAAAAGTAGAACTTTAGATTCTTTAGCAATTGCTAAAGCAATTCCAACTTTTTGTCGCATTCCTTTAGAAAATGTATTGACATATTTATTATGAGCTTCTTTTTGTAAACCTGCTTCTTCTAAAAATAAACTAAGTTCAGGCTTGTCAATTTTTTTTCCAGAGAGTTTTAAAAAATAATCTAAATTTTCTATAGCAGATAATGAAGCATATAGCATTAGATTTTCTGGAATATAAGTAATGAAATTTTTAGTTTTGATTGGATGTTTAGTAACCTCCAAACCATTAATTTTTGCAATTCCAGATGTAGGATTAATAAAGTTTAATAACATGTTAATTGTTGTAGATTTACCAGCACCGTTGGCACCAAGTAAACATAAGATTTCACCTTCATTAACCTGTAAGTCTAAATTATTTACAGCAATAAAATCACCATATTTTTTTGTCAGCTTGTTTGTTTGTATCATGTATATGTAAGTTTTAAGTAACTAATTCTATTAATATCTAGTACTACTACAGTAATTAATAAACTCTAAAAAATAGAAATATTAATTATGTAGTAATGTTTTGTTTTTTAGTATCTTATTTTAAGATAAACTACCAGTGTTTAATTCTGTATTTTAATAAAGAACTAATAAATAGGAGGGGGTCTGGAAAAAAGAGAATAGTTTATAAAGTCTTTGAAGTATATAGTAATTTTGAAAAAAACACTATTAAAAATAGGTTTATTTACAGCAGTGAAATTTATAGTGATTGTTTGAAGGTAAATAATAGGAGTTTTATTACCTACTATAACGTATTCACAACTGCTACAATCCTCCACTGTACTATCTTCATGAGTAAGAGCATGTAATCCAACCAGCTTAACACTAATAAAGACTGTTAAGAAAATAAGGGCAATATGTGCTTTAAAGCGTTTCAAGCTATGTGTTATTTTAATGACTAAAATAATAAAATCTTTATATATAAGTATGTATTGCTTAGTTAAAAAAAACAATCTCAAAAAACATTAAAAAGAGATATTTAAGAGATAATAATTTATATTATAAGAGAATATGTTAGAGTTTTTTTCTAAAATCAATTTTGTGAGAAAGTTTAATCATTAAAGTATGGTCGTTTTCAATACGGTTTTCTTTTATAATTATGTATTGATTCATGTATCCTAAACTTAATGTAAAAGAAGCATCTAGGGGAATATCGAAAGCTCCATAAATTCTATTTTGACTAAAATTTTTATTATTTGCATATCTATCAACATCTAAAAATACTTGATTAGAGAATGACAAGCCTATTATTGTTTTACCCTCTTTAGATCGTATGATTGGTGTTTTTGCACCAAATATTAATCGTAATCTATGTCTTGTTTTGTCTTCCATAATACGCTGTTCTAGTAGCATTCCATAATTGACGGAAACTTTTTTAATTTTATTTTTTACGGTGAAGTACTCATAAATACGATGTTCAGTTCTTTTTGTAGGAACGGGATGTGCTCCATAAGGAAAGAGCACTACCCATTCATATCCAGCACCAAAACTTAGATTTTTTAAGTAGTCATAACTTGTGCCAATCCTTAACTTTGATTGCTGCCAATCCTTAACAAAATTATGTCTACTCCAAGAGTATAACGTTTCAATATTAAACTTTTTAGTTAATTGATACTTACCAGAATAATACCACCATGAATTAAACTGGTCGACTTTTTGGGCATAACTCTTAAAAATTACAAATAAAAATACTGTAGCTAGTAATTTTTTCATCATTGTCTAGAGTTTTTTACCTATAAAACGAATCACACTTCCTTTACCGTTGTGAGAATTTCCTTCATTCAAAAAGACTTCTTTTTCTTCTAAAAATTGAATTTCAAAACCAGTAAAATCTTGTTGTATTTGTTCTACAGAAAAAAGCATATCTACATCTTTTGGACCACCTATTTTAGGATTGTTTTTCTGATAATTTAGATGATTTTTACTAAAAGCTTCAAAAATTATATGCCCATTAGGTTTAAGAAGTGTAGTCAATTTTTGATGAATACTAGAAATTTTCCAAGCAGAAAAATGTGCGTAAATTAAACCAATAACATCAAAAGACTCTCTTGGAAATTCAAGATCTTGTATATCGCCTACAATATATTTTAGAGGCACACCTGATTCGTTGGCTAATTTTTGAGCCTTATTCTTTCCTTCAATACTTAAATCGGTTGCAGTAACATTCCATCCTAATTTGGAAGCATATACACCATTTCTACCTTCTCCATCAGCAGGCAGTAAAATAGTTCCTGTTTTTAATTTTTGAAGTTCTTCTTTAAAAAATAAGTTAGGCTTTTTACCATAAGCAAAATCTAAGTTTTGATACCTTTCATCCCAAAATGCTGTATATTTTATATCGCTTTTTTTCATCATATTTTGATTTAAATTATATGATGTAAAAGTATAGTGAGTTTAAAATTTTATGATAGGATAAATGTAAAGTAGTATTGTACTTATTTTAGTTTTTTTCTATATGCATCAGGAGAATAACCTGTATGTTTTTTAAAAAATCTAATAAAATAAGAAACATCATCATAACCTAAGTGATATGCTATTTGGTTTATTTGATTGGAAGATGCTAAAAGATATCTTTTGGATTCTAATATAATTTGCTCGTTTATAAGTTCTGAAGCTGTTTTACCTAAAGTCTGTTTTGTTATAGTGTTTAATTGATAGTTAGATAGATTTAACATGCTAGCATATTTTGAAACTTGTTTTATACTAGTAATGTTTGTTTCTAATAAATGTAAAAATTTATCAAGAGATTCTTGAATATACAGATCTTTAGTGTTAGGAGTTTTATTGTTGGTATTTCTTAGCCTCAGTAATTCTATAAAAAAAATATGAAGATTAGATTTTATAACTTCTTTATATGCTTCAGTTTTATCCTTGTATTCTGAAAAAATAGATGTCAATAAAAAATTAATTTTTGAAAAAAGGTCTTCCTCTAATTGATAATAATTTGAAGCGCTTACTTTTTGTAATAGAGAATTCATTCTTTTATTAAAAGGATAGTAAAAATCAGTATTAAACTGAATCATAAAACCCTCACTATTACTTCTTAGTTCTAATTCGTGCACTTGACCAGGTCGGATTATAAAAATAGTATGATCTGTAACATCATAATTAACAAAATCTATTTCGTGATTTCCAGTGCCTTTTTTCAATACTAAAAAGAAGAAAAAATCATGTCTATGAAGCTCGTGAACCATATCTTTTCCATTAAGAAGTTCCTGAAGATTTTTAATCATAAAATCACCAGATAGGTTAGGTTCTTTTTGAGAAGTTTTTAAATGTCTTACAGGGATGGTTTTCATGAGGTTAGAATCTAACTAATGTAATACAAATTTAAGTAGAAAAAGAGCAAGGAATAATAAGTAATTCTAAAAAATAAAAAAGTCCTATAAATTATATAATTCATAGGACTTTTAAGTCGGGGTGGCAGGATTCGAACCTGCGACCTCCTGCTCCCAAAGCAGGCGCGATGACCGGGCTACGCTACACCCCGAAAAGTGTAAAAATCGTAATGTAGTTTATCTCGAGTAAAACGAGAGGCTACACCCTGTTTTTAATTGGGACTGCAAATGTAGAAAAAAAAAGTGAACTACAAATAAAAAAAAGAAACAATTATTAAATAATTTGACCTTATAAGGTAATAGTTAAAATATATTTAAAAGGATATAACTAGAAATAAAAAAAAATTACATTTGTAACTTCAAAAAATTCAAGATAATGGCAGAAAAAATTAAATGTTTGATTATTGGGTCTGGTCCAGCAGGTTACACAGCAGCAATATATGCAGCAAGGGCAGACATGAAACCAGTTATGTACACAGGAATGCAAATGGGAGGACAGTTAACAACCACTACAGAAGTTGATAATTTTCCAGGTTATCCAAAAGGTACTGATGGTACAGCAATGATGGAAGATTTAAAAAGTCAAGCAGAGCGTTTTGGAACAGATGTACGTTTTGGAATGGTAACTAAAGTAGAGTTTTCTAACGAAGAAGGAGGAATTCATAAAGTAATTGTCGATGAATCAACAGAAATAGAAGCTCAAACTGTTATTATTTCTACAGGAGCTACTGCTAAATATTTAGGTTTAGAAAGTGAGCAACGTTTAATTGGTGGTGGAGTTTCTGCTTGTGCTACTTGTGATGGGTTCTTTTATAAAGGACAAGATGTTGTTGTTGTTGGAGCAGGTGATACCGCAGCAGAAGAAGCAACCTATTTAGCTAACATTTGTAGTAAAGTTACCATGTTAGTTCGTAAAGATTATATGCGTGCTTCAAAGGCAATGCAACACCGCGTAAACAAAACAGAAAATATTACTGTTATGTATAACACTGAAATTGATGAGGTATTAGGTGAGAATGTTGTTGAAGGAGTTCGTGCTGTGAATAATGAAACAGGTGAAAAAACGGAGATTCCAGTAACAGGTGTATTTATTGCAATTGGGCACAAACCAAATACTGAATTGTTTAAAGATGTTTTAGACATGGATGAAACAGGTTATTTAATTACTAAAGGAAAATCTACTAAAACTAATTTACCAGGAGTTTTTGCTGCAGGTGATGTGCAAGACAAAGAATATCGTCAAGCTGTAACAGCCGCAGGTACAGGATGTATGGCAGCTTTAGATGCTGAACGTTACTTGGGAGCATTAGAATAAAACATAAAGTATATAAAATTAAAAAAGGGTACGTATTAGCGTACCCTTTTTATTTTATTTAGAATTTTGTTCGCTTTCACGAATAAGCTGTCGAATCCAATCATTAGGAATCATATCAATAGTAAGGTTTATGCGTTCCTCATCACCATTATTAATAACTTTATGAGGATCGGTAAGTCGCATATACCAGCATTCCCCAGGTTTCATGAGCACGGGAGTGTTATTCAAATAAAAAGTTACATTTTCATTATTTAAGATAGGAATAGTAAGTCGTATTACTGATTTTTCAACCTCCAAACCTAAGGTAGGATCTGTGTGTTCTTTAACTGTTGAGTGTGGAGCCAGTCGAAGTAACCTAACTAAATTAACAGTAGTATTCTCTTTAAAAAAATCGATAACACTAGTTAAATACGGAGACTTTTTTAAGGCATTAGTATCTAGCCAATCTGTCCAAGAACCATCAGCATAATCTTCAGCAGGAGGCGGAAAAGGTAATGAGGTATCCACTAAATGTGCAGGTGACCGTAAAGGAATTACATCATAATATTCAAAATTATCTAGCTGTAAAGCTTTAGCCTCTTCAAGCATTTTAGCGGTATTAAAGTTAAGAGGTAGCTTAATACGATCACTAAAAGCATTACTTGTCCTAGTAGTAACTGTTTCCATAGACCTATGTTTATAAAAGTTTGAGTTAGTATATTGTAAAACTACAAAAAAGTAGAATTTTGTTCCTAAGTGTTACATTTTTATAAAGTTACCTCTTTTATTTTAACCATTTGTAATTTATAAGCAAGTGTCACTTAATTTTTGACTATCAGATTTATAAACAGTTGGTATTGCTTGGTCTGCATTAATTTCAATACAAGTTAAATCAGGATTTCTGTCTACTCTTAAATCTTCAAGTTTCAAATTAGAACTAACATCTAAATTAGTAAGTAAATTACTAGTGATGTACAGATGTTTTAAATTGATAAATGAATGAATATTAATAGCATTTATTTGATTGTCTGAAGCTAAAAATGTTTCTAAAGGGCTAATGTCATCAATACTAATAGAAGTAATTTTATTACTTGTTAATACAACACTTTTTAATTTTGAGGTGTCTTCTGTTTTAAATGAAGTTAGTAAATTGTTAGTTACCGTTAATTCTTCTAAAGAATTATTAGATATATTTAAATGAGTTAATTTATTAAAAGATAAATTTAATATTTTAAGCTTACCAGCTTTTTCCAAGCCTGTAATAGTCGTAAGGTCGTTAGAATGAATATCTGCTAAAAGAAGATTAGGATTATTACTAAGATCAATAGTAGTTAAGTAGTTTGCGTTTAAATATAAGGTATCTAACTTTGTGTTAGAGCTTAGGTTAATAGCTTTAATCTTTTGTCCAGCAGCAGATAAATACGTTAAGTTTGAAAAAGCTTCAATACCAGTTAAGTCACTCGTTTCACCAAAACTACCATCTAAGTTTAAGTTTAAACGAGTAATTTTTTTTGCATCTTCTATTGATATTTTTTGATTAATACTACCATCACTATCTAACTTTTGTTCTACTAATATTGCCTCAAAATGTTTATCAGGTATGCTAATATAAACATCATTTCCAGTATCAGGAGTCTCATCGTCACTAGAACAAGAGGAAAAAAGTAATAGAGCTAAGGCAAGTGTAGTGTAAGCAATTTTATATTTTAAAAATAAAGATTTCATAAGCTGTTTAATTTTTTAAGCGTAGTTTTAATTTATGAGATATTGTTATTATTTTAATTTTTAGGAGCAAAATACAGCGAGTAAGATTTAGGAATAGGAGTTTTTTAAAATTAACTTTTCCAATTTTTATTCAAGTTATAAAAATACAAAAAGTGACTCTGATGATTTATCAGAGCCACTGTTATTTTTATGCTAAAAAAATTAAGGATATTAAAGATACCTATCAGTTTCCTCTATTTCAAGATCATTAATACTGGCATATCTTTTTTTCATTTGTCCGTTATTGTCAAACTCCCAGTTTTCATTACCATAAGCTCTATACCATTTGCCTTCTTTGTTCTGATATTCATATTCAAAGCGTACAGCAATTCTATTTTCACTGTGAGCCCAATATTCTTTTTTTAGTTTATAATTAAGCTCATTTTGCCACTTTTTACTCAGGAAGTTAATAATTTCTTCTCTACCATTTACAAAAGTGTCTCTATTTCTCCATTCACTATCTATAGTGTAAGCTAATGCAATTTTTTCAGGATTTTGAGAGTTCCAAGCATCTTCTGCTAGTTGAATTTTTTGTTTAGCTGTTTCAAGAGTAAAAGGAGGGAGTGGATGTTTCTGTTCCATAATAATTATAGTAAGTTTTGTATTATTTTTTTTGATTTATATACTATTTCATTTGATTTGAAGAGTTGACTTTCTATGATAGCACTTTCAAAAAGTAGGTAAATATGGGTAGCTAGTAATTCGTTATCTGTTAACTCCTGAAAAAAATTATTCAATTCTTTTTTATGAGATTGAATCACTAGGAGTATAGTTTCTTGCTCTTTTGATATTTCTGATAGAATATTCAAAAAACTACACCCCCTGAAATCCTCTTTTGTATTCATATGAGCTACAAAATCAAAAGAAAGGAGTATTGTGTCTTTTGAATTTTTACTTTTTGAAGTAAACTTAAATAGTTCTTTAAACCAAAATTCGTGTCTATTGTTTAAGAAGTCGACACACAAAGCATCTTTTGATTTAAAGTACTGATAAAAACTTGCTTTGGCTACTTTAGCTTCTTTAATAACTTGGTTAATACCCGTGCTGTTGTAACCTTGTTGATGAAATAAATGCGCTACAGTTTCTAATATACGTTCTCTAGGGCTACTCATATTCTTAATTTTTGTCAAAGTTATATGAATTTTTAAGAACAGACAAGTCTGTTCGTAGTTTTAACATTTTTAGTTTAATAAATAAACTAATTCTGTGGAAGTTATTTATACTTCCACATTTTTTATATGCCAAGAGTTAAATCATTTAATGAAGAAGAAGCATTAACCAAAGCAATGTGTTTGTTTTGGAAACGAAGGCTATTCAGCAACTTTTGTTTAAGATTTGGTTTACCATTTAGGAATTAATAGGGCTAGTTTATATGATACTTTTGGAGATAAAAAAGAGCTATCAAACTCTATCAATGTAGCCTTGTCTTTACTTACTTAGTTTTAAAATTCGAAAAGCTCCTTGAATTACTAAAACAAAAACAATGGTTCCAATAATCAAATCAGGTTTGCTCGAACTTAACCAATTTACCAAAAGTCCAGCGATTATAACTCCTAAATTGATAATCACGTCATTCGAGGTAAAAATCATACTCGCTTTCATATGTGCCTCTTCTTTGCTTTTTGACTTTTGCAAAATGTAAAGACAAATTCCGTTTGCGATAAGTGCAAAAATCGAAACGATAATCATTGTCGAAAAATCGGGAAGTTTCTCGTCTCCGAAAAATCTTCTTAAAACTTCCACAAATCCAATAATCGCAAGTGTGATTTGAAAATATCCAGCAAGTTTTGCAATCCGCTTTTTCTTAATCAACGTTCCGCCAACTGCAAACAAGCTAATTCCGTAAACGAAACTGTCGGCAAGCATATCCAGGCTGTCGGCAACAAGTCCCATTGATTTTGAGATTATTCCTGTTGTCATTTCGATAATAAAAAAGACAAAATTTATCGCCAGTACAATCCAAAGTAGCTTTTTTTGGTTGGTGTTTTCTACAAAATCTTTTTCGTTGGTTTCTTCGGTCGAGATTTTCTTTCCGCCTAATTTTAATTCGATAATTGACTTTTCAATTTGGTCGTTATGACCATCGTGAAAAACGGTCAATTTTCGGTTTGGAATGTCAAAATCAAGATTTTTGATTTCTTGAATTCCGTCCAGTTTCATTCGGATTAGATTTTCCTCTGAAGGACAATCCATCTTACTGATTTCAAATATCGTTTTGTTCATTTTAGTCGTCATCTTCGTTTCCAAAAGGTTTGATAATTACTCCAACGCTAAATATAAAACCGTCTGTTGGTGCATATATTTCGGGAAATTCTGGATTGTCGTGTGGTGGCAAAACCAAAGGCGAGAACCTGCTTTGTCTTCTATCGGTAAAGTTTTCAAAATTCACAAAAGTTGTTCCCCATTTAAAATTTCGCATTGCCACAAAACCCATTGTTATGAAGTCGGTTGTTTCTGTTCCATTAGACAAAAATTGCTTTCCTGTGTAAAACGTTTCATAACCGATTCGCCATTTTTCAGATTCGTACATCAAAACACTTCCTGCGTTATGTTTTGCTGTCAAAGGTTTTTGAGGATTGCCAGCTAAATAGTTCAACCTTGTGTCAATGAGTGCATAATTTAGGAACCACCTAAAATCTTTATAGGTAAACTTGATGTTTGTTTCAGCACCTTTGCTCAAAATTTCATCTGTTGCATTCTCAAATTGGAAAAATCCATTATCAGTTGAATTTAACAGTAATGCATCATTAATCGCAGTTACATAAAACAGTTGATTAATAGAAAAACCAACAGTTTCAAATAAACGTGTTTGATAGTTGAAATCAAGATTTACACCATAAGAACGTTCCGCATTTAGTGAAGATTTATCAATACCAAGTACATTTCTAAAATTGATAAATTCCGCCTCTTCTGTAAAAATATCTGGAATTTTGTAACCTAATCCACCACCAATTCTGCTCGAAAATCCACTATCGTTTTTGTATAGCAATGAAACTCTTGGAAGCGGAAAGAATCCAAAATCAGTATTGTAATCTGCTCGTAATCCTGTTTCCAAAATCCAATTATCCGAAATGTCATAAATATTATTTACAAATGCTCCGAATGTTATGTCTGTTTGGTCACGTTGCAAAGTCACATTATTATTTTCATCAAAAGCAGAAGTATAGAGATTTGCACCAAAAATCCAATCTGTTTTATTGGCGGACTTTTGATAGTTTATTTCCGTGAATGTATTGGTTTGTTTACCATCAAAAACAAAATCGGGAATGGTTAGTTTTCTATCAAAGAATGAGATGCTGTTTTTAATATTTAATGAACTAACCGAATCTAATTGAGTTTCGTAAACCGCTTGACTGCTCAACCTTTTTGATAGATTTTCTTCGGTATATTGATGGATGCCATTTGCGCCACTTTCAATTTTTGTGATGTCGCCACCAATTCTGTCGTCATACGTTCCGTTTAAGCTAAACCAAAATGTTGTTTTTTCTGATGGATAATAAAAGAATTTTGGGTTGAAAGAAATAGATGTTGTTTGTGGTAAATTACTAAAGCCATCATCTTCTGGGTCGTAAGCCTTTTGATAATGACCTGAACCGTATAATGAAACTCCAAATTTTTCATTTCGTTTGCTATAAAATACATTAGCTGTACTTCCTAATGCTTGTGTTTGTGTCAACATAATATCCAAAGTTGGCTCTTCGTCAGGTGTTTTTGATACCATATTTATCAAACCTCCAATTGCTCCACCACCATAAAGTGTTGATGAACTTCCTTTAATGATTTCAAATTGTTTTAAGTCCAATGGCGGAATTTGCAGAATACTCAAACCGCTTGAAAATCCGCCATAAAGTGGAAATCCATCTCGTAAAAGTTGTGTGTAACGTCCATCAAGACCTTGAATTCTAATGTTGGTATTCGCACTACTTAAAGAAGTTTGTTGCATCTGTATTCCTGTACTTTCCCGAAGTACCATTGAAATATTGGTTGGGTTCATTACCGCTTTTTCGCCTAATTCTTCCGCTCCAATAAATTCAATTCGAGTTGGAATTTTTCTAACAGTTCGTGTACTTCTTGAAGATTGTATGACAACTTCGTCAAGTTCATTACCTCCAGATTCGAGCTTGAAAGCGAACTCCTTTTTTGTTCCAACATCAATAGTAGTTTCTATGGTTTTGAAGCCTATGTATGAAATTTTTATAATATGGTTTCCATTTGGGATTTCTGTAAATGTGGCAATTCCGTCAAAATCTGTTACTGCTCCTTTTTCTAATTCTTCAAAATAGACCGTAGCACCCAATAATGGTTCGTTGGTTTCTGCATCGCTAACAGAAATGGAAATATCGCTCGTCTGTGCGAAAGATATAATTGATACGAATAGAAATAATGTGTTTAAAAATATGTTTTTCATCTGCTTATTCTGGTTTAAAAGAATAATGCAAATGTATTTAGGATTTACTGCAACTCGATTGCAAAGATTACTTGTTGCAGTTGTCGCACAAGCCTTTTACGACCATATTTGCTTGTTGTAACTTAAAGTTTTCGGGAAGTTGAATTTTTGGAATAGGAACATCAAAAAGGCAGAATGTTTTATCGCAGTTTGTGCAATAAAAATGATAGTGCAAATCCTTTGGGTCGCAGTTACAGCCTTTGGCACAAACCGCATATTTGGTCATTCCAGAACCATCTTCAATGCTGTGGATGACTTTGTTTTCCTCAAATGTTTTGAGTGTTCTGAAAATCGAACTTCTGTCCATGTATGCCAATGCGTTTTCAATATCTTTTAAAGATTGGGCTTTTTCTTGGCTCAAAAGATGACGTAAAACCACAGTTCTGACTGCGGTGTTTTTCACTTTTTTTATTTTTAGGATTTCTTCTTCGGTTTGCATTTTCCTAATGTATCATTTTTTTCGAGCGTTGGCGAAAAACAGCTCTTTTATTTTTTTCAGCGGTGGCTTTTTGCGGTTGGAAAAAAATAAATGTGCTGTTTGTGCGGTTGGCTTTTTTAGTTCAAATGTTCAATTTTAGCACGGTTTTTTGCATTATGCACAACTAGTTTATATACGTAATAAAATTACTTATATATTCCTTTTACGGTAAGATATGCGGAACTTTTAGCAATTTTATTAACACTTTCAAATATAAAGAAATAAGATAAAAAAGTGCAACTTTTTTATCGGGACTACAAACGAAGCCTAATCGGTTGTCTTCCTTCTTCAGTAATAGGAGCAACTTTAAACAAGTTGACACACTTTATTGAATACTCCCCGTTAATCGGGCGCTAATATCACGGCATGCTCCGAAGACACCACGGCATGGGTCGCTGATATCACGGCGTGCTCCGCAGACACCGCGGCATGGGTCGCTAATATCACGGCATGCTCCGAAGATACCACGGCACGGGTCGCTGATATCACGGCGTGCTCCGTTGACACCGCGGCATGGGTCGCTGATATCACGGCGTGCTCCGCAGACACCACGGCACGGGTCGCTGATATCACGGCATGCTCCGAAGACACTACGGCATGGGTCGCTAATATCACGGCGTACTCCGTTGACACCACGGCACGGGTCGCTAATATCACGGCATGCTCCGCAGACACCGCGGCACGGGTCGCTGATATTACGGCGTGCTCCGCAGACACCGCGGCATGGGTCGCTAATATCACGGCATGCTCTCTGCTTTTACATCAGTACAGATTCAACCCAACATTCACTGTATACTTATTAGCGGACGTTGCCTTTGGCAGTAAAAAATAAACCTCATACCAACAAACCAAAAAAAGGCTGTATAGTATGAGGTTTCCCCTAAGTTATTAATTCGTTTAAAGTAACAACTATCGTGAATTATTTTTCAGTAGTTACTTTTTTAAAGCGCATCATGGTTACATCGTCCATCAATAAGTTTAGTTTTCCTTCTAAGTCAAAACTATACTTGTTTACTTTTTTAATGGTTTTTAAAAACTCTTGTTCTCCTTGTCCGCAGTACATCATAGTTGTTGGTCCTGGTTCTCCAAAAGAAATCGCATTTTCTTCTCCTAACGTAAATTCAGCAGCATAACCGTTACAACCATTATTTCCTGTAGCTTTCTTTGTTTCTTTATCAAACGTAAGTTGTGGCTTTTTATCAGGAAACAATCCTTCAAAAGCAATTCTAGGTCCAGAAATGTATTCTAGTTCCCAAGCGGTTCCGTATAATTGTTCAGCAGTATCTTTTTTAGCACAAGACACTGTAATTAATAGAATTACTGCGACTACAAATGATAGTTTTTTCATACTATGTAAGTTTAGTTATTAGTATTAAATTCAGTTGAGTTTTTTACTACAAATTTTCTTGATGCTTCACCATCTACCAATTTGTATGTAATTTGTCTGGTACCTCCTGTTGGGTTAGCATTAGAATCTTCTTCTTTATAAATAGGAAAACGTTGCGCTAAGGTTGTTTCAATAATGGTAAATTCATCGTGCCCCATATATCCCTTACTTAATTCTTTATTATCGGTAATAGGAGGGAAGTATATTTGACTCATCGATTTTTTATTGTTTACTGAAAATCCTATTACATTTCCGTAGCTTCCACTTCCGTCAGATTTTGTATAGATTAATACTTCTGGAGAACCATCAGAGTTTAAATCTTCAATTTCAGCATCAACAACACTACCATCAATTGTTTGAGTAACGGCAGAATTGTCAATTTCTAATCCGTAAGGAGTAACTGTTAATTCAGTTTCCATTCCATTTTTTTTAGTAGCAATGCTAAAACTAATTCCTTGTAAGGTTACATTTTTTCTAAAAATGGTTTTGTCTATCTGTGTTTGGTCAAGGTTTCCTTCAATTTTATGATAAGAACCCGCAAGACTTCCTCCACCTGAACAGTAAAAGTTTAATAAACTGTTATCTTCTTTGTTTGCCGTTGCAATAGAAATTTGTTTGTTTTTAAAAGAAAAAACTACAGTTTTACCATTTATGTCAGCTGTATACGTGCTGTCATTTGCTTTTTTAGCAAGAGCGTCAAAAGTACAAGTAGGTTTTTTCTTGTCAGCACGTGAGCGAACAGCAATTTTTATATTGTCATTTGCGGCTGGTTTTACAGCAACTGAAACCCAATCGTACCCTTCGTTTCTTTTTTCGTATTCTGAAGAAACGTAGTTTCCTGTAACATCAGTAATTGTAGCTACAGTTTCTTGTTTTGTGGTTTCTTGTGTATCTGTTTTTTTTGCTTCGTTTTTACAGCTAACGATGGCTAAAAATGCTATTACTAGTAGTGCTGAATTGGTAAGTTTTATCATGCTATTTTATGTTTTTTGCTTCTAAATAACAATAAATATACCATTAAAGATATGAAAAAACGTTTTAAGAAAACCTTAAGATTCTTGATTTTTTAGTAGGTTGATATTGTAGCGTATAGGTTTATCAACGTTTTTTGAGGGTATAAAAAAAGACCGCCAAAACCTAATTTGACGATCTTTTAAACAAACAACTAAATTCTAAAACCTATAAAAGTTGAAGAAAGTTTTAAAAAACTACCTATGCTTGTTAGCAACATTAGGTAGTTTTAATATGTTTAGAAGCAGTATTTATTTTCTGCTTTTAATTTTTCTGCGATTGTATTACGTAATTCAACTACGTTAGGGTAGTTTGCATACTTTGTAAAACGCTTAAGTCCCATTAACATCATGCGTTGCTCATCACCTTCAGCGAAAGAAATAATTCCTTCTCTTGCACTTTTGGTAATAATTTCAACAGCATTGTATAAGTATAACTTCGCCATTGCAATCTGTTCTTTTTGAGCATCTTCACCAAAACGCTTAGCGTTCTTCTCAGTTCTTAAAATTCCAGATTCTGCCATGTATATTTCAATCAAAATATTTGAAGCAGCAGTTAATAACTGTTGGTGTTGCTCTAACTCTGGTCCAAATTTTTGTAAAGCAGCACCTGCAACCATTAAGAATACTTTCTTAAGTTTAGCAAGAATTTCTTTTTCTTCTGAGAATAATTCAGAATAATCTGGAGTATCGAAAGAAGGAATTCCCATTAATTCGTTTTGAACTGCCATTGCAGGATTTAATAAATCTACATGACCTTTCATTGCTTTTTTAACTAACATTCCTACCGATAATAAACGGTTGATTTCGTTAGTTCCTTCGTAGATACGTGCAATACGAGCATCTCTCCAAGCAGACTCCATTGGAGTTTCTTCAGAGAATCCCATACCTCCAAAAATTTGGATTCCTTCATCAGCACAATTTTGTACGTCTTCTGAAACTGCTACTTTTAAGATAGAACATTCAATAGCGTATTCTTCAACACCTTTTAATTCTGCTTCTTGATGAGTGTTTCCTTCAGATTCACGAATAGCGATTCTGTCTTCAATATTTTTAGCAGCTCTGTATGATGCAGACTCACCAACATAAGCGTTAGTAGCCATTTCAGCTAATTTCATTTTAATAGCTCCAAACTCAGCAATAGGAGTTTTAAATTGCTTACGCTCGTTTGCATAGTTTACAGCATGAGTTACAATTCTTCTTTGAGAATCTAAACAAGCAGCAGCTAACTTAATACGACCAACGTTTAAAGCATTCATGGCAATTTTGAATCCACCACCACGAACAGATAACATGTTTTCAACAGGAACTAAGGTATCGTTGAAAAATACCTGACGAGTTGAAGAGGCACGAATACCTAATTTGTGTTCTTCTTCTCCTAAAGTTACTCCGTTAGGATTGTTTTTATCATATTCTAAGATAAAACCAGTAATGTTTTTATCGTCTTCGATACGAGCAAAAACGATGAAGATTTCAGCAAAACCTGCATTCGAAATCCACATTTTTTGTCCGTTAATTTTGTAGTGTTTTCCGTCTTCAGTTAACTCAGCAGTAGTTTTTCCTGAGTTCGCATCCGATCCTGCTCCTGGTTCTGTTAAACAGTAAGCTCCAAAACGCTCTCCCATAGCTAAAGCAGGAACGTATTTTTGCTTTTGCTCTTCAGTACCGTATAAAGTAATTGGCATCGTACCAATACCTGTATGTGCACCAAAAGCTGTACTAAAAGATCCTGTTCCACTAGAAATGTAATCACAAGTTAACATGGTAGAAACGAATCCCATTCCTAATCCACCATAAGCTTCAGGAACAGCCACACCTAAAAATCCTAATTCACCAGCTTTACGCATAGTTTCTTCGGTAAGTGCATAATCTTTCTTTTCGAAACGTTCTTTATGAGGAATGATTTCACGGTCGTTAAATTCTTTAACCGCATCACGCATCATTGTTTGCTCTTCTGAAAAATCTTCAGGAGTAAATATATCTTCACATTTTGTTTCTTTTACTAGGAACTGCCCTCCGCGTAAAAGATCTTTTGTTAATTCTGACATAGTATATTAGATTTTAAGATTCAAGAGCCAAGAGTCAAGACTTATTCAGACCAGATTGGAAACTTGAAATCATTTTTTGTATTGACTTAATTTTTTGTTCTAATTCTTTAAACTTTTCTTCAGATAGGTAGCTTTCATTAAAAGCAATAATTAATTGTGTTTTCCATTCAAATGAAGAACCTAAGCTATCTTCTAAATATTTATTAAAATGTTTGTTAGTGCTTTTACTTGAACCCTCAGCTATGTTAGAAGGAATAGAAACAGCACATCTATTCATCTGAGAAACCAAGCCAAACTTTTCAAAGTCTGGAAAGGTTCTAGTTAATTTATAAGAATCAGAAACTAAATTCATGCTTTCAGTCCAAATTTTTAATTTTTTGAAATTGTGCATCGTCTTGTTTCTTGATTCTAATAGTCTTGTTTCTTAATTTAGGAATTCAAAAATACCAGCAGCACCTTGACCAGTACCTACACACATGGTTACCATTCCGTATTTGTTATTCATGTTACGCTTACGCATTTCATCGAATAACTGAACAGATAGTTTACCACCAGTACATCCTAATGGGTGACCTAAAGCAATTGCCCCACCATTTACGTTAACGATATCCGGATTTAATCCTAATTCGCGAATAACTGCTAACGATTGTGAAGCAAACGCTTCGTTTAGCTCAATTAATTCAATATCACTTTGTTGTAAACCTGCTTGTTTTAATGCTTTTGGAATTGCTGCTACAGGACCAATTCCCATAATACGAGGTGGTACTCCTGCTGCTGCATAACTTACTAAACGAGCTTCTGGTTGAATACCTAACTCTTTTACCATATCTTCACTCATTACCATTACAAAGGCAGCTCCATCACTTGTTTGTGATGAGTTACCAGCGGTAACAGAACCGTTAGCAGCAAATACTGGACGTAATTTTGCTAAGGCTTCTACGCTGGTTCCACGACGTGGACCTTCGTCTTTAGTAACGGTGTAATTTCTTGTAGCGCGTTTTCCGTTTCCATCAATGTAAGTTTCTTCTACATCAATTGGTGCTATTTGATCTTGGAAACGATCGCTATCTAATGCTTTTAAAGCTTTCATGTGCGATTCGTATGCAAATTGATCTTGATCTGCACGAGATACATTGTATTGTTGCGCTACTGCTTCAGCAGTATTACCCATTCCCCAATAGTAATCTTCGTGACCTGCATTTACGATATCGTAGTTTAATTCTGGTTTAAAACCTGTCATTGGTACAGAACTCATGCTTTCTGCTCCACCAGCAATAATACACTCTGCCATTCCAGATTGAATTTTTGCTACTGCCATACCAATAGTTTCTAATCCTGATGAGCAGAAACGGTTTACGGTAACTCCAGGAACATCCACAGAATCTAATCCGATTAACGAAATAATTCTTGCCATGTTTAATCCTTGAGAACCTTCTGGCATTGCGTTACCAACAATAACATCGTCGATACGCTTTACGTCGAATTCTGGCAACTTTGTCATCATATACTTGATGGTTTCAGCAGCTAATTCGTCAGCTCTTTTAAATCTGAACACACCTTTTTTAGATTTCCCTACGGCGGTTCTATATCCTTTTACTATATATGCTGTTTTCATATTTTCAAGTTTTTAGTGTTTAGTTTTAAGTTTTTAGTGATTATTAATTGATCACTTATAACTGAAAACTAATAACTCGCAACTTTTAGTTGCGTAAAGGTTTACCAGTTTTTAACATATGCTGAATACGCTCTAACGTTTTTCTTTCAGTAGTTAAACTTAAGAAAGCTTCACGTTCAAGGTCTAATAAATACTGCTCAGTAACTTTTGTTGGTTCTGATAAATCTCCTCCAGCCATTACATAGGCTAGTTTGTTTGCAATTTTCTGATCGTGTTCAGAAATATATTTAGAAGCTTCCATAGAGTCTGTTCCTACTAAGAACATTCCTAAGGCTTGCTTACCTAATACTAAAACATCTTTACGTTTTACTGGTTGTGTATAACCTGCTTCAGCTAATAACACAGCGTGCTTTTTAGCTTCTGCAATTTGACGGTCTTTGTTTACAACCACAACATCTTTTCCTTTTTGTAGTAGGTTTAAGTCGTATGCTTCATAAGCTGAAGTTGCAACTTTAGCCATACCAATAGTTAAGAAGTGCTCTTGTAATACGTTTAATTGAACATCACCAGTGTGGAATAAGTCCTGAGCTCTTAACGCCATTTCTTTAGATCCACCACCACCAGGAATTACTCCAACTCCAAACTCTACTAATCCGATGTAGGTTTCAGCAGCAGCAACTACTTTATCAGCGTGTAATGATAATTCACATCCACCACCTAATGCCATTCCGTGAGGAGCAGCAATGGTAGGAATTGCAGAGTAACGCATACGCATCATGGTATCTTGGAAATATTTGATCGCCATGTTTAACTCATCGTACTCTTGCTCAACAGCCATCATAAAAATCATTCCGATGTTGGCACCTACAGAGAAGTTTGCAGCTTGGTTACCAATTACTAATCCTTGGAAGTCTTTTTCAGCTAAATCAACCGCTTTGTTTAATCCAGCTAAAACATCACCACCAATAGTGTTCATTTTAGATTGGAATTCACAGTTTAAGATTCCGTCTCCTAAATCTTCAATAACAACTCCAGAGTTTTTGAATACCTCAGTAGTTTTACGAATGTTGTCTAAGATGATAAATGAATCTTGTCCTGGCTTTTTAACTTGTGCTTTTGCAGGTACATCGTAGTAATATGTTGCACCGTCTTTAACTGTATAGAAAGATTTTTCTCCTTTAGCTACCATTTCTGTAACCCAAGCAGCTGGTTCCTTTCCTTCAGCTTTCATTAATTCGATACCTTTTTCAACTCCTACAGCATCCCAAATTTCGAAAGGACCATTTTCCCATCCAAAACCTGCTTTCATGGCATCGTCAATTCTGTATAATTCATCAGAAATTTCTGGAATTCTATTTTGAACATACGCAAACATTGCTGCGAAGTTCTTACGGTAGAATTCTCCTGCTTTATCTTTTCCGCCAACTAATACTTTAAATCGGTCAATTGGCTTATCGATTGTTTTTGTTAATTCTAAGGTAGCAAATTTTGCTTTTTTAGACGGACGGTATTCCATCGTATCTAAGTCTAAAGCTAAAATTTCACGTTTTCCTTCAGCATTGGTTGTTTTTTTATAGAAACCTTGCTTGGTTTTGTTACCTAACCACTTATTTTCCATCATCGTGTTGATGAAATCTGGCAACTTAAATAAGTCGTGAGCTTCGTCGTTAGGACAGTTTTCGTAGATTCCGTTAGCAACGTGTACTAAAGTATCTAATCCAACAACATCAACGGTACGGAAAGTAGCTGATTTAGGACGTCCAATAACTGGTCCTGTTAATTTATCAACCTCTTCAATAGTTAGTCCTAATTCTTTTACTTGGTGGAATAACGATTGGATTCCGAAGATACCTATACGGTTTCCAATAAACGCTGGAGTATCTTTTGCTAATACTGAAGTTTTTCCTAAGAATTTAGAACCGTAATCCATTAAGAAGTCTGTAACTTCTTGTTTACAGTCAGGTCCTGGAACAACTTCAAATAATTTTAAATAACGAGGAGGGTTAAAAAAGTGTGTAACCGCAAAGTGTTTACGGAAATCTTCACTACGTCCTTCGTTCATAAACTTAATAGGAATACCTGAAGTGTTGGTAGAAATAATAGTACCAGGAGTACGATATTTTTCAACTTGCTCAAAAACACTTTGTTTAATGTCTAAGCGTTCAACAACTACTTCCATAATCCAATCTACATCTTTTACTTTGTGTAAATCGTCCTCAAGGTTCCCAGTAGTAATTCTATCTGCAAATTTTTTATTGTAGATAGGTGATGGTTTCGACTTTAATGAAGCAGTCAAAGCATCATTTACCAAACGGTTACGAACTACTTTGTCTTCTAAGGTTAATCCTTTTGCTTTTTCTTTGTCGTTAAGCTCTCTTGGAACGATATCCAAAAGCAATACTTCAACGCCAATGTTAGCAAAATGACATGCAATACCTGATCCCATGATACCAGAACCGATAATTGCTACTTTTTTAATTCTTCTTGCCATTTGTTTGTTGGTTTGTTTTATACAGCTTTATTGTCAATATTTTCTTCTTCGTATATTAACTTATCTGTAATTAGTTTGTTTATTGTTGTTGTTACTTTGAAGAAGGTTTGTAATTCTTCTTCAGTAATATGTTCTCTTACTTTATTATTGAATTGGTATACATGCCCTTTTGAAACTTCACGCATTTCTTTACCATATTTAGTAAGCTTTAAAATAACGCTTCTACCATCATTAGGATTTTTCTCGCGACATATAACTCCTTTGTCTTCCATTGTCTTTAACAAACGAGAAAGACTTGTAGGTTCCATTCCCATTAACGGTCCCAGAGCAGTTGAAGGAGTACCGTTTTCAAAATCTATATTCAATAAAGCAAAAGCCGTAGCCATTGTGCTATCATGCTTTGCAGCTTGCTCGTTATACATTTTAGCAACGGCTTGCCACGTGGCTCTTAATTGGTGATCTATTGATTTATCCTTATCCATGAATGCCAAATATATAAAATTTTATTATGCATGCATAGTATTTTGTAAAAAAGTTATGCATGCATAATAAAATTAACAAAAAATTAATCTTGTAACGTTTAGAGAGAAGCGTATACTAATTGAGTATAAAAATATGTAAGTTTGTCACTACTGTTTTTAAATAAACGGTAATTAATCAACTATAAATCTATGAACAATTTATTAGAAATTAATAATGTAGTAAAGCGTTATGGCGATTATACTGCATTAAATAATGTTTCAATGCACATTCCTAAAGGTAGTGTTTTTGGTTTGTTAGGGCCTAACGGTGCAGGAAAGACCTCGCTTATTAGAATTATCAACCAAATAACAATGCCTGATGCTGGTGAAATTATTTTAGATGGAGAGAAGTTAGCTCCAAATCATATAGAACATATAGGATATTTACCTGAAGAAAGAGGATTGTATAAAAGTATGAAGGTAGGAGAGCAGGCACTATATCTTGCTCAATTAAAAGGGTTGAGTAAATCGGAAGCTAAAAGACGATTGAAATATTGGTTTGATAAATTTGATATTGGAGCTTGGTGGAATAAAAAGATTGAAGAGTTGTCTAAAGGGATGGCTCAAAAGGTACAGTTTATAGTAACGGTATTACATCAGCCTAAATTATTAATTTTTGATGAGCCTTTTTCTGGTTTCGATCCTATTAATGCTCAACTAATAGCTAAAGAAATTTTACAGTTGCGTGATGAAGGAGCTACCATTATTTTTTCTACTCATAGAATGGAGTCTGTAGAGGAAATGTGTGATTATATAGCGTTGATTAACAAGTCGAATAAAATTTTAGATGGTAAGCTAGAAGATATTAAAAAGGAGTTTAGAACAAATACTTTTCAGGTTGGATTAGCTACTTCTAATTCAAAAGAAGTGGAGCAAAAGCTTAAAGAAAACTTTGAGGTTTTACCAGCAGATTTTAAATTGTTAAATGAAGGGTTAAAATTAAATGTAAAACTTACCAACGGAAGTTCTCCAAACGATTTGTTATCGTATTTAACAACTCAGGGACAAGTACAACATTTTGTAGAGTTAGTGCCAAGTGCCAACGATATTTTTATTCAAGCAATCCATAAAAACAGTTAAGCAATGAAAAGATTACGATTAATTATAGAACGCGAGTTTATTGCTAAGGTTAGAAATAAGTCGTTTATCGTTATGACTTTCTTAAGTCCATTGTTAATGATTGGTATGGGGGCTTTAGTATTTTTCTTAATGAAGAAGAACGATGAAAAGGTTAAGAAGATAGTATATGTTGATGAGTCTGGAATGTTCTCTAAAGATATTTTTAAAGATTCAAAAACAGTAAAGTATGAAGATTTTACAGCCTTAGGAATTGAAAACTCTAAAAAAAAGGTCGAAGAAGGAGATTACTACGGAGCTTTATACATTCCGAAACAAGATAGTTTAGAAATGTTGGCAAAATCGATTGAGTTTTTCTCTAAAGATTCGCCAAGTATGTCTATCATGGAACGTTTAGAAGATAAAATTGATAAGGAGTTACGTCATAAAAAACTAACAAGCTTCGGAATTGATATTGCGCATATAGAAGAGTCTAAAATTTCATCAGAAATTAAAATGTTGAATTTCTCTGGTGAGAAATCTTCAAAGTTAATCAACGGATTAAAGATTGGTGTAGGAGCTATTGCAGGATATTTATTAATGATGTTTGTAATGATTTATGGAACATCGGTAATGCGTAGTGTTATTGAAGAAAAAACAAGTAGAATTATTGAGGTGATCGTTTCTTCTGTAAAACCTTTTCAATTAATGTTAGGAAAGATTATTGGAAATGCATCAGCTGGATTGTTACAATTCTTTATTTGGGGGATTTTGTTCTTAATAGTTGGAGTTGTAGTGTCATTAGTTTTGGGTATTAATGTGACCGAATTTTATGGAGGAAAATTAAACGCTGATCAAATTGAAAGTGCTAAAAGTGTTATAGGTGATGGAACAAATGTTTTAATTGAAGTAAGAAAATTACCATGGCTTAAAATGTTCTTCTTATTCATTTTCTATTTCTTAGGAGGGTATATGTTATATAGCTCGTTGTTTGCAGCAGTAGGTGCAGCGGTAGATAATGAAACGGATACACAACAATTTATGATGCCTATTATGCTACCGTTAATTTTGGCAGTTTATGTAGGTTTTGCAACGGTTATTAACGATCCTCATGGTCCGGTTTCAGTAATATTTTCTTATATACCTTTTACATCTCCAATAGTGATGTTAATGAGAATCCCGTTTGGAGTTGCTTGGTGGGAAATAGCCATTTCTATGTTGCTATTAATTCTTACTTTTATGGTAATTGTATGGATTGCCGCTAAAATTTATCGTGTAGGTATTTTAATGTACGGTAAAAAACCAACCTACAAAGATTTATGGAAATGGATTCGTTATAATGGGTAATTAACACTTTTATGAAATTACTTAATATTGTTTAAAAGTGTTGATTATAAATTGTGTGTAACGATTATAACATAAACTAGGATGAAAGAAATAATAAAAGAAATAACGGATTTTCTAAACTATAGAATACCAATAGGAGGAAAAGATATCGAGTTTACAGTAAAAACAATTTTGTTTTTAATAGTAGGTTTACTTTTAGTGAAACTTTTGTTGAAATATTTAAAAGTACTAGCAAAAAGTAAACTAGAACAGGAAGACAAAAATAAATTTGATACTATTTTCTCATTTACTAGTTGGTTAGTATATGTAATTGTTTTTTCAATAGGTTTAAGTTCAGCAGGAGTCGATTTAAGTGCGATTTTAGTAGCGTCTTCTGCTTTGTTAATAGGTATTGGTTTGGCGTTACAAACCTTTTTTCAAGATATAATCTCTGGAGTTT
The DNA here is from genome assembly GCF_040104435.1 of Tenacibaculum sp. SSH1-16. Taxonomy (NCBI): domain Bacteria; kingdom Pseudomonadati; phylum Bacteroidota; class Flavobacteriia; order Flavobacteriales; family Flavobacteriaceae; genus Tenacibaculum; species Tenacibaculum sp. SSH1-16. Next base: position 117,839 of record NZ_JBECOV010000005.1, read on the forward strand.
TTATTATTCTTGATAAAAGTGTTCATGTGGGAGATATTATTGAACTAGATGGAAAAGTTGGTAGGGTGGAAGAGATAAAACTGAGAACCACTAGAGCCGTAACAATCGATAATAAAGTATTGGTTATTCCTAATCACAAGTATTTATCTAACAGCCTATATAACTGGACGCAAAATGGTACTACAACTAGAGAAAGTGTAACAGTGGGGGTGGCCTATGGTAGTGATGTAGCTTTAGTGAAAAAATTATTGTTGCAAGCGGCCAGTGAACATCCAAAAGTATACCAGCATCCAGCTCCTTTAGTACTTTTTGAAAATTTCGGAGATAGTTCGTTAAATTTTAAATTAATTTTTACGTTAAATGATAGTTTTCAGGCAGCGATACCAAAAAGTGATATACGGTTTAAAATAGACGAGCTGTTTAGAGAGCATAATATAAGTATTCCGTTCCCTCAAAGAGATATACATATTGTAGATGCCAAAGGGTTGCATTTTGAACCTCCAAAAAAAGAGGTACTCCAAAACAATCAGAAAGAAATTGAAGGTAAAGAGGAAGGAAATTCTAAAGAAGAACTAAATAATTAAGCTGAAAAATGTTTGGCTTGCTTTTTGAGTTGTAACCACCAATGGTTCTTTCTTGTTGTAAAGAATGTGTTAATAAAGTAACGTTAATAGGTTCAGAAAACGAAGTAGGTGAGCTCCAAAAAATGATTTCTGATTTCAAGAATTTATTAAACTAGCCTTTTTAATATCTAAAAGACTAAAAAAATATGAGTAAAATATTAATAATAGAAGATGAAGCTGCAATTCGCAGAGTATTAAAAAAAATTATTTCTGAAGAAAACGATTCCTATGAAGTAGAAGAAGCTGAAGATGGTTTGCAAGGAATTGAAATGATAAAGAAAACAGATTACGATTTGGTTTTGTGTGATATTAAAATGCCAAAAATGGATGGTGTTGAGGTGTTGGAAAAAGCTAGAAAGTTAAAACCTGAAATACCAATGGTAATGATTTCTGGTCATGGTGATTTAGATACTGCAGTAAACACCATGCGCTTAGGAGCCTTTGATTATATTTCTAAACCGCCAGATTTAAATCGATTATTGAATACTGTAAGAAATGCTCTAGATAAAAAGGAGTTGGTAGTAGAAAATAAGCGTTTAAAGAAGAAGGTGAGTAAGAATTATGAAATGATTGGAGAGAGCGATGCTATTACTCATATTAAAGATATTATTGAAAAAGTGTCTGCAACAGAGGCAAGAGTTTTAATTACCGGACCTAATGGAACAGGAAAAGAGTTAGTAGCGCATTGGTTACACGAAAAATCTGACCGTTCTAAAGGTTCTATGATTGAAGTAAACTGTGCAGCTATACCTTCTGAGTTAATAGAAAGTGAATTGTTTGGGCATGTAAAAGGGAGTTTTACAGGAGCTAACAAAGATAGAGCAGGAAAGTTTGAAGCAGCTAATGGAGGAACCATTTTCTTAGATGAAATTGGAGATATGAGTTTGTCGGCACAAGCGAAAGTATTACGAGCATTACAAGAAAATCGTATTCAACGAGTAGGTTCGGATAAAGATATAAAAGTAAATGTACGTGTAGTTGCTGCAACAAATAAAGATTTAAAGAAGGAAATTGAAGAAGGACGTTTCCGCGAAGATTTATATCATCGTTTAGCAGTGATTTTAATTAAAGTTCCTGCATTAAACGATAGAAGAGAAGATATACCGTTATTAGTAGATTTCTTTGCCAAGAAAATTTCTGAAGAACAAGGGATGCCTAAAAAAGGTTTCTCGGAAGATGCTATTAAATTGTTACAAGAGTATGATTGGACAGGAAATATTAGAGAATTACGAAATGTAGTTGAACGTTTACTTATTTTAGGAGAAAAAGAAGTTTCTAAAAATGATGTAAAACTATTTGCTAGTAAATAATTAATAACGTTTTAAATTTTTGAGTTAATAATCACAGCAATAGAGTTAATTTATATAGATGCTTGTTTTTATTTTTATACAAAACAATAAAAATTATGAACATACAAGCATACTTAGCATTCAGAGGAGAATGTCAAAACGCATTAAATTTTTATGCAGACTTATTTAATGCAAAAATTGTAAATAAACAAACGTACAAAGACTCAAAGAGAGATATTCCAGAGGATTACAGGCATAAAATACAACATGCAGAATTGAAAAAGGGATTCACATTATGGCGTATGATGTTTCTCCAGATACTCCGCTAAATAGTGGTAATAATATTCAAATGAGTGTTGATTTAGATGATGAGGAGAAAGCTACTGTTGTTTTTAATGAGTTGTCTAACGGAGGTATAGTTCATACTGAACTATTGGAAACGGAATGGAACGCACTGTATGGGGCTTGTACCGATAAATTTAATATACGTTGGATGGTAAACTGTAAGTTATAGTAAGTAGTTTACAATAATTGTTATATAAATAAAGGTGAGGTTGTATTAGAAAGAAGCTAATACAATTTCATCTTTGTTGTTTTGTAAAAGTTCATAAAAGCTAACAGAATTAAGGGGGTATGAAGCTTTTAAAAAAACACAAAAAAAGAAAATAAATATGAAGCAATATTGAGTACGTAATGAGTAAAGCTTATAATTAAAAAACCATCTGAAGAAGATGGCTTTTTAATTATAAGAGGAAAGAAGTTATATGTCTTACACCTAAATTAAAGCTTTGTAGCTATTCAAGATTGAGTTAAAAAAAGATTATTTTAAAAATTTCCTAGCTAAAGTATATATTCCAAACTTACCAACTGTTTCAAATATAGTTTGAAACCAATTCCCCACAGATAAATCTTCTTTAAATTGTTCTTTTACAAGTTTAATTTCTTCTAAAGAAATATCTCTTTTAAGCTTCAGTAATTTTAGTTCTTTAGTTATTTCTTTACTATTATTATAGGTTTTCTTCATCGTCAAAATACTTTTTAGATAAATTTTTAATTACAAAATTCTCTACATTTGTTCTCATACTATATGCTATTAAAGCGAAAATTATAAAAAGTAAAGCTACTAACAAGTATCCTAAAACAACATTGTTTAAATAATTACCTATGGTTGCCGATATTGTTACAGCCAAAAAAACAAAAGCAATAAGTAGGAATATACCTATAATAGCAAAATTGAAAATCATGCTTAAAGAAGAGGTTAGTATATAAAATACTTTTAATTTAAAGTATTCTTCAGAATTCTTTATAAAGCTTTCGCCTTTTTCAATTGCTTTTTCAGAGTTGGTATGTATTGATTTGAATATCGACATTATTTAGTTTGTAATTTTTTGTTTTTAGCCTTTAATACTTTTAGTTTTTGTTCTAATTGGGTTATAACATCTTCAGCTTTATAGCTAGCATCAGTTACAATAGTTTCTAATTTTTCTTCTAATGAGTTTGTTTTGCTGCTAAGAGATTCAGCCACATTATTTTTTAAGCTTTCAGCTTTATGCTTAACTTCTTCTTTAAGGTGTGTTGCTTCTGAAGTAATAGTGTCTCTTGCAGAGGCTGCTCCGTCTGCTATTTTTTTTCGTGTATTACTCCCTTTGTCAGGGGCAAATAATATACCTAATCCTGCTCCTACAGCTACTCCTGCTAATAAGCCTAAAATACTTTTATCGTTGCTCATAATATATTTGTTTTTTAATTATTAAATGATTTCTGTAACAAAAATACTTTGATAGCTGATGTTTCTTTAGCTCAATAAATTTAAATGTTAACTCAATTGCTATTAATGACTTATGAGGAAGAAAGAGGGAGTGGTGATTAAAGTGTAAAAAAATAAGCTAGATTCTTTAATTAAAAAAATCTAGCTTAAAATATTATCATTTAGTTGTGATTTATACTACATCAAACCTGTCTGCATTCATTACTTTAGTCCAGGCAGTTACAAAATCTTTCACAAACTTTTTCTTGTTGTCGTCTTGTGCGTATACTTCTGCATACGAACGAAGAATAGAGTTAGAACCAAATATCAAATCCACTCGTGTAGCTGTCCACTTAGTGTTTCCTGTCTTACGATCAACAATATTGTATAAGTTTTCCCCTGAAGGCTTCCATGAGTATTTCATGTCGGTAAGATTAACAAAGAAGTCGTTACTTAACACACCTTCATTTTCTGTAAATACACCATGTTTAGTTCCTCCGTAGTTAGTTCCTAGCACACGCATTCCCCCAACTAGAACAGTCATTTCAGGAGCGGTTAACCCCATAAGTTGTGTTCTGTCTAATAATAATTCTTCAGGTTTTACTACATAATCTTTCTTTTGCCAATTTCTGTATCCGTCATGTAGAGGCTCTAAAACATCAAAAGATTCAGTATCTGTCATTTCAGCGGTTGCATCACCTCTTCCAGGGGTAAAAGGAACTTTAATGTCAACACCACCATCTTTAGCAGCTTTTTCAATAGCAGCACTACCTCCTAAAACAATCAAATCAGCAATACTAACTTTTTTACTTAAACTAGCTTGAATTTCAGCAAGCTTATCTAATACTCTTTTTAGTCTTGTAGGTTCATTTCCTTCCCAGTCTTTCTGAGGAGCTAAACGAATGCGTGCTCCATTAGCACCACCTCTAAAGTCTGATCCTCTATAAGTTCTAGCACTATCCCAAGCAGTATTGATAAGTTCAGTACGAGTAAGTCCACTGTTTAACAGTTTTTCTTTTAATTCTTCAACTTCAGTATCGTTTAAAGTATAGTCTACAGTAGGAACAGGATCTTGCCATATAAGTGTTTCTGTTGGAGCATCAACCCCTAAATAACGTGTATTAGGGCCCAAATCACGATGTGTTAGTTTAAACCAAGCACGTGCAAAGGTGTCAGCAAAATAGGCTGGATCTTTATAGAACTTTTCAGATATTTTTCTGTATTCAGGGTCCATTTTCATTGCCATATCCGCATCAGTCATTATTGGGTTTCTTTTAATGTTCGGATTGTGAGCATCTACAGGTTTATCTGCCTCATCAATATTAACAGGTTCCCATTGCCAAGCACCAGCAGGACTCTTTGTTAATTCCCAATCATGATTTAACAACAAATGAAAGTACGTATGGTTCCATCTATCGGGGGTAGTTGTCCAAGCTCCTTCCAAACCACTAGTAACAGTATCTGCAGCATTTCCATTCCCTTTAGGGTTTATCCAGCCAAAGCCTTGATCTTGAACTTCTGCACCTTCAGGGCTTTCACCTAAGGCTCCTGCGTCACCATTACCGTGTGCTTTTCCTACAGTGTGTCCACCAGCAGTTAAAGCAACGGTTTCTTCATCATTCATTGCCATGCGCTTAAAGGTTTCTCTTACGTCTTTTGCGGTTTTTAAAGGATCGGGTTTTCCGTCAACCCCTTCAGGGTTTACATAAATTAATCCCATCATTACAGCAGCTAATGGGTTTTCTAAGTCTCTGTCTCCAGAATATCGAGAACCTTTACTCCCTGTTGGCGCTAACCATTCTTTTTCAGATCCCCAATAAATATCTTTCTCAGGATGCCAAATATCTTCACGTCCGCCGGCAAAACCAAAAGTTTTGAAGCCCATTGATTCATAAGCCATATTACCAGCTAAAATTATAAGATCTGCCCAAGATAGTTTGTTTCCGTATTTTTTCTTGATAGGCCATAACAATCGTCTTGCTTTATCTAAATTACCATTATCAGGCCAACTATTTAATGGAGCGAAGCGTTGGTTGCCTGTATTACTACCACCTCTACCATCAGCAACTCTATAGGTACCAGCAGCATGCCACGCCATACGAATCATTAAACCACCATAATGTCCCCAGTCGGCAGGCCACCAATCTTGACTATCGGTCATTAAGTCTTTAAGGTCATTTTTAACTGCTTCTAAATCTAATTTTTTAAATTCTTCAGCATAATTAAAATTACTGTCTAAAGGATTGGTTTTGGTATCGTGTTGATGTAGTATATCTAAGTTTAATGATTTTGGCCACCACTCCATGATGTTATCATGTATTTCTGTGTTTGCACCTTGTGAAAAAGGGCATTTACCTTTCGAAGAATGTGAGTTTGTGTTTTTCATTTTATTATAATTTAATAGGTTAGAATAGGGCAAAGCTACTATAAAACAGTGAATAATTTTTATCTATATTTTTTATTTTAAAATAACAAATAACTATAGTTTTTGTTTTTGTGTTTTATAATGTGTTGGAATATAAAGGTATATTTTTTTTAGTGATTTAAAAATATGTTAACTATTGGTTATAGTTATAGTGAAATAAAAAAATATTTTTAGATTCACACTTTAAATGAGAAGAAACAAAATACATTTGTGCCTGTAAAAAAATATTAATCAATAAAAAACTATAAAATGGCTACAGCAGTAGGAAAAAAATTTCCAAGTTTAAACGTAGATGCAATGAACGAAATGGGGGACACGTTTAAGTTAAATGTATTAGAAGAAGCAGTTAAAAACAAGAAAAAAGTGTTGTTGTTTTGGTATCCGAAAGACTTTACTTTCGTTTGTCCAACTGAGTTACATGCTTTTCAAGCTGCATTACCAGAATTTGAAAAAAGAAATACCATTGTAATTGGAGCTTCTTGTGATACTCCTGAAGTACACTTTGCTTGGTTAAACCAATCTAAGGATAATGGAGGTATTGAAGGTGTTACTTACCCATTATTAGCTGATAGTAATCGTAATTTATCATCTATTTTAGGTATCTTAGACATCTCTAACGAGGTTTATGATGAAGCTACAGGAACTGTACAGGTTGAAGGAGATAATGTAACTTATAGAGCTACATATTTAATAGATGAAGAAGGAACTGTTTTTCATGAAGGAATAAACCATATGCCAGTTGGTCGTAATGTAAATGAATATTTACGTTTAGTAGATGCTTATACTCACGTACAAGAAAAAGGTGAGGTATGTCCTGCAAACTGGGAAGAAGGTAAAGAAGCGATGCAAGCTAATGCAAAAGCAACAGCAGAATATTTAGCAGCAAACTAATTAGACATAATTAAAGAAAGGAAACAAGTTCGTGTGAGATAAGTGAAGGGGTCGAGCACGAGCTCCTTTCGAAATGGATAATAATTAAAGAAATGGTACAAGAATTAAGTCAAGACAATTTATCTGAAGTTGTTGCAGGTAATAAAAAAGTTGTAGTTCAGTTTTCAGCTTCATGGTGTGGTAACTGCCGTATTATGAAACCTAAATTTAAAAAGTTGTCTTCTGAGAATGAAGATATGGTTTTTGTAATAGCTGATGCCGAAAAATTTCCAGAGAGTAGAAAACTTGCTGATGTGAGTAACTTGCCTACTTTTGCTACTTATATTGATGGAAAATTAGTAAATCAAACTCAAACCAATAAGTTTGATGTATTGAAGGATTTAGTAAATGAAGTAGCTTAGTTATGAAATTACCAGTAATTAAACATTTAACTTCATTTATTGAAGAAAATGACCAAGATTATGTACTAGAAACTATTGAGACGCTTGAAGCTTTAACAGAGGTTCCATCGTTAAAAGATGAAGAGCTAGACGTTATAGGAGAGTTAATCTCTAATATGTACGGAGCAATTGAAGTTAATAAAATGATTAAAGATGGAACACCTAAAAAAGAAGCGTTAAATAATTTTATGAAACGTGTTTTAGGTTCGATTGATAAATAGTTACTTGTACGTATACAAATAAACAAAAACCTGAACATTTTCTAATGTTCAGGTTTTTGTTTTATACAAACTTTCGGTTGTAGTTTTTGCCTAATTTTACAGAATATTCAATAACACTTTTAATTACTTTTCTATGGTCGTTCTTGCGCCAATTGATATATAATTCTGTGCTTTCGGGTAGTGTAATAAACCGTATGTTCGTATTTAAAGAAAACTGATATGAGTAAGGTAAAATAGATATTCCTAAACCTCTACCAATTAAGTTTAATATCATACTCCCAAAATCAGATTCAATATGAGTTTGAGGTTCAAAACCATAAGTGTTAAAAATATTGCGTAGTAATGAGGAAAAATAAGTAGTATGATGTAAACCAGAAAGGATAAATTTTTCGTCTTTTACGTCTCTTAAATCAACAAAAGAATCTTCTGTTATCCAATGATCTTTTGGAACCACAAGGCAAACGGGTTCAGCATACAATCTTTCAGATAAAATAGAAGCATTTAGAACTTCATTTCTGCTAAAAGCAAAATCTATTTGATAACTAGAAAGTAATTTTTCAAGTGTAATATCAGTAGGCTCCATAAGTTCTACTTTTAAATCTGGTTTCTCTTCTGAAAATATTTTGAGTAATTCAGGTAAATAGTTGTAAGAGATAGAGCCAGGGTAGGCAATACTAACAAGTCCAGAAGAACCTTCATCAATTTTTTTAGCATGTTGATGTGTACGATCGAACTCGTCTAATAGAACATCCCATTTTTTTTTAAGGAATACACCAGCTTCAGTAAGTTTTACATTTCTTTTATCTCGCTCAAATAAAGTAATACCTAATTCTTCTTCTAAAGATTGAATTTGCCTACTTAATGACGATTGAGAGGTGTAAACTTTTTCTGCTGTTTTCCAAAAATGTAATTCTTCTGCTAGAATTAAAAAATATCGAATCTGTTGAATAGTCATTTTAATGCGTTTTTTGCATTAATCAGTCAAAAATAAGTATTTTTTAATAAAGAGAACTGCTGTTGCTTTGCATAAAAAACTTTGTAATCATTTTTAAAGAAGTAACGAAATGGGAATTGAGAATTTTATAGCATTTTTAGTAGCAACTATTCTTTTTGTTTTGACACCAGGAATAGAAACCGTCTTTTTAATTAATAAGTCAATTAGCCAAGGAAGAAGATCTGGTGTATATACTAGTTTTGGTTTAAACACTGGGGCTCTAGTACATACTTTGTTTGGAGCATTAGGTTTGTCGATTATGGTAGCTAAATCAGCAATATTCTTTGCATTGATTAAATATTTAGGAGCAGCTTATTTAATTTATTTAGGTGTAACAAAAGTGATGTCAAAAAAAGGGCTGATTGCTAATACAAACGAAGAACAAAAGAAAAATTCAGCAAAAAGCAGTTTTACATCAGGGTTTGTAACAAATATATTAAATCCGAAAGTTGCATTATTCTTTATAGCGTTCTTTCCGCAGTTTATAAGCCCAACAGAGATAGAAAATCCAGTTCCTTTTATAATAATGGGAGTAATTTATGCGGTAATGACTACCATTTGGTACTTGGTTTTAACATCGTTTGCTGGGATATTTTCAACTAAGATTAAAGAGAATGAAAAAATAGGGGTAAGGTTAAATAAAATTTCAGGTGTAATATTTGTATTGATGGGCTTACAGATAGCGTTTATGTAAAATTATAAACCGATAGCGATTAGTGTTTCGCTATCGGTTAAAAAACTATACGGCTAAATCGTCAGATTTTATTTTTTCTAATTCGTTTTGTTTCTGTTGTAATAAAGCAAAACCAAAAGTTAAAACACCAACTCTTCCTATGAACATTAGAATAATTATGAGGAATTTGCCTAGGTTTGATAAGTCCCCAGTAATTCCAGTACTTAATCCAACGGTGCCAAGAGCAGAAGCAACTTCAAACAATATTTTGTCAAAAGAGAAGCTTTCACTATATGAAAGTAAAAAAGAGAATAAAAAAATTAAACTGGTATATAACATAAAAGTAGAGGTTGCTATGTAAATTCTATCAAAAGGTATAATCCTGTTTAAAAACGTAATCTTTTTTTGTCCTAATAATCTACTTTTTAATATAGAAATCATTGCTGTTAAAGTTGTGATTTTCATTCCTCCAGCTGTCCCAGATGGTGATGCACCTATGTACATTAAAAAAGTAAGTAGTAATAATATTGGTAAAGAAAAACCACCAATAGGTACAGTATTAAAACCAACTGTTGTCATTGCAGACATTGTTTGAAAAAAAGAAGTCATTAACGAATGGTTGGAGTTTAGGTTTAAAGAAGGTTCTGATAGGTACGTAAGTAATGTTCCTGAAAGTAATAAGAATATAAATCCGTAGACAATAATTTTTGTTGTGAAGGATATTTCTTTAGTCTTTCCAGAAAGACGATACCATAAATCGGTAACAACAATAAAACCTAAAGAACCTGCTATAGCTAAAATAGAGATTGTTGTATTTATAAAAACGTTATCGTGGTATTCTTCAAAGCCATTGTTGAATAAACCAAAACCCGCAGTGCAAAAAGATGAAACGCTATGGAAAATAGCAAACCAAATGGCTTTTAAGTTTTGCATACCAGAATTGGTAAAAGCAATATAAAACAGTATAACTCCAATAGTTTCCATAATTAAAGTAAAGACAATAACACTTTTAATAAAATCTTTTATTTTAATACTATTAGGTAACGTAAATTCTGTTCCTAATAATTTACTATGCCAATGCGTTATTTTTTTTGTGATAAATAACAAGTAGTAGGTTGTTAGTGTCATGTAGCCAATTCCACCAATTTGTATGAGCATCATTATAATAAACTGTCCGAAGAAATTATAGGAATCAAAAATACTGATAGTAACTAGCCCTGTAGTTGATATTGCTGATGTTGAGATAAATAGATTGTCTAAAAAAGATACATCTGCTTTATGAAACAGAGGAATTGATAGTAAAATAAAACCGATAAAGGTATATAAGAAGAATCCCCAAACTAAATTCATTTGAGGTGTTTTGCTAATTTGGAATTTTTTATACCAAATAGATAGCTTTTTGTATGTATTATTTTTCATTTTTTTTAAGTAAAATAACGGCTAAGTATTTCGTTACTTTTATAATTGAAGTTTTTTTTAGTATCTGTAGATAGGTAATACTAAGTAACAAATTTAATCAATTAATAGATGAAAAGGAAATGTAAAAGAATCTTACTTCTTATACACTATATAGTAGATTTGTATATAGGTAGTGAGGAAGAATTATTTAAAAATGTGTTAGTTTAGTTATGATTTCTTTATGTTGTGGGAATAGTTGTATTAACTCTTCTCTTTTAGGTAAAACAAAATCGTTGAAGTCAAATCCAGGAGCAACAGTGCAACCAGTAAAAGCATATGAGTTTTCTTTACTAACTTCAGCAGCAAACCAGTAACCAGCCGGAACTACAAATTGTGGTTGCTCATCATTTTCTATATTATTTCCAATCAATACAAAAGAATAGTTTCCTTTGGGAGAAATCATATGTAGTTTTAAGGTACTTCCTTTATAAAAATGCCAAATTTCATCTTGATTGATTTTATGAAAGGCAGAAAATTTTTCAGAAGTTAATAAAAAATAAATACAAGTACTGTAATTTCTATCACCTACAAAGTTAGAATTTAAGTGTTTGTTTTTAATAATTCCGTTGCTTCTATAGGTTTCTTTATAAAAACCACCTTCAGGATGTTCCGTTAAGTCAAACTTTTTAATTATTTGTTGAGCTGTCATTTTCTTTTTGTTCGTTAACTTTTTTAATAATGGCTTTTAAACGTTCTTTGGTACGTTGTTTTTCCAAACGAAGTTTGTTTTCTTTCTGCTTCATTAAGCGTGTATGTTTCGCTTTGTTTACAGTATTTTTAGCTTTTCCTTTTTTAGGCATTATGCTTGCTTTTTAATCTAGAGATAATAATACTGAGCCAAGTAAAACCTAAAATTAGGAATAATATAGCTCTCCAGTCTTCAAATCCATTCAATATAGCTCTTAGAAAACCAAGAAGAGACATAATTATAGGCAGAATTGCTGATTTACTTTGTTTATTATTACTTATCAAAAGTAATCCTAAAAAAGTTAAGAATCCGTTTAATATCAATACAAAAAAACCAAAATCAAACCCAAACTTTTCCTTGCTGTAAAAGCTAATAATATAAGTTATAATAGGAGCCATTAAACAAATGATAGGAACTAACTTGTCTTTTATGTTTAATTTAGTAAACAGTCCGAAAGCATATAAACCTAGTAACGGACCGTAAGTATAACCAGCAAATTGGAATATTTTAGCAATTACACTCTCATCAGCAATAAAATATTTAAAAATTAAGATAGTAGCCACTAAAATAAATGAAAACAGCACATGAATTTTCTTTCGTGTTTTTTCTCTTTCTTGCTCATTATCTTTTTTGTCAATTTCAAGAATATCAATACTAAAAGAAGTAGTTAACGAAGTTAAAGCACTATCAGCACTTGAGTATGCTGCTGCTATTAAACCGAGAAGGAAGAATAGGGAAGTAGCTATACCTAAATCACCACTCATTGCTATGGTAGGAAATAAGTTGTCTTTATGAGCGTTTAGTTCATTTACTGTAGCGTAATCAGTTAACAGGATTCCTAAAGCTAAGAAAAAGAAGTTAACAATAACGAGTACTATAGTAAACCAAAACATGTTTTTTTGAGCATCTTTTAAATTGCGGCAAGTCAAGTTTTTTTGCATCATGTCTTGATCTAAACCTGTCATCACAATTGAAATAAAAGCTCCTGAAAAGAATTGTTTCCAAAAATAGTTACCAGCCTTTACATCGTCAAAAAAGAAAGTTTTAGATAAGCTATTGTCTGTTACATACGAAAACAAATTATCAATTTGCATTTCATCTTTTATCATTACAATACAAACTCCAACAGCAATTAGCATAAACAACGTTTGTAAAGTGTCTGTCCATACAATAGTTTTTATGCCTCCTTTAAAAGTATATAGCCATATAAGTAAAATGGTAATTGTTACTGTTACCCAAAACGGAATTCCATAAGCATCAAACAAAATTAACTGTAATACATTTGCCACTAAAAACAAGCGAAAGGCAGCACCAATAGTTCTTGAAAGTAAGAAAAAAGAAGCCCCAGTTTTGTACGAATATCTACCAAAACGTCCTTCTAAATAGGTGTAAATTGAAGTTAAATTTAATCGGTAATAGAGTGGAAGTAGTACCAATCCAATAACGGCATAACCTAATACGTACCCTAGTACCATTTGCATATAACTCATTTTGTCACCTTCAACCCAACCAGGAACCGAAATAAAAGTAACTCCAGATAATGATGCTCCAATCATACCAAAGGCAACTAAATACCAAGGAGATGAGTTGTTTGCTTTAAAAAATGTTTGATTGTTTGCCGATTTACCTGTGATGTATGAGATAAGAATTAATACACCAAAATAGGCTAAAATAAGGAGTAGTATATGTAACGGTTGCATATAGTTAAATTATGAATTACGAATGTACTAAAATTATCAATCGTAATTCATAATTAGTGTTGTCTAAGAAAGCTCAATAACGACATCTTCTGTTTTTCTACGAACTTTTTTTAAGTCTTTCATGTAGTCATCTTCTGCTCTAAAACCAACAGGTAATACTAAAACTGATTGTAAGTTGTATTTATCTAATTCTAAAATTTCATCATATTTTTCAGGAACAAAACCTTCCATAGGGCAGCTGTCAATTTTTTCATTTGCAGCAACAGTCATTAAGTTTCCTAAAGCAATATATGCTTGGTTTTTCATCCAATGGAACAATACTTCAGGAGATTTATTCTCTATATCGTTAGTTAAAAACTCTTTGAAAGGATTTAAAATTTCATCGGGTGTGTTTCTTATGTCTTTTACTAATTTAAAATAGCTCTCAACATCTTTAGTAGTAAGTTCTTTTGGGGTACACAATACCAATAAATGAGAAGCCTGTGCAACTTGGTGTTGATTCCAAGAATGTGCCACCAATTGTTGTTGTAAATCTTTGTTTTTAACCACAACCATTTTTACAGGTTGTAATCCATAAGAAGTAGCAGTTAAATTAAATGCTTCTTTTAAAAGATTAATTTGTTCTTCGGAAAGAAATTTATGCTCGTCAAATTTTTTAACAGCGTAACGCCATTGTAAATTTTCTATACTATTCATGTGGTTTAATTTTTACTCGATAATTGAGAGTTAAAATACTTCAAGGTTTATCTCTAAATTAAAAACGTGCCCTTACATTGTTTTCCTGTAAGTTTACCTATAGTAATTTATTTTGACAAAAATAGAAGAATAAAAAGTAGTCTAAAAATACTTCGAATAATTAATATTGATAGTATCATAAAAATATTTTGTACATTGAAAATAAAAAAATGTATGAAAGAAGAGTTCTTGCACTTTATTTGGCAGTATAAACTATTTAGCAAAGCAAATTTAATATCAGTAAAAGGAGAAACCGTTGAAGTATTAAACACAGGGAGTCATAATACGAATTCAGGACCTGATTTTTTGAATACAAAATTGAAGATTGATGGGCAGCTATGGGTTGGAAATGTTGAAATTCATATAAAGTCATCAGATTGGTATGCGCATCATCATGAAAAAGATATGAATTATGATGCGGTTATTTTACATGTTGTGTGGGAATATGATTCTGATGTGTTTATGAAAAATAATCATCCATTACCAACGGTTGAATTGCAAAAAATTGTTCAAGAAGATGTATTGGTAAATTATAGAAAATTGTTTTTAAAAGAACGACGATGGATTCCTTGTGAAAAGCAGATAGGAGAAATCAATTCTTTTTTATTAAATAACTGGTTAGAACGTTTGTATTTTGAACGATTAGAGAATAAATCGGTGGTAATAAAAGAGCTGTTACAAAAATCAAATAATGATTATGAAGCGGTGTTGTTTCAGTTATTAGCTAAGAATTTCGGATTGAAAGTTAATGGAGCAGCCTTTCTAGAACTAGCACAATCGTTTGATTTTTCTGTGTTACGTAAAGTTCGATTTAACGAAGAGCAGCTATCTGCTTTACTGTTTGGACAGGCAGGTTTTTTAGCTGATGAAATAGAAGAGAGTTATTATAAGCAACTTAAAAATGAGTATGTTTATATAAAGCACAAATACAGGCTACAATCATTAATAAAACACCGTTTTCAATTTTTTAGAATGCGCCCCAATAACTTTCCTACGATTAGAATAGCGCAATTAGTGGCTTTATATAATAAATATGAAAGCTTATTTTCAAGGTTAATGGATGTAAATAAAATAGAGGGTTTTTATAATTTATTTACAGTTGAAGTAAATGAGTTTTGGAAAACTCATTATACGTTTGGTTCTGAGTCAAAAAAATCAGTTAAAATACTTACAAAATCATTTATTGACTTGTTGATTATTAATACAATTATTCCTTTAAAGTTTGTTTATGAACAAGCTAGAGGAGAGGTTAATGAAGAAAGTTTGTTAAAATTGATACAACAAATACACCCAGAAAAAAATTCAATTATAAATAAGTTTGATGAGTTAAAAATTAAAGCAAAAAATGCTTTTGAATCTCAGGCTTTATTAGAGTTGAAAAATAATTATTGCCAAAACAAAAAATGTTTAAGCTGTAATGTTGGGAATTTTATTTTAAACAAATAAGTAAATAAAGCATGTTAAATTATTTAATTAATAAATGATATATTTGCGTAAAAAATTTATAATAATGAAAAAAATATTAATTGCTATTGCATTAGTGTCTACTATTTGTATAGGTTGTAAAGACGACAAAAACTCAGAAAACAAAGGAGATACTTCAACAACTGAAAAATCTATTAGTGAAAAAGAAGAAAAGTCTACTTCAGCAATTTGTTTATTAGATAAATTATCTATTAGAGAAAGTGCTTCTGCAAAAGGGAAATGGATAACTTCTATTAGTTTAGGAGAAAAAGTAACCTTAACAGGAGAAGAAACTATAGATTCTGTTTCTAAGAAAGAGTATTACAAAGTAAAGTTGATTGACGGAAAAGAAGGATGGACTAGATCTACCTTTTTAGCTGTTAATGGTAAAGTGGGAGCTATGTTAGAAGAGGCAGTAGTTTACAAAAGGCCAGATTTACTTACTAAAACAGAAAAAAAGTACAGCGTTATGGATATTATTGCTGTGACTGAAACTCAAGGCGATTGGATTAAAGTTAAAGGAAAAAGATCTGAAGGGAAGTATATAGAAGAAGGTTGGGTAAAAACTTCTAATATTACAAATGATCAAGTTGATATAGCAACAGCTAAATTTGCAGGAATAGCAAATACTCAACCAACAATGACAGAAAGAATAAAGGCATTGAAAGATGTTATAAATAATTCAGATCTATCTTCTTCTAAGTTTATCCCAGTTATAGAGAATAAAATAGAAGATTACGAGTCAAAAAATCAGCCTTTAGATACGCAGGAAGCAGAAGCGGCTACTGAGGCGGTAGCAGAAAAAGTAGCTGAATAATTATATAAAAAAGCGAATAAAAAAACGATTTTAGAATATTCTAAAATCGTTTTTTTTATTTTAATTATTTTAAAATTAATTATTAATACAAACTCTTGAATTTAGAAGGGTTTGCTTCGTTCATAATTTCGTATACTTTTTCAAAAATATCTTCTGCAGATGGTTTAGAGAAGTAATCTCCGTCGGTACCATAAGCAGGTCTATGTGCTTTTGCTGTTAATGTTTGTGGTTTACTATCTAAATGTCTATAACCATTTTGATTTTCAACAATTTCTTGTAATAAATAAGCTGAAGCTCCTCCAGGAACATCTTCGTCAACAACTAATAAACGATTTGTTTTAGCCACTGATTTAACTGTATCGTGATTAATATCAAAAGGTAATAAACTTTGAGCATCTACAATTTCTACATCTATACCTACTTGTGCTAAATCTTTAGCAGCTTCTTCAACAATTCGTAGGGTAGAACCATAAGAAACAATGGTGATATCGTTTCCTTCTTTGATAGTTTCAACAACACCAATTGGAGTTTTAAAATCTCCTAAGTTTGTTGGTAATTCTTCTTTTAAACGGTATCCGTTTAAACATTCTACGACTAAGGCAGGATCATCTCCTTCCAATAAAGTGTTATAGAACCCAGCGGCTTTAGTCATGTTACGAGGAACTAATACATGAATACCTCTAATATTGTTTATAATTCCACCCATTGGTGAACCTGAGTGCCAAATTCCTTCTAAACGATGCCCACGAGTACGGATAATTAAAGGAGCTTTTTGTTTACCAAACGTACGGTAACGTAACGTAGCTAAATCGTCACTCATAATTTGTAAAGCATACAGTAAATAATCTAAATATTGAATCTCAGCAATTGGGCGCAAACCACGCATTGCCATACCAATACCTTGACCTAAAATAGTCGCCTCACGAATTCCTGTGTCAGAAACACGTAACTCACCAAACTTTTCTTGTAAACCTTCTAACCCTTGATTAACATCACCTATATACCCAGCATCTTCCCCAAAAATTAACACTTCAGGGTGTTTTGCTAAAATAGCATCAAAGTTATCACGCATAATAATACGTGCATCTACCATATTTTTTTCAGAAGCATAGGTTGGAGCTTCGGCAGAAATATTTTCAGTAGCTAATTCAGTTTCACTTAATAAATGAGCTGAATATTTTACAGCAGCTTTATCAATTGAAGTTTTAATAAAGTTTTGAAGTGCAGTTTTTTCAGTGAAATCTTCATCTCTTAAGTAACGTAACGTTTTACGTGCTGCTACTAAAATATCTTTTCTGATAGGTTCAGCAATTGCCGCTAAATCGTTTTTGTATTTTGAAATGAAAGAACCGTTGTTACTTTTTTGTGCAATGGTATCTAACAAAGCAATAGCTTCGGCTACTTCTGCTTTTATTTCGTTTGTATATGCGCTCCAAGCATCACGTTTAGCTTTACTAACTTCTTTTTTCGCTTCTTTTTCAATATTGATTAAATCTTCTTCAGAATCAATAAATTTTAAAGTCTCTCCATCTTCATTTTCTAGTTCAAATTCTAAAATCCACTTACGCATTTGAGCAATACAATCAAACTCTTGTTCCCATTGTAAACGTTCTTTTGATTTGTAACGTTCGTGAGAACCTGAAGTAGAGTGTCCTTGAGGTTGTGTTAATTCTTTTACATGAATTAATACAGGTATATGTTGCTCTCTAGCAATTTTAGAAGCTTTGTTGTAAGTGTCAATTAACTGAACATAATCCCAACCATTCACTACGAAAATTTCATACCCATTACTTTCATTTTCACGTTGGAATCCTTTTAATATTTCTGAAATACTTTCTTTAGTAGTTTGGTGACGTGCATGAACTGAAATTCCGTACTCATCATCCCAAACATTCATTATCATTGGAACTTGTAAAACACCAGCAGCATTGATAGTTTCAAAAAACAATCCCTCACTTGTACTAGCATTACCAATAGTACCCCAAGCAACTTCGTTACCGTTGATTGAAAAGTTAGTATGCTTTTCTAAACCTTTAACATTTCTATAGATTTTAGATGCTTGTGCTAATCCTAATAAACGAGGCATTTGTCCTGCAGTAGGAGAGATATCTGATGATGAATTTTTTTGAGCGGTTAAATTTTTCCAGTTACCGTTTTCATCTAAAGAATGTGTTGCAAAATGTCCTCCCATTTGACGACCGGCAGACATAGGCTCAATATCAATATCAGTATGTGCGTATAATCCTGCAAAAAATTGTTGTGGAGTTAATTCTCCAATAGCCATCATAAAGGTTTGGTCACGATAATAACCTGATCTGAAATCTCCATTTTGAAAAGCTTTAGCCATAGCTAACTGTGGTACTTCTTTACCATCTCCAAAAATTCCAAATTTAGCTTTACCTGTTAAAACTTCTCTTCTTCCTAATAAACTACATTCTCGACTAATACGAGCAATTCTATAGTCCTTTAAAACTTCATTTTTAAAATCTTGAAAAGAAAGCTGTTGAGTATTAGCTATTTCGGTATTTTGCGTCATAATCATCTAATTTAGGTATGGTTACAAAGATAGGTTTTTTAGTTGATATTTAAAAATTTCTATTTTCGTTGAATATTCTTCAAAAAAACAACTAAAATAAAGTAATTATTGAGATATTTATAATACACCTCTTCTGATAAAATTATAAATTCTATCAATATCTGTTGTAATGATGAATCTAATTTTTGAAGGATAGGCTCTTTTATTGATTTCAAAACCTTCATTGGTGTAAATAGGAAGATAAAATTCAAATATTTCAGGAAGGAAGTTTAATCGAATACCGTTTTCATAAAAAAACTTTGGAGAGGTATTTTTGTTTTTTAACATGGCAACGTCATTATAAATTTCTGCCCACTTCCATACGCTTACACTGGTATTAATAGATGTTATAAGCTGATTAGCAAAGTATGGTTCTTTAAATTTAGATTTAAAACCTCCTTGACCAACGACAAACTGCTGACTAAAGATACCTTCACTTTCTGAGCGACCAAATAAATTTTGCTCAAACAAGTAATCATTTCCGCGATTTAATCCAAAGCTAAAGTAATTTCCTTCTGTTTTGTTTGATAAGAAGAGTCCGCCAAAAAATCGGACTTCAAAACTTTCATTAGCAGTAAAGAACTTTCTATAACGAAAATCGGTTGAAATTTTACTGAAATTAGAGTTTATTTCAAGGTTAGCAGCATACTGTATTCTGCGTATAGCATCAAATTTGTTGTTGATATAGCGAAGGTTAAAAATATTATACTTGTCTTGATCACTCTGAGTATTGTTAGGTGCAACTTCTTTATTAATACTAACCATTCGAGCTATTAAGAATTTTGAACCTATATCGCGGAGTGTATTTCTTCTAAATTGAAAATTAATAAATGGACTTAAAGTATTATACCCTAATTCAGGTGCGTAATGAAAGTTACTTCCTGAAATTCCATATCGTATTTTATAAATCTTAGAGTCTCTTAAAAAATGATTATATGCTACAGAAAAAGATCCTGTAAAGTTTCTACTTTTTAGACTATAGTTTGGGGTTAAACTAAATTGAAAATTATGATTAACCAGTGATCTGTTATTTATATTAACGCCAAGTATTAAACCATCGTATAGATTATACTTAATGTCAGGATAATAAAATAACTGATTATAATAGGGGTTTTCAAAATCTTTAAAAAAACGAAATTGGAGAGGCTTGCTTATAAAGCTATTATTTACATTTCTAAAATTGTTAAGAGAGTTAAATTCAGGATAGTTGTTTTCATAGTTTAAAGCTAGTTTATTGAAGTCGCCTCTTTTAATTTTAACTGTTTTGGTAGAGTCTATATTAGTAATCCAAGTTTTAAATTTTATATCTTTATTTTGGATGCCATATAGTGCAACAGGAGCTTTAAACGTTCTTTTATTTTTAATTGTAACAATTAGAGAGTCTTTATTTTTGGTATAAGCTACCTTTTTTATTTTGTAATCAATTTTTTTATCGGTAGTAAGATAATCTCCAAAGAACCATTGCAAATCTTTTGAAGTGTTTTTTTGAAGTATATGAGCAAAGTATTTACTACTTGAGGGCTTTAATTGATTTTGAATATAAAATTCTTTTACTGATTTTTTTAAAATACTATCGCCTACAAAATCGTGTAAATACTTAATACCTAAACCTGCTTTGTATTTACTAACAACTTTTCTGTTAAAATTAGAAAGAGAATCACTAGAGGTTATTAAAGATTGATCGTAAAATTTTCGAGAGCTAAACTGATATACTAGAGGGTATTTGTCATTCTGCTTTAATTGAGCAATGTTATATGTTTTTATTGGCCAATACTTAGAGTATTTTCCTAGAAAAGTAATTTCAGGATAGTATTTTTTTACATACTCCATCATTAAAAAAGTTTGCAAGCCATCAGTAAGCCAATAATCTTTTCTTGGGTTTTGAATAATAATATCGTCGAAATATTTCTGAGTAAGAGCTTTAAAGAACCCAGTTTCCCATCTAAAGTTTTTAGGAAAAGGTTTCAACCAGCTTGGAAGCCCATAAATTTCATGTAATGAATTTTTATTAATAGTTCGAGAATCTACAAAAATTTCAGGGTGAGGGTGTTTACCTATAAAGTCTTCTATAAATTGTATTTGTTTATTTATAATTTTGGTAGTCTCTTCATTCGTGATTTTTTTAAGGTAGGCATCAGTTTTAATTTCTTTATCCTTTAGCTTAAAAGATTTAAAAGTTTTAATAGTGTCAATATGGAGTATAATATCCTTTTTTTGGGCGCCAACTAAATAATAGTTTGTATAGCTATTGTGTTCAGTTTTATATTGATACAAATTACTTTCAATATGATAATTCTTAGGAATATCTATAGAAATAGAGTAATTAGAGAGCTCCTCGTATAGATCGTCTAAATTTAAGTTGCTCATCAGTTGCCATTTTTTATCATATACGGCAGGAGTTAGATACCAAAAACGTAAATGGTATCCAGTTTTTGTTTTTCCATATCCTGTATATTTTGCATTTGGAATTTTTACAGAATATGAGGTACGTATTATTAAGCTGTCTTTTGGTTTTAAAGGTTTGTTGAGTAGTACTTTAATAATATCTTGTTGATTTTTATTCTCTTTGAATGAAACTTGTTTAAAGTTAACAGTTAAGTTTTTTATTTTACTGTAACCTCTATCTTTTTCTTTTGAAAAGTAAAAGTTTTTTTTGTAATCTTCAATAAACCGTTTTGCTAAGGGAGTATCATCGTTTTTATAACCATTTGCCCAGTTATGTAAAAAAATATAATCTAGATTAGAAGAAGAGTGATTGTAAAAAGTTGTTTTTTGTAGAATATGAATAACATCGTTGCCTATATCTAATTTAGCTTTTATTTCAACAGAGTTTTCTTGTGCTACTATTTTAAAGCAATACAAGATGGAAGTACATACTAAAAGGAGTATTTTCTGTTTCAATATTATATAATGCGAGTTTAAAAGTTTTACAGAAAACATTAAGTTTCATAAACTTTGTGAAAATAAAAAAGCTCGTTGTAAATACAACGAGCTTTAAAGATAAAAATTTTTAGAAATTTGGTTTTAGCTGATATTTAGCATAAAACTTATTAAAGTGTTCAACTGCTTCATCAGCAGTGTCAACAACTCTAAATAAATTCAAATCTTTTTCACTAATATTTCCTTCCTCTAATAATGTGTTCTTAATCCAATCAAGTAGGCCTCCCCAAAACTTTTTACCCATAAGTACAATAGGGAAACGTCCAATTTTGTTAGTTTGTATTAGTGTTATAGCTTCAAAAAGTTCATCCATAGTACCAAATCCACCAGGCATAACAACAAAACCTTGTGAGTATTTAACAAACATAACTTTACGAACAAAAAAGTAATCGAAGTTTAAGTTTTTGTCATGGTCAATCCATGGATTGTCATGTTGTTCAAAAGGAAGTTCAATATTTAAACCAACAGAGGTTCCTTTTCCTCGGTGCGCTCCTTTATTACCAGCTTCCATAATACCAGGACCTCCTCCTGTAATAACACCAAATCCGCTTTGAGTTAGTTTAAAAGCAACTTCTTCAGCTAATTTATAATAAGGATCGTCTGTTTTTGTACGGGCAGAACCAAAAATAGATACACAAGGACCAATTTTACTTAGTTTTTCATACCCATCAACAAACTCAGACATAATTTTAAATATAGCCCAAGAATCGTTGGTTTTTATTTCATTCCAAGTTTTTTGTTGTAGTTTTTCTCTAATTTTTCTGTCATCATTCGGACTCATAATTCTTCTACTTTTATATTAAATAACAAATTAAATAGCTAAAATTTAATTTTTAGCAAGCTTGCTAATTTAGTGGTTTTTTATGGATAGATACAAGATAAAAATAAAAAACTACCTTGAAATCAAGGTAGCTTTTTATACGTAAAACTTTAATCAAGTTTGAGCTTTATAAGATTCATTAGCATAAACACGAGGTTTTAGAAGTAATAAAAAGAAATTTTCTCACATAAAAACAGTTAGTTACACAACTGAACCAAGAAAATTACAGTTTTATTTACCTCGACTTTTTTCGCTTTCTCTAATCCTATAATTGGTTTTTTATGATAATAAGTTAAAATTGATTAGTTGTTAAATTCTTTAAAGACACTCAAGGTTTTGTGTTTATTCTTTGTAAAAGAAATTTTACTAGTATTATGCTTTTTAACAAGGCTATATTTTTTTAATAAGCAAACAGCTAGAAGTTATGATTCTAGCTGTTTGTAATTAATATAGCTTTAATTAAAAAGCTTATAAACAGTTTGGCTGCCATTTGTAGCAGTGGCGTTGAATTGGATCCCAGTCTAAACAGCATCTAGGAACTCTTCCTCCAAAGGTATTCTTTTGAGTAGTTTTATTTAAAACTTTTCCTAAGTTTAAGATTGATTTTTTCATAACTTAAAAGTTTTAAATTTAATACCAAATACATCCAAATCTGTCACATCTACCAGCATCACATATAGTATGTCCTCCTGGACTAGTTTGACAACATTTTCTACCATCTTGATAACAACTATTGGCAGCACCTCCATTAATTTGTTTTTGATTGGCTTTTTTTAAAGCTTTACCTAATTTTAAGATTGATTTTTTCATGATTAAAAAATTTAAATATTTAATAATCCTTGAATTATTTAAAGACACTCAAGGTTTTGTGTCTATTCTTCGCGAGTAAATATTATTAATAATGAGTTGTTCTATTAGGGTAAATTTATAATCTATATTGGCTTGATAGTCTACTTGTGTATAATCTAAATTTATCCTAGGTTTAAACCTACTTTATTCTTAATTGGTTTAAACCTAGGAATGATTCAATTAAAATAATAGTAAATGAACTCTCTTATTGAGGAACATCTTCTCCTAAACAAGCATGTGTTTCATACGATCCTAAGCAACATCCGTTAGGTAAAGAGAAACCACCACAAGCAAAGCACTCTGCTGGTGTATAAATTACACAACCAGTACCTCCGTTAACTTGTTTTTGATCAGCTTTAGTTAAAGCTTTTCCTAGATTTAAAATTGATTTTTTCATAATAGAAAAATTTCGAGGGTTAATAAATTCCTTGAACATTTATAGACACTCAAGGTTTATGTCTGTTTTTTATTATTTGATAATATTTTTTAATTGATAAAAGAAACGTTCTATTAAACGTAAATCTTCAGTTACTATATCCGCAGCACCTTTCATTTCTTGTCTAAAAGGAATAGTTTTATTGTATGTTGTTATTAATTTTTGTGGTAACTCTACATTAATTAAGTAATTACCTTCCTCATCAGGAGTTAAAGAAATTGATTTAACTCTTCCATTTAATTCGCCAAATTCATCAGATGGATAATTTAAAAGTTTAATCTGAACTTTTTGACCTTTCTTTATTTTACCAGAATTAGCAGCAGGAGCTTCAATTTTACCGATAAATGAATTCCCTTTATTAGGAATAATGGTGAATATTAAATCACCCGTATTAACCGTTTGATTTTTATTCCAAAAAGATAAGAAGGAAACTTTACCATTTATTGAAGAAGTTAGAGCATATTGTTTTTCCCAGTCTTTAATAGCCTTTTTTAAGTATAAAAAAGATTGAATAGCTTTCTTTTTTAAACGAGTATCTTGTTGTGTTTTTTTTATAGAAGTGCCTTCTAGGTTTTTAGCAGAGTTATTGATTAATTCTCTTATTTGAGAAATTGATGATTCAAGGGTTTTATATGAGCGTTTTGCTTGTAAGTATTCAATTTCTTTTTGATCTTTTTCTTTAGCAGATATAACCCCTTGGTTAAACATTTTTCTACTACGATCAAGATCTTTCTCTTTAAATTCTAGTTCTTTAAGATTTAAATCTTTTTGAGAAAGTAAAATTTGTAGTCTGCCTCTAGCTTCTATAACAGACATTTGGTTAGCGAAATTTTCCGATTTAAACGGAGTTAGTTTTTCGTTTAAGGTATATTCAGAATAATCATTTTCAAATTGAGAGTAGCTAGAGGTTATATCTCCTAAAATTAGTGGAGGAACTTTATCAATAGGGAAAAAGAACTTTTGTTGATTTACTTCGATAGTATCGACAATACTCTTCAGTAGTAAAACATCTTTGTACAAAGCACTGTTTTCAATTACAGCTAAAACATCACCTTCAGACACGCTTTTCCCTTCGCTTGTTAAAAAGGTTTCGAATTGACCGGTAGACTTTGCATAAATTTTTTCAGGAGGAGTAGAGGTAGTAACCATTACTTCGGTGGAAATAACGTCAGGGTATTTTACAAACCATGAAATGAATAATAACATTATTATGAGTCCAAGAAGCAAGGTGTTACCCCAACGAATCATCCAGTTAGGTATGTGAGTTAAAATTTCTTGAACTTCTTCACTTCTAATTTCTATATCTTGAGTATTGTTTGGCATCTTTTAGTTTGTAATAAAGGGAGAGTTAGTCCCTCCCTTTATGTTTTGTGGATAATTATGGTTTTAAAAAGCGAAGCACATAGGAGGGTAAGGGGAATTAAACCCATAGTCAGGTTGAGCAGGGCACATACTTACCCCGTCGCAAGGAGCGTGACCGACAAGTAAAGGTTCGTTATTATTGTTAGGGTCTGGAACTAAACAGTCTCCCATCGTTGTACCACCAAAACCACCATTAATATTTTTTTGTTTAGCTTTATTTAAAGCTTTTCCTAAGTTTAAGATTGATTTTTTCATAATTATTTATTTATAAGGTTAAGCAGGGCAACATTGTCCATTTTTTATAATACCTCTATTAGCGCCTCCCATTCCATTTGGTACAGCACAAGCATCTCCTTCTTCACAATTTAAAGCACAAAAAAAGTAGCTTGAGCAAGGAAAATCAATTACTTTTCCTCCATTGATTTGTTGCTGTTTAACTTTATTTAAAATTTTACCTAAGTTTAAAATTGATTTTTTCATAATTAAGGTTATTAAATATTAGCAAGGAACATAACAAGGGCAAGAACTAAAAGCAGAACAGCCATATCTATCAATTTGGTCTTGTTGTTCTTCACGAGATACACTACAAAACTTTTTACAAGTATATATGTACCCTCCATTGATTTGTTGTTGTTCTAATTTGTTTAGGGTTTTTCCCAAGTTTAAAATTGATTTTTTCATGATTAAAAAATTTAAGTATTTAATTAATCCTTGAACATTTAAAGACACTCAAGGTTTGTGTCTATTCTTCGCGAGAGATTTTTATGGTGTTAATTTTAGAACTTTCTATCTAGGAAAACATTCGTAACTTACTAAAACTCTACCTTTACATTCTTGCGGGAGACTGTTGTAATCTTGACAAGAACCACAATGAATAGCATCATCCAAAGGATCAGGAGGACCAAAATAACAACTTGTCGAGGGGCAAGGTTCATTACTTCCGTTAATTTGTTTTAGTTGTATTTTGTTTAGGGCTTTACCTAAATTTAAGATTGATTTTTTCATAATTATTTTTTAGATTAAACACCAGAGCAATAAACCCCAACTCTAACTCTGTTTTTACAGATACTAGGGAGGTTAGTGTAGTCGCTACAATTACCACAATATACTGCACCACCATATAGTTGTGTGTCGATATTTCCATAGTAACAATTAATTGAGGGACAAGGTTGATTACTACTACCATTAATTAACTGTTGCTCAGATTTGTTTAAAGGTGTTCCTAAGTTTAAGATTGATTTTTTCATTTTAAAATAATTTAAATTTGACAAAAATCCTTTAGAGATTTAAAGATATTTAAGGCATGTATCTGTTCTTCGCGAAAGATTTCTTGTTCTATTATTGTTTTAATGCTTTGTTTAAGCTTTTAAACTAATTTTAGAAAGATTAATATAGTTAAAGTTAAAGTCCTCCTGCGCAAGGGTTAAAATGGGGTTAGCGACACCAATAGCATTGATTAACACAGGAATACCATATGCCATCATTACTTTCACAGTCCTTTGAGTTATTATATGGAAGAATTTTGCCTCCACTTACTTGTTTTTGCTCAGTTTTATTTAAAATTGTACCTAAGTTTAATACTAGCTTTTTCATAATTATCTTTTATAAAGGGCAACATTTTCTATATCCACTTTGTAACCAGCAAGATTCAAAATCCCATAGACATTGGTTACACCTACTACTAGTCCAACCTAAATCTTCACATGTGGCTTGCATGTATCCACCACTAATTTGTTTTTGTTCAACTCTGTTTAAAGTTTTACCTAAGTTTAAGATTGATTTTTTCATGATTAGGCTATTTTTATTTCTTCATTAACTGTACAATGTCTTCCATAAACATCTTCACCATAACCACTACAGTCTTCACTAGAACCAGTTACACAAGCACCACAGCCCCATGCATTACAACACTGGTAACCCCCATGTGCTGAGATTCGACCTCCTTTAATTAATTTTTGATCAACTTTGTTTAAAGCTTTTCCTAGGTTTAAAATTGATTTTTTCATTTTAAAATAATTTAAGTTTGATAAAATCCTTGAACAGTTTAAAGACACTCAAGGTTTATGTCTATTCTTCGCGAGTGAATATTTTATTTACCTAAATCTAGTTGGTTTTTAACTAGGTGGTAATAACTTCCTTTTAATTTGATTAATTCTTCATGATTTCCTTTTTCAATAATTTTTCCTTTTTCAAGGACAACTATTTGATGCGCGTTTTTAACAGTACTTAGTCGGTGTGCTATTACAACAGCTGTTTTGTTAGCAAAGAATTCATTAAGTTTGCCCATAATAATTTTTTCATTATTTGCATCAAGTGCACTAGTAGCTTCATCAAAGAACAAGAATTTTGGATTTTTATATACCGACCTAGCAATAAGTAATCGTTGTTTTTGACCAGTACTTAAGCCACTACCTTCACTACCAATTTTGGTATTATATCCTAGCGGTAATCCCTCAATATAATCGTTGATATTTGCTACGTCTATTGCGTGAGCTAGCTTTTCTTTGTCAACATAATCTTCGCCCACAGCAATGTTTTTAGCTATAGAATCATTAAAGATATATCCTTCTTGCATAACAACACCGCAGTTTCTTCTCCATTCTTTTTGAGAAATGTTTTTTAAGTTAAAGTTGTTTATCATAATATCTCCTTGATCAACTTGATAAAAACCAAGAAGTAATTTCATTAATGTGGTTTTTCCACTTCCACTAACCCCTACAATTGCGGTTGTTTTATTTGCAGGGATTTCAAGAGATAAATCTTTCAAAACAGGCTCTAAACCACCAGTGTACCTGAATGAAATATTATTTAGTCTTATAGATGCGTTATCTGGAATGATGGTTACTTTTTCATCACTAGGTTTTTCTTCATCTTCCATGTTGTGTATTTCACCTAATCTATCTAAGGAGATTTGTGCATCTTGTATATCTCTCATAAAGTTTATTAGTTGTGTAATTGGTCCGTTTAGTTGTCCGACGATGTAGCTAATAGCCATCATCATACCTAAGGTAATTTGTCCATCTATTACTAGTTTAGCAGAAAGTATAGTAATGAACATATTTTTAAGTTCATTGATAAAGTTAGAACCTACACTTTGTGTTTGTTCAAGAGCAAGGCTTTTAGTAGCTACTTTAAATAAACGAGCTTGTACATATTCCCAATTCCATCGCATGCGTCTTTCAGCATTGTGAAGCTTTATCTCTTGCATTCCATTAATAAGTTCAATTACTTTACTTTGTTCTTGACTTACTTGAGAAAAACGTTTATAATCAAGCTCTTTTCTCTTTTTGAAGAAGAATAATACCCAACCAAAATATAAAACACTTCCTAACACAAAAACACCAAAAATTTGCATGCTATAATACCCTAAAACTAAACTAAAAATTATGAGATTGAAAAAAGAGAATAAAACAGTTAAAGAAGAAGTGGTTAAAATTCGTTCAATACGCTTATGATCGTTGATTCTTTGTAATAAATCTCCTGTCATTCTTACATCGAAGTAAGAGATAGGTAATTTCATTAATTTGATAAAAAAATCTGAAATTAAAGATATGTTGATTCGAGTACTAAGATGAAGTAAAATCCAACTTCTAATAATTTCTAAAGAAGCTTTTCCTATGAATAAAAATAATTGAGCAAATAAGATTAAGTATACAAAGTTTAAATCTTGGTTTTTAATACCAACATCAACAACACTTTGAGTTAAAAAAGGTAAGATTAATTGTAATAAACTACCAGCTAGGAGCCCAATTATTAATTGAACTATAAACTTTTTGTATTTATATAAGTATTTGAAAATAAATGAAAAACCAAATTTTTCATCTTCTTCAAACTCTTCTTGATAGAATTTGGGAGTTGGTTCTATTAATAAGGCAATACCTTCTTCTGTATTTTCATCGGCATTATTACCAATCCAATGTTGGATAAACTCCTCTTTAGTAAAAGAGATGAGCCCATGAGCTGGGTCAGAAATATAAACAACATCTTTTTTTATTTTGTAAAGAACCACATAATGATTTTTATTCCAATGAATAATACAAGGAAATGGGGCTTCTTTAAGTTTGTTAAAGGCTAATTTTATACCTAAAGACTTAAAGCCTATAGACTCGACAGCTTCACTAAGACCTAATAAGCTACTGCCTTCACGTGTTGTTTCGCTTAGGTTTCTTAATTGTTGAGTATTGATAGTTTTACCATAGTGTTTGGCTATGATTTTAATACAAGTAGGTCCGCAATCTTTTGCTTCTGTCTGTTTATAGTTTGGGAATTTTTTCAAGTTCAGTTTAGATATGAAATAAGTTAGAGAGTTAGCCCTCTAACTTATTTGAAGTTATTAATTATTACATAATCTTCTATAGGCTTCTCCTTCCATGCATATTCCAATATAAGGAGGGTTTTTACAACATCCCATTTTTTGGGGACACTCGGCATGACTATAGCAGGCAATAATAACAGAACCGTTAATTGATTTTAGTTCTTTCTTGTTTAGAATTTTACCTAAGTTTAAAATTGATTTCTTCATAAGAAATATTTTTAGTAGATACAACAAGTGTCGAATTCGTCAATACAAAACCTGTGAGGGTTTCTACAGTCTTTATTAGGGTCGCTTCCCCCATTACCAGAACCGTTATCTATACATAAATGACCATCGCAATAACTACCTATAGGACAGTTGCCATTTGCGTCACAGAAAATGGCATTACCACCATTAATTGTTTTTTGTTCTGTTTTATTTAAAGTCTTACCTAAGTTTAAAATTAGCTTCTTCATGATTAAAATTTTATTATGAAACAAAACTACAATAAAACTCTGCGCAGTGTCTTCCATGGTCTTCACAGATACCATCCCTATTTTTATCACATTGTTTTCTGCCTCCGTTAATTTGAGCTTGTTCTGTTTTTTTTAAAGTCTTACCTAAGTTTAAAATTTTCTTTTTCATAATTATAAAGGCATTAATATGCGACAATATGTTTCTGCACATTTCCAACCGAAGTCTTCACAAACACGGTCTCTATTGACATCACATTGCATTCTACCTCCATTAATTTTAGCTTGTTCCGCTTTTTTTAAAGCTTTACCTAAATTTAGAATTTGTTTTTTCATAATTAAAATATTAAGGTTACTTTTGCGGCGAACATTTAAAGACACTCACCAATGTGTCTATTCTTCGCGAGAGAATTTTGTTCAAAATGCAAAGCCCTTTTTGGGCTTTGTCTTTTTATACTGTTTTTAATGAAACATCAGAAGCTTCTATATTTTCTTCTAAATCTTCAATAAATAAAATTAAATCAGTTCTGTTATATTCCTTAGGAAATGATTTACCGTTTACTAAAATTTCAGGAGTAAAGTTGATGCCATTTTGATTACACCAATTCTTTTCTTTTTCTAGCTCCAATGTATAAGTTTCTTTATTAGAGCACTCACCCCATTTTTTTAACCAAGCAGCTGGTTTTTGCCCTTCATAAATAGCATCCATGGCTTGAAGACATTCTTTTTCTCCTTGTGTATTATATATTTCTATGAGTCTACTGGTAATTTTAACGACATCACTATCTTTTTTTTCTACACTTACATTAAAGCGTACTTTAATTTTTGCATTGTTATGGTATCTTTTAATAATTTCATCAACATGAGCGTGAACAGGTTTACAGTGTCCACAGAAAGGATTGGTGATTATTGTAATTTCAAGGCTGGAGTTAGGGTTTCCAAAAACAATTTCTTTACTATCAGTTAATTGAGTGTCAAGTTGAGGTGATTTTTGTAATAAACTATCAAACAAAGCATAGTTTCTCTTAAATTTAACACTTGCTATCTTTTCTTTTTTTAGTTCTTGAACTTCAGTAAATAAAGGTTTAATATAATTCCAAGCTAACCACGTAAAAGAAGCAACGATACCCAAGGTGACAAAATC
The DNA here is from genome assembly GCF_040104435.1 of Tenacibaculum sp. SSH1-16. Lineage (NCBI taxonomy): Bacteria > Pseudomonadati > Bacteroidota > Flavobacteriia > Flavobacteriales > Flavobacteriaceae > Tenacibaculum > Tenacibaculum sp. SSH1-16. Next base: position 148,897 of record NZ_JBECOV010000005.1, read on the forward strand.
TTTAATTATAAAGGTGTTAATGTAATTATTTGTCAATACTGGAGCCAGTGCTTGTAGCCAAAGAACTCCAACTATACTTAAGCATAAAAGACACCACTTTTTTACTACTGCATATTGATAATATAGCGAGTATAGAGTAATAGGTATAGCAAGTAAACTAATAGTATATGAAATTACAGGATTAGAAATTTGAGTAAAAGTTAAAAGAGATAACCCAATAAAATAAAGCATGCTAAAGTCACTTAATTTATATCCTTTTAAAATTTCCGCTCCTTTTGAGGTTAATACAGCGTCACAATCTTTTTTATCATCAGCTCCTGAACAAAAAGCATCACCAATAGCGGTTTTCAATCCAAGTTCTTGTTTTACAATTGCGATACTGATAATTAATCCTGTTACTGATAGTAAGAAATAAAAAGTATTGTACCATGAAGTTGAACTATAAAAAACAAAAAATAACGTAAAAATACTAAGAAGAGAAAAACCGATAGTTTTAACTAATTTGGAGTTATTTTTAGTTGTTTGATAACCTTCAGTTTCTTCAACAGCAACAATAATTCCTGTAAATTTACTTAGAAACTCATTTTCAGATAACTTCGTTTTTTTGTTTTCAGAATCATAAATTATATAATCTGATTTTTTTCTTTCTACTACAATTAAATCTTGACCATGTTCACTGTTTATTTGAGCAATAAAACAGCCGGGGAGTTGTAAAAGTGTTTCTGAATTAACAGGAACGTCAGCTGCCACATTTTCAATGTTAAAATGGTCTAATACTCCAGTAATTGCATGTAAACTAGGGTAAGAAGGGTGACTTTGAATTTGAAAAGCCAATTCTTCCTTATCAAAAGAAATACTATTTTTCTTAAGTAAATTTTGTACTAAATTGATTAATGTGTCTTTCAAAAGTAAAAAGTTTTTAAGGATAGTTATTTTCTGTTTCCCCAAAGCTATATTTTGATAGTTGTTTTTTTATAGAAAAAACCATAAAAAAAGTAAGGGAAAACCGTAATCGTTTTTTTTTAAATAAAGCCCTTTTCTTTGGCTGTTAATATTAACTCTCGGTCTCCTTTAGCTTTAACATTGAATATTTTTTTTAGATGTCGTTTTCTTTTTTCAATACTAGCTGCGGAAAGAGGTATGTAATTCGGCATATCTTTCATTTTAGAGCCTAATGAAAGTTCGTATAGTATTTGTCTGTCTATTGCGTCAATGGAAAAATTATTAGAAACTTCTTTTCTTAAGAGGCTTAAGACAGTTTTACTATAATAAGGTATATTGTTTGTTACATTTTTTATTGCATTTTTTAACTCTTTTGAAGTTAAATCGTTCTTAATAAGAAAACCTTCAGGATTTAAGCTTTTAAAAATGTTATAAATTCTGTAATTATCATTACAATCAGTAGAAACAATCAGTCTTGTGTTTGGAAGTAATTTTCTTATTAAAAGCCCTAAATCTTCACCAGATAAGATTTTTCTATTCTTAGCAGGAGAAAGTTTTAAGTCTAAAACAACAAAGCTAAGTGAAGTTTCTTTTTCAATTGTTTTTTTTATAATGTCGTAAGCTCCATTACAATTATAGGTAATGTCTGTGTTAAAATTAAAACTTGGGTTTAACCTAGCTATTTTAGATATTATGTTCTTGTACGTTTCACAAATAAGCGGGCAATTATCTGCTAACAAAGCAGATTGTTTTTCTTTTCTCATGTTTAAATAATTTCGGGGGGAAATACTATTTAACTGATTTCTTTTTTTTAAATCAGTTCATAAATTTATATAAATTAATTTGAAATCAAAAAAAAATATATAAAAAACAAATTATCTACTTATGGAAAATGTAGTTATGTTACTTTTTTAACTCTTTTTTTAAGAATTTTGCTGTATAGCTTTTTTTGTGGATGGAAACTTCTTCAGGAGTTCCAAATGTTAAAACTTTACCGCCTTTTTTACCACCTTCCATACCAATGTCAATAATGTAATCGGCGAGTTTGATAACATCTAAGTTGTGCTCAATAATTAAAACGGTGTTTCCTTTATCTGCTAACTTGTTTAATACTTCCATTAATACACGGATATCTTCAAAATGAAGCCCAGTTGTTGGTTCGTCTAATATATAAAAGGTGTTTCCAGTATCTCTTTTTGATAATTCAGAAGCTAATTTAATGCGTTGGGCTTCTCCTCCGGAAAGAGTAGTGGATTGCTGTCCGAGTGTAATGTATCCTAAACCAACATCTTTAATTGTTTTTAACTTTCTATAGATTTTAGGAATATGTTCAAAAAATGCTGTAGCTTCGTTAATTGTCATTTCTAAAATATCAGAAATTGACTTTCCTTTATAACGAATTTCTAAAGTTTCTCGGTTAAAACGTTTTCCTTGGCAAGTTTCACACTCTACGTGAACATCTGGTAAGAAATTCATTTCTATTACACGAACACCACCACCCTGGCAGGTTTCACAACGTCCACCTTTTACATTAAAACTAAAACGACCGGGTTTATACCCTCTGATAGAGGCTTCTGGAGTTTTTGCAAATAAACTACGTATTTCGCTAAACACCCCTGTATAAGTAGCAGGGTTTGAACGTGGAGTTCTACCAATAGGAGACTGGTCAATATCAATAACTTTATCAATATGTTCTAAGCCTTCAATTTTTTTGTAAGGCATTGGTTTTTTTACTGCTCGGTAAATGTGCGCGTTTAAAATAGGGTATAGGGTCTCATTAATTAAGGTAGATTTCCCACTACCAGAAACACCTGTGACACAAATCATTTTACCTAAAGGAAATTCAACGGAAACATTTTTTAAGTTGTTTCCAGAAGCGCCTTTTAATGAGATTGTTTTTCCGTTTCCATCACGACGTTTTTTAGGAACCTCAATTTCTTTTCTTCTCGATAAATAGTCAGCAGTAAGGGTATCGTGACTTTTTAAATCGTCAAAGTTGCCTTCGCTAACAATTTCTCCTCCATGTCTACCTGCACCTGGACCAATGTCTAAAACAAAATCAGCATTCTTAATCATATCTTCATCATGTTCAACCACTAAAACAGAGTTTCCAACATCACGAAGTTTAATTAAAGAGTCAATTAATTTTTGATTATCACGTTGATGTAAACCAATACTAGGCTCATCTAAAATATATAAAACACCTACAAGTTGTGAACCTATTTGTGTTGCAAGTCGAATACGTTGGGCTTCTCCACCAGAAAGAGATTTTGAAGTTCTGTCTAATGTTAAATAATCTAACCCAACATCCAATAAAAATTGAATGCGTGTGCGAATTTCTTTTAAAATTTCAGAAGCAATAGTTAATTGTTTTTCTGATAATTTTGTGCCAACTTCCTGAAACCAATTAGCCAACTCTAGCACATCCATTTGGGCTAAATCACTAATATTTTTATCAGTGATTCTAAAATGAAGCGCTTCTTTTTTTAAACGCTTTCCATCACAAACCGAACAAGTAACTTCATCCATAAAACCTTTTGCCCAACGTTTGATTGATGTGCTTTCTGAGTTTTTATATTGATTCTCAATAAAGGCAATGATACCTTCGAAATCAATCTCATAATTTCTGGTAACTCCCGCAGTTTTTGATTGAATTTCAAATTTTTCTTTTCCTCCATGAAGAATAATCTCCATAGCTTCTTTAGAAATACTTTTTATAGGGTCGGTTAGTTTAAAGTTATAACGCTCAGCAATAGTTTGAAGTTGTTTAAAAATCCAACTGTTTTTTTGTTCACCCAAAGGTGCAATTCCTCCATTTTTGATAGAAATGCTATCGTCTGGAATTACTTTTTGATGATTTATCTCGTTGGTAATCCCTAGTCCGTTACAGTGAGAACAAGCTCCTTTTGGTGAGTTGAACGAAAAAGTGTTAGGTTCAGGATTAGGGTAAGCGATTCCCGTAGTAGGACACATGAGTTCACGACTAAAATAACGAGGCTTTTCATCATCAACATCAATTACCATTAAAATATTATCACCCGTGTACAAGGCAGTTTTAATAGTCTCTTCTAGACGTTTTTCAGCAGCATCATTCACGGCTAATCGATCGATAACGACTTCTATATCGTGCGTTTTGTAACGATCGAGTTTCATGCCCTTTTCAATTTCTCTAATTTCTCCATCCACACGAACACGAACAAAACCTTGTTTAGAAATTTGTTCGAATAGTTCACGATAATGCCCTTTTCTCGATTTAATTAATGGTGCAAGAATGGCAATACGTTTGCCGTCAAAATCTTTTAAAATTAATTTTCTAATTTGTTCGTCAGAATAACTTACCATTTTTTCACCTGTATTGTATGAATAAGCATCTGCTGCACGAGAAAATAGTAAACGAAGAAAATCGTAAATTTCAGTAATGGTTCCTACAGTAGAACGAGGGCTTTTGTTTGTTGTTTTTTGTTCAATAGAAATTACAGGAGAAAGTCCGTCAATTTTATCAACATCAGGTCTTTCTAATCCGCCCAAAAATTGACGCGCATATGCAGAGAAAGTTTCAATATAACGACGTTGTCCTTCAGCATAAATGGTGTCGAAAGCTAAAGAAGATTTCCCGCTACCACTTAAGCCAGTAATTACAACTAGCTTTTCACGAGGAATTTTAACATCAATATTCTTTAAATTATGAGCTCGAGCTCCGTAAACTTCTATGTATTCTTGTTCTTTCAAAGTGAGGATTTTACCAAAAACAGCAAAGTTACCAAAACCAAATTTATTTTGAAGTAGCGATTATCAACAAATAAACTGAAAATAGTATATTGCGAATAAAACTTAATTAATAAATGAAATTTATAGATTTTGTAAGGCTTTTTTTTGAGCGCCATGGTTTTAACGTGTCTTCCAGGTTTGCTGATAGATTGGGTATGCGAGCCACTAATGTACGTTTGTTTTTTATTTATATATCATTTGTAACAGTAGGTTTGTCTTTTGGATTATATTTAACAATGGCTTTTTTACTAAGATTAAAAGATATGATTTATACTAAAAGAACATCTGTTTTTGATTTATGATAAACACAGTGTTTCAATCAAGGTTATATAGAGCTATAATTTATTCTGTCTTAATAGTCATGCTAGGAGTAACAGGTTATATGTTACTTTTTGATTATTCCTTTATTAACGCTTTGTACATGACGATTATAACCATTAGTACCATTGGTTTTGGAGAAGTACATCCTTTTGGTACGGGGGAAAAACTATTTACTATCGGATTGATAATATCTAGTTTGTTTGTTTTTGGTTATGCAGTTTCTTCATTCTCAGAGTATTTAATTAGTGGGCAATTTTTTCATCAGTTAAAAATAAAAAAAGTGCAAAAACAAATAGAGCAGTTACAAGGTCATACCATAGTTTGTGGTTATGGTAGAAATGGTAAACAAGCTATTTCGAAATTGAAAAACTACAAGAAACAAGTTGTAGTGGTTGAAAAATTTAATGATGTAGTGAGGCAGTTAGATGAAAAAGGAGTGTTAACTATTCAAGGAGATGCAACGCTTGATGAGACTCTATTAAGAGCAGGTATTATGAATGCAGAAAATCTAATAACAGCGTTGCCTTCTGATGCCGATAATTTATTTGTAGTGCTAACAGCAAAACAATTAAATAAAAATTGTAAAGTAATTAGTAGAGCATCTAAAGAAACATCATATAGTAAGTTAAAAATAGCAGGAGCAGATAATGTAATTATGCCAGATAAATTAGGAGGTTCTCACATGGCATCTTTAGTTGTAACTCCTGATGTTATTGAGTTTGTAGATAGGCTAACTATTGAAGGAGAAACAACTGCTAACTTAGAAGAAGTAGCAATTAATGACTTGCCAGAAAAATACATTGATAAAACAATATTAGATTTAGATTTACGAAAAAAAACAGGTTGTACAATTATAGGATATCGTACTCCAAATAAAGATTACATTATCAACCCAGAAGCTTCGGTGAAATTAGAAATAGGAGGAAATTTGATTGTTTTAGGACGTCCTGAACAGATAGAAACACTTAGAAAAGTTTTTTAATGAAGAAAGTTGTAATAACTGGAAGTAATGGTTTACTTGGGCAAACTTTAGTAAGCCTTTTATTAGAAGAAAAAGAAAGATATCAGGTAATAGGTTTTTCAAGAGGAGAAAATAGAAGTGGTAGAGGTGACTTTAATTATGTTTCAATTGATATTACAGATGAAGATTTGCTTTACAAAAAACTGTCTGAATATAAGCCAGATGTTATTGTGAATACAGCAGCAATGACAAATGTTGATGCTTGTGAAACAAATAAACAAGCTTGTGATAATCTAAATATAGATGTAGTTCAATATCTTAAAAACTATTCAGAAGAAAATAAAACTCATTTAATACATATTTCAACTGATTTTATTTTTGATGGGAAAAATGGACCATACAAAGAGAGTGATAAGCCAAACCCATTGAATTATTATGGGCTCTCCAAATTAAAATCAGAAGAATTATTAATAAAGTCTAAGGTAAATTATGCTATTTTACGTACCATATTAGTATATGGAAAAGTATATGATATGTCGCGCACTAATATAGTATTGTGGGTGAAGAAAATGTTGGAAGACAGGAAAGAAATAACTATAGTAGATGACCAATTTCGTATGCCAACTTATGTAGAAGATTTGGCATTAGCGTGTAAATTATCAATAGATAAAAAAGCACTAGGAATTTTCAATATTTCCTCAAAAAGAATGATGAGTATTTATGAAATTGCACAACAAATAGCAGAAGCTTTTAGGTTAGATAAAAGCTTAATAAAACCAATTTCTACAGATGTTTTAAATCAAACAGCCTTACGGCCTGCTATTACGGGTTTTGATTTAACAAAAGCCCAAACAGAATTAGGATTGCGACCAAAATCTTTTAAAGAAGATTTACATAAATTTAAAGAAAAGCTAATGTAAAAACCATATTTAACAACGAAAACTTGTTGTAAGTGCATTTTTTTATGATATTGCGGGCTACTAATTCAAAAATCTAATACATATTATGAATAAAAAACTACTTGCATTGCTGTTTTCAATAACACCAATGTTAACATTTGCACAGGAAAAAGGAATTGATCAAATGATTGATGAAGCGTTTAAACCTTTTTCTGATTTTTTTAGTAGTGTGATTTTTTTTCCAGTATTTGGTACCCCTTTTGTATTGATTTTGTTAGTGGCTAGTGCCGCTTTTTTTACGCTCTATTTTGGATTTCCAAATATCCGTCACTTCTTTACTGCAATAAATGTTGTAAGAGGGAAATATGAAGATATTGAAAAACATGGTGCGCAATTATTGTATGGTGAAGATGGTATAGCTCAGGGAGTAGATATGAATGAAGTTGACGATATTGAGGAGCATATTGAAAATATAGAGAGCTTACATAGTGACTTAGAAATTGATGGAGATATTAAAGATACTATTCGCGATGAAAGTCATGAAGGTGAAGTTTCTCACTTTCAGGCATTAGCAACAGCGGTTTCTGGTACAGTTGGAAATGGTAATATTGCAGGAGTTGCATTAGCAATTGCTTTAGGAGGTCCGGGAGCAACTTTCTGGATGATTATTTGCGGTTTGTTAGGGATGTCAACAAAATTTGTAGAATGTACATTAGGAGTACATTATCGTGATGTAGGAGAAGACGGAACAGTGTATGGAGGTCCTATGTATTATTTATCTAAAGGATTAAAAGAAAAAGGTTTTGCAACACTAGGAAAAATAGCAGCAGGAGCATTTGCAGTTTTCTGTATTGGAGGTTCTTTTGGAGGTGGTAATGCAGCTCAATCTAACCAAGCAACAATAGTTATTAAAGAGTTGTTAGGTTTAGAGAGTACAGCAGCTGGAGCTATCATAGGTATTGTACTAGCCATTTTAGTAGGTATTATAATTATTGGAGGTATCAAAAGAATCGCTTCTGTAACAGAAAAAGTAGTTCCTTTTATGGCATTGCTATACCTATTGGCTTGTTTGTATATTTTAGGGGTTAATTTCTCTTTAATAGATGATGCTATTTCTTTAATTATAACAGAAGCTTTCAATCCTACAGCGATAGGTGTTGGTGGTGTTATAGGTGTTTTATTAGTAGGGTTTAAAAGAGCAGCTTTTTCTAATGAAGCTGGAGCAGGTTCGGCTTCAATTGCACACTCTGCAGTGAAAACAAAATATTCTGCATCAGAAGGTTTAGTGGCATTATTAGAGCCGTTTATTGATACTGTATTAATTTGTACAATGACAGCTTTAGTAATTATTATCTTTAATTTTGGAGGAGCTTTTGAATATGGAGGAGATGGTACAGGATCTGTATTTATTGACGGTGTGGCTTATGAGGGAGCAGGAATTACTTCAAGAGCATTTGCAGCTTACATTCCATACTCAAATGTATTTTTAACTGTAGCAGTTGTTTTATTTGCAGTTTCTACAATGATTTCTTGGTCGTATTACGGATTGCAGTCTTGGAAATTTTTATTTGGTAGAGGAAAAAAAGCGGATTTAACATATAAAATTTTGTTCTTGACTTTCGTAGTAATTGGAGCAGCAGCGAGTATGAAGTCTATTTGGGATTTTTCAGATGCAATGATTTTTGCAATGGTGTTCCCTAACATGGTAGGTTTATACTTATTGATGCCAGTGGTTAAAAAGCAACTAAAAAGATATTTAGATGCTATTAACCTTAAAAAAGAAGCAGTAGAAGAATAAAAAACAAAACGAATGAAAATATTTAAACCCCATTTCTGGTATAATAAACGCCAAAGAAATGGGGTTTTCTTTTTATTATTTTTAATAGTTGTTTTACAATTTATATATGTGTACATAGATTTTTCTTCAGAAAAAATAGAGGGTATAAATAAGAAAGAGCTAGTAGCTCTTCAAAATACTATTGATAGTTTGAAAAGAATTGAATTGATTAAAAGAAAACCTAAACGATATCCATTCAATCCAAATTATATAACAGACTTTAAAGGTTATCAACTAGGAATGTCTGTAGAGGAAATAGATAGATTACACAATTACAGAAAACAAAATAAATGGATTAATTCGGCTAAAGATTTTAAACAAGTAACAAAAATATCTGATAGTCTTTTGAACAGAATAGCTCCTTATTTTAAATTTCCAGATTGGGTTGTAAAAGAAGAAAACCAAAAGAAGAAAAGTAAAATAGAGTTAGGTTTAAGTGAAAGGCATACATATAATAAGGTATATAAAATTTCTACTAATGATATTAATAAAGCCACTCAACAAGATTTTGAAACTATTAGTGGTGTTGGAGAAGTATTATCTTCTCGAATTATAAAGTATAGAAAGAAGTTACAAGGGTATTCATTCTCAAAACAATTATATGAAGTTTGGGGAATAAATAAAGCTGCAGCAAACAAAGTCATGCAAACTTTTACTGTAATTAAAAAACCAACTATTAAAAAAGTAAATGTAAATACAGCCAAATTCAAAGAAGTGTTAAAAAATCCATATATTGATTATGAGTTATGTAAAAAGATATTTGAATATCGAGATGAAGTAGCTGAACTACAAGATATATCAGAATTAAGAAATATTAAAGATTTTCCACTAAATAAATACGATAGAATAATCTTATATTTGAAAGCAGAATAAACAAGCAACAAAATTTAATAAACAAACCACTATGAATAGTATGTACTTTACCGAAGAGCATGAAGCCTTTCGTCAGAGTTTTAGAGATTTTTTACAAAAAGAGGTAGTTCCTCATATAGATAAATGGGAGAAAGAAGGTACGGTAGAGCGTTTTATCTGGAAGAAGTTCGGTGAAATGGGATACTTTGGTTTAAATCAACCTGAAGAATATGGAGGATTAGGTTTAGATCTTTTTTATACAGTTATTTTTTTAGAAGAACTACAAAAAATAAACTCAGGAGGTTTTGCAGCTAATATGTGGGCACATGCTTATTTAGCAATGACACATGTAAATAAAGAAGGAGATGATCGAATTAAGAATGAATATTTAACACCAAGTATAGAAGGAGATAAAATAGGGTGTTTATGTATTACAGAACCTTTTGGAGGAAGTGATGTAGCAGGAATGCGTACTACAGCAATAAAAAAAGGAGATTCATATGTGATTAATGGATCTAAAACGTTTATCACAAATGGAGTATATTCTGATTACTTAGTAGTAGCAGCTAAAACTAACCCTGATGATAAACATAAAGGAATGAGTATTTTTATAGTTGATAGAGATACTCCAGGAATATCGTCAACTAAGTTAGATAAATTAGGATGGAGAGCTTCAGACACTGCTGAAATAGCTTTTGATAATGTGGTAATACCTGCTGAAAACTTAATGGGAGAAGAAGGAAAAGGATTTCCATATATAATGCAACACTTTGCTTTAGAAAGATTAGTAATGGGAATCAATGCTCATGCGCGTGCGGAATATGCTGTTGATTATGTAGTACAATATATGAGTGAACGTGAAGCTTTTGGAAAAACATTAGATAAATTTCAAGCTTTACGTCATAAAGTAGCAGAAATGGCCAGTAGAGTAGATATGTGTAGAGAATATAACTATTCCATTGCAAAACGATTAAATGATGGTATTTATGTGGTAAAAGAAGCAAGTATGAGTAAGCTATTGTCTACTAAAATGGCAGATGAGGTTATATACGATGCTTTACAGTTACTAGGAGGTTATGGTTATATGGAAGAGTATCCAATGGCACGTTTATTACGTGACAGTCGATTAGGACCGATAGGGGGAGGTACTTCAGAAATATTGAAAGAAATTATTGCAAAAATGGTAATAGATAAGAAAGAATATAGACCAGCTACCTAATGCCTCCTATTTTGTAAAAATGATTCTTGATAAATATTTAAGTAAAAATCCTGTGAAAGCAGGATTTTTATTTGCCTCATTTTTAAACTAAAAAGAAATAAAATAGTGTTTTTAAAGAATACTTTGTATCTTTGCCGTCCAAAAATGAAATAAATTAGTATAATTGATTGATATACTGAACGTTGTCAATTTTTAAAGATATAGAAACTACGATGAAAGGAGGTGCAAAAATATGTTAATCATTCCAGTTAAAGAAGGAGAGAATATCGATAGAGCGTTAAAACGTTATAAACGTAAATTTGATCGTACAAAAACGATGAAGCAATTACGTAACAGAAAGCAGTTTACTAAGCCATCTGTGGCAAAACGAGCTCAAATGATTAAAGCATCTTATGTTCAGAGATTAAGAACTCAAGAAGAAGTAGGATAGTAATCATCCTAAAAAGTGAAAAACCTGTATTGATATCAATACAGGTTTTTTTTGTATCTTCAATTAATAAATAAGATAGATAATGCTAATAAAAGCTTTTTTAGAGTATTTAGAGTTTGAGAAAAAGTATTCAAAAAACACAATTCAAGCATATAAAACGGATTTAATAGCGTTTAAAGATTTTTGTGAGGTTGAGTTTGATCAAGAGGATTTAGAGAGTATTCATTATAACCAAATTAGAACATGGATTGTTAGTTTGGTAAATGATAATATATCAAATAGAAGCGTAAATAGAAAAGTAAGCTCTTTAAAGACCTTTTATAAGTTTCTGCAAAAAATAGGGGAAGTAACAGTGAATCCGCTTTCAAATCATAAGGCGCTAAAAGTTCAAAAAAAAATACAAACTCCCTTTGATCAAAATGAAGTAGAAGAAGTTTTAAAACTAATAAAAGAGAGATCTGATTTTGAATCAGTAAGAGATAGATTGATTGTGGAAATGTTGTATTCAACTGGAATGAGAAGGATTGAGTTAATAAATATTAAAGAAAAAGATATAGATCATACTAGTAGAACAATAAAAGTATTAGGAAAAAGAAATAAAGAAAGGTATGTAACGATCTTGCCGTCAGTGTATAAAACTTTACAAGAATATTTAAGACAAAAAAGAGGAATTGAGGATGTAGATTTAGAGGTGCTTTTAGTGACTAAAAAAGGCGTTAAAATTTATGAAACCCTTGTTTACCGAATAATAAATTTGTACTTTAGTAGAGTGTCAACAAAAGCAAAAAAAAGTCCACATATATTAAGGCATGCTTTTGCTACACATTTACTTAACAACGGTGCGTCGTTAAATTCGGTTAAAGAATTACTAGGGCATTCAAGTTTAGCCTCTACCCAAGTTTATACGCACAATAGCTTGGAGCAAATAAAAAAAGTGTATAACAAGACTCACCCTAGAGGGTCAAATTAAAAGATCGAAGAATTATGAAGGTATTCACACAATCAGTAAATTTCTCAGCAGACCAAAAATTAATAGACTTCATTGAGAAAAAAATAGGAGGATTAGAGAAGTTTCATGATAAGATCGTTGATGCAGAAGTGTTTTTAAAAGTGCAAAAAACGAGTGAAAAGGAGAATAAAATAACTGAAGTAAAAATTAATATACCAGGAAGCGAATTAATGGTGAAAAAGCAAACTAAGACCTTTGAGGAAGGTATTAGTGTGTCTGTAGAATCTTTAAAAAGACAGTTGCAAAAATCAAAAGAAAAATCAAAGGATGCCTTAGTCTCATAAAAACGATAAAAAATAATTAAAAAAGTTTTAAAAATTAAAAATTACTTTTTACATTTGCAGTCCGTTAGAAATAGCGGATTGTTTTTTTATAACAAAAGCCGATGTAGCTCAGCTGGCTAGAGCAGCTGATTTGTAATCAGCAGGTCGTGGGTTCGAGTCCCTCCATCGGCTCTAAAAAATAAAAGTTCATTAAAATATTATTTAAGGTTTAGGGGAGATTCCAGAGCGGCCAAATGGGACGGACTGTAACTCCGTTGTCTTACGACTTCGCAGGTTCGAATCCTGCTCTCCCCACTATCTTAATGAAATTTTATTGCGGGAGTAGCTCAGTTGGTAGAGCGTCAGCCTTCCAAGCTGAATGTCGCCAGTTCGAACCTGGTCTCCCGCTCTAAATTCGTTGCCGACATAGCTCAGTTGGTAGAGCGCATCCTTGGTAGGGATGAGGTCACGGGTTCAAATCCCGTTGTTGGCTCTATTTTAGAGTTTATTTGACAAGAGTTTAAAAATAACACTAAATATATTTAACTAAGAATTAAAATTAATAATCATGGCAAAAGGAACTTATGATCGTTCGAAACCGCACTTAAACGTAGGTACTATTGGTCACGTAGATCACGGTAAAACTACTTTAACTGCTGCAATTACTAAAGTATTAGCAGATGCTGGATTTTCTGAGCAGAGAGCTTTTGATCAAATCGATAACGCTCCAGAAGAAAAAGAAAGAGGTATCACAATTAACTCTTCTCACGTAGAGTATGCAACAGCTAACCGTCACTACGCGCACGTTGACTGTCCAGGTCACGCCGATTACGTAAAGAACATGGTAACTGGTGCTGCACAAATGGATGGAGCTATCTTAGTAGTAGCTGCTACTGATGGTCCAATGCCACAAACTCGTGAGCACATCTTATTAGGTCGTCAGGTAGGTATTCCACGTATCGTTGTTTTCTTAAACAAAGTTGATATGGTTGATGACGAAGAGTTATTAGAGTTAGTAGAAATGGAAGTGAGAGATTTATTATCTTTCTATGAGTATGATGGAGATAATGGTCCTGTAGTTTCTGGTTCTGCTTTAGGTGCATTAAACGGAGAGCAAAAGTGGGTTGATACAGTATTAGAGTTAATGGAAGCTGTTGATACTTGGATCGAAGAGCCACCAAGAGATACTGAAAAAGATTTCTTAATGCCAATCGAGGATGTATTCTCTATTACTGGTCGTGGTACAGTAGCAACTGGACGTATCGAAACTGGTATCATTAATACAGGAGACCCTGTTGAGATTATCGGTATGGGAGATGAAAAATTAACATCTACTGTAACTGGTATCGAGATGTTCCGTCAAATCTTAGATAGAGGTGAGGCAGGAGATAACGCGGGTATCTTATTAAGAGGTATTGAAAAGACTCAAATTAAGAGAGGAATGGTAATCTGTAAGCCAGGTTCTATTACTCCACACGCTAAGTTTAAAGCTGAGGTGTATATCTTAAAGAAAGAAGAAGGTGGACGTCACACTCCATTTCACAACAACTACCGTCCACAGTTCTACGTACGTACAACTGACGTAACAGGTAACATTAACTTACCAGAAGGAGTTGAAATGGTAATGCCAGGTGATAACTTAACTATTACTGTTGACTTAATCCAACCTATCGCATTAAACACAGGTTTACAGTTCGCAATCCGTGAGGGAGGTAGAACAGTAGGAGCTGGTCAGGTAACTGAAATCTTAGACTAATTATAGTTTAATAATAAAGTATAAGGAGTCTCTTTTTAAAGAGAGACTCCTTTAAAATACGGGTTTAGCTCAGTTGGTAGAGCACTGGTCTCCAAAACCAGGTGTCGGGAGTTCGAGCCTCTCAACCCGTGCAAAACTAAAACGAGTTGTGGTGAAAACTGCAACTCGTTAAAAGGATAAAATATGAGTAACTTTATACAATACATTAAAGATTCTTTTGAAGAATTAAATACCAACATGACTTGGATTTCTCGTGAAGAAGCTCAAAAGTCTACTGTAGTAGTTGCAGCATTTACAATTGTATTTGCTTTAGCTGTAGCGGGGATAGATAAGGTTTTTCAAACAGGGTTAGATAACTTCTTTAAAATGTTTTAATGATGGCTGATTCGGTGATGAAGTGGTATGTGGTAAGAGCTATTGGAGGTCAAGAAAATAAAGTGAAAACTTACATTGAGACTGAAATTGCTCGTCATGGGTTGTCTGATTTTGTGAACCAAGTAATTGTTCCTACAGAAAAAGTTATTCAAGTAAGAAACGGAAAGAAAATAAACAGAGAAAGAGTTTACTTTCCTGGTTATGTGATGGTTGAGGCTAATTTAGCAGGGGAAGTTCCTCACGTAATTAAATCAGTAACAGGAGTTATTGGTTTTTTAGGTGAAACAAAAGGAGGAGATCCCGTACCAATGCGTAAATCAGAAGTAAACAGAATGTTAGGGAAAGTTGATGAACTTTCTGTTAAAGATGAAAATATCGCAATTCCTTATTCGGTTGGAGAAACTGTAAAAGTAATTGATGGACCTTTCAATGGATTCGATGGAACTGTTGAAAAGGTAAATGAAGAAAAGCGTAAGTTAGAAGTAATGGTAAAGATTTTCGGAAGAAAAACACCATTAGAGTTAAACTATATGCAAGTAGAGAAAATATAATTGTTACACCTATATTTTGATGGGTTTAAGCTTCCAATTTAAACACATCGTTAAATCTTAAACAATGGCAAAAGAAGTAAGTAAATTAGTTAAACTACAAGTTAGGGGAGGTGCAGCGAATCCGTCGCCACCAGTTGGACCCGCTTTAGGTGCTGCCGGTGTTAACATCATGGAGTTCTGTAAGCAGTTTAATGCTCGTACACAGGACAAACAAGGTAAAGTATTACCTGTTGTTATTACAGTTTATACAGACAAATCATTTGAGTTTGTTGTAAAAACTCCACCAGCTGCAGTACAATTATTAGAAGCGGCCAAAATTAAGAAAGGTTCAGGAGAACCTAATAGGAAAAAAGTAGCAAGCGTTTCTTGGGATCAAATTCGTGGAATTGCAGAAGACAAAATGGTAGATATGAATGCCTTTGAAGTAGAGTCTGCAATGAGAATGATTGCTGGAACAGCTCGTTCTATGGGATTAACAGTAACAGGTGATGCACCTGCTTAAACTTTAAAAGATATTTAGAAATGGCAATTACTAGAAAGCAAAAAGAAGCTCGTGCTAAAGTAGATAGCTCTAAAGTTTATAGCTTACAAGATGCATCAGCATTAGTTAAAGAGATTACAAATGTAAAGTTTGACGCATCTGTAGACTTAGCAGTACGTTTAGGAGTAGATCCTCGTAAAGCTAATCAAATGGTTCGTGGTGTTGTAACATTACCTCACGGAACTGGTAAAGATGTAAAAGTTTTAGCATTAGTTACTCCAGATAAAGAAGCGGAAGCTAAAGAAGCTGGTGCTGATTACGTTGGATTAGATGAATACCTTCAAAAAATTAAAGGTGGTTGGACTGATGTTGACGTTATTATTACTATGCCAAGCGTTATGGGTAAATTAGGTCCTTTAGGACGTGTATTAGGTCCTCGTGGATTAATGCCTAACCCTAAAACTGGTACAGTAACTATGGATGTTGCAAAAGCAGTACAAGAAGTAAAAGCAGGTAAAATTGACTTTAAAGTAGATAAAACTGGTATTGTACATGCTGCAATCGGAAAAGCATCTTTTGATGCTGCTAAGATTGAAGAAAATGCAAACGAGTTAATTCAAACATTAATTAAATTAAAGCCAACAGCGGCTAAAGGAACTTATATTAAAAGTATTTTTATGTCTTCTACTATGAGTCCTAGTGTAGCTGTAGATGTTAAAACAGTATCGTAAGGCAGTTAAAACTTTTTAATTATGACTAGAGAGGAAAAATCACAAGTAATACAAGATTTAACAGCACAATTAGCAGATACTAGCACGATCTATTTAGCAGATATTTCTGGTTTAGATGCAGCTACTACATCTAACTTACGTAGAGCATGTTTTAAAGCGAACGTACAATTGGCTGTTGTTAAAAACACATTGCTTTCAAAAGCAATGGAAGCTTCTGATAAAGATTTCGGAGAATTACCAGAGGTATTAAAAGGTAACACTTCAATGTTAATTGCTGAAGCAGCAAATGCACCAGCAAAAGTTATCAAAGAGTTCAGAAAAAAATCAAAAGATCGTCCTTTATTAAAAGGAGCGTATGTAGAAGAGGCAGTTTATATTGGAGATGACCAATTAGATGCTCTTGTAAACATCAAATCTAGAGAAGAACTTATTGGAGATATTATTACCTTATTACAATCTCCTGCTAAGAATGTTGTTTCAGCATTACAGTCAGGTGGAGGTAAATTATCAGGTATCTTAAAGACATTATCAGAAAAATAATTTCGCGCACTAATAAACTAAATAAATAAAATTTTTAAAAAACAATTAAAATGGCAGATTTAAAAGATTTCGCAGAACAATTAGTTAACTTAACAGTAAAAGAAGTTAATGAATTAGCTGATATTTTAAAAGAAGAGTATGGTATTGAGCCAGCAGCAGCAGCAGTAGCAGTAGCAGGACCAGCAGCAGGTGGTGGAGATGCAGCAGAAGAGAAAACTGAGTTTGATGTAATCTTAAAAGCAGCTGGAGGATCTAAATTAGCAGTTGTAAAATTAGTTAAAGAATTAACTGGATTAGGATTAAAAGAAGCTAAAGGTATTGTAGATAGCGCACCAGCACCAATCAAAGAAGGTGTATCTAAAGATGAGGCTGAAGGTCTTAAAAAGTCTTTAGAAGAAGCAGGAGCTGAGGTAGAGCTTAAGTAAGCTATACTCCCGAATTATAGAAAACGGGAAAAAACAATAAAGGTTTAGGTACTAAAGACTCATGTTTTTAGGCCTAAACCATTTTGTGTATATATTCGTTCTTTATTTTTCACATTTTTTGTATTTGTGAATTTACGATTATAAAGTGCTGATTTTTAATCAGTAAGAGCAATTAAAATTGCAGTATTGAAACAATTAAGTTTCAAAAATAATATTTTTAATTAAAAATAGCATCTCTTTTGGCAACGATAAATACTACTGAAAGAATTAACTTCGCGTCATCGCAGTTAGGAGCTGATTATCCAGACTTTTTAGATATTCAGGTGAAGTCTTTTCAAGATTTCTTCCAATTGCAAACTAAAGCTGAAGAGCGAGGAGAAGAAGGTTTGTATAAAACTTTCATGGATAACTTCCCGATTACAGATACACGTAATCAATTTGTATTAGAATTTTTAGACTACTTTGTAGATCCTCCAAGGTATAGCATTCAAGAATGTATCGAGCGTGGATTAACTCACAGTGTACCTCTAAAAGCACGTTTAAAATTATATTGTACTGACCCAGAACACGAAGATTTCGAAACAATCGTTCAAGATGTGTATTTAGGTACAATTCCTTATATGACAAACTCTGGTACCTTTATTATTAATGGTGCAGAAAGAGTTGTAGTGTCACAATTACACCGTTCACCAGGTGTATTCTTTGGGCAATCTTTCCACGCTAATGGAACCAAGTTATACTCTGCAAGAGTAATTCCATTCAAAGGTTCTTGGATTGAATTTGCTACCGATATCAATCAAGTAATGTATGCTTATATTGATAGAAAGAAAAAATTACCAGTAACAACGTTATTCAGAGCCATAGGTTTTGAAAGAGATAAAGATATTTTAGAGATTTTTGATTTAGCTGAAGAAGTAAAAGTTTCTAAAGCTGGATTAAAGAAAGTATTAGGGCGTAAATTAGCAGCAAGAGTATTAAAAACTTGGCATGAAGATTTCGTAGATGAAGATACAGGAGAAGTTGTCTCTATTGAGCGTAACGAAATCATTTTCGACCGTGATACTATTATAGAAAAAGAACATATTGATGAAATAATTGAAGCAGGTGCAAAAACAGTCTTGTTACATAAAGAAGACAATCAGCAAGCAGATTATGCCATCATTCACAATACATTACAAAAAGACCCTACAAACTCTGAAAAGGAAGCTGTAGAGCATGTATATAGACAATTACGTAATGCTGAACCGCCAGATGAGGAAACTGCAAGAGGTATTATTGAAAAATTATTCTTCTCAGAGCAACGTTATAGTTTAGGTGAAGTAGGACGTTTTAGAATGAATACTAAACTTCAGTTAAATGAAGATTTAGATCAAAAAGTATTAACTAAGAATGATATCATTACAATCATTAAGTACTTAATTGAATTAATCAATTCAAAGGCTGAAGTAGATGATATCGATCACTTATCTAATCGTCGTGTTAGAACTGTTGGTGAGCAATTAGCAGGTCAATTTGGTGTAGGTTTAGCTCGTATGGCACGTACTATTCGTGAGAGAATGAATGTTCGTGATAATGAGGTGTTTACTCCAATCGACTTAATTAACGCTAAGACATTATCTTCAGTAATTAACTCTTTCTTTGGTACCAACCAGTTATCTCAATTTATGGATCAAACAAATCCATTAGCAGAGATTACTCATAAGCGTCGTTTATCAGCTTTAGGACCTGGAGGTTTATCACGTGAAAGAGCAGGTTTCGAGGTTCGTGACGTTCACTATACGCATTATGGTCGTTTATGTCCGATTGAAACACCTGAAGGACCAAACATTGGACTTATTTCTTCTTTAGCGGTTTATGCTAAAGTAAATAATATGGGATTCATTGAAACCCCATACAAAAAGGTAGATAATGGTTCAGTCTCTTCTGAAGAACCAATTTATTTATCAGCAGAAGAAGAAGAAGGAATGAAAATTGCTCAATCTAATTTACCAGTAGCAAATGATGGTAAAATAGAGAGCGAAAGAGTTATTGCACGTGAAGAAGGAGATTTTCCAGTGGAAAACCCTGAAGCAATTAATTATATGGACGTTGCTCCTAATCAAATTGCTTCGATTTCGGCATCATTAATTCCTTTCTTAGAGCATGATGATGCGAACCGTGCATTGATGGGATCGAACATGATGCGTCAAGCAGTTCCATTATTACGTCCAGAGTCTCCAATTGTTGGTACTGGTTTAGAACGTAGAGTAGCAAAAGATTCTCGTATCTTAATCAATGCTGAAGGAGCAGGAGTTGTAGAATATGTAGACGCCAATAAAATAACAATTAAGTACGATAGGACAGAAGAAGAGCGCATGGTTAGCTTTGATTCTGATGAAGTGTCGTACGACTTAATTAAGTTTAGAAAAACAAACCAAGGTACTAATATCAACTTAAAACCGATTGTAAAAGTAGGTGATAGAGTTGAAGAAGGTCAAGTACTTTGTGAAGGATATGCAACACAAAAAGGAGAATTAGCTTTAGGTAGAAACATGAAAGTAGCCTTTATGCCTTGGAAAGGGTATAACTTTGAGGATGCGATTGTGATTTCTGAAAAAGTAGTTCGTGAAGATATCTTTACTTCTATTCATATTGATGAATATTCATTAGATGTTCGTGATACTAAATTAGGAGCTGAAGAATTAACAAACGATATTCCTAATGTTTCTGAAGAGGCTACAAAAGACTTAGATGAAAATGGAATGATTCGTATTGGAGCAGAAGTAAATCCTGGTGATATTTTAATTGGTAAAATTACACCAAAAGGAGAATCTGACCCTACTCCAGAAGAAAAGTTATTACGTGCTATCTTTGGTGATAAAGCAGGAGATGTAAAAGATGCATCATTAAAAGCGTCTCCATCATTAAGAGGAGTTGTAATTAACAAAAAATTATTCAAACGCGCAGTAAAAGATAAGAATAAGCGTGCTCGTGATAAAGAAGCAATAGCAGCTTTAGAAGCATCTTATGTGTCTAAATTTGAAGAATTAAAAGATGTTTTAGTTGAAAAGTTATTCAACTTAGTATCAGGAAAAACTTCTCAAGGAGTGTATAACGACTTAGGAGAAGAAGTATTGCCAAAAGGTAAAAAGTTTACACAAAAAATGTTAAACTCTGTAGAAGACTTTACACATTTAAGTGGAACTTGGACTACTGATAAAGACTTAAATCAATTAGTTGTAGAATTAGTTCACAATTACAAGATTAAAGTAAACGACCTACAAGGAGTTTTACGTCGTGAGAAATTTACAATCTCTGTAGGAGACGAATTACCAGCTGGTATCTTAAAACTTGCTAAAATTTACGTAGCTAAGAAGCGTAAGTTAAAAGTAGGGGATAAGATGGCAGGACGTCACGGAAACAAAGGTATTGTTGCACGTATTGTACGTCAAGAAGATATGCCTTTCTTAGAAGACGGAACACCAGTAGATATCGTATTAAACCCATTAGGGGTACCATCTCGTATGAACATTGGTCAGATTTATGAAACTGTTCTTGGATGGGCAGGTCAAAAATTAGGTCAAAAGTATGCAACACCAATTTTTGATGGTGCAAAAATTGATCAAATCAATGCTTTAACTGATGAAGCAGGAATACCACGTTACGGACACACATATTTATATGATGGAGGTACAGGTAAACGTTTCGATCAGCCTGCAACGGTAGGAGTAATTTATATGATTAAGTTAGGTCACATGATTGAAGATAAGATGCACGCGCGTTCTATTGGACCTTACTCATTAATTACTCAGCAACCATTAGGAGGTAAAGCACAGTTTGGAGGTCAGCGTTTTGGTGAGATGGAGGTATGGGCACTTGAAGCATATGGTGCATCAAGTATCTTACGAGAAATCTTAACTGTTAAGTCTGATGATGTATTAGGTAGAGCAAAAACTTACGAGTCTATCGTTAAAGGAGAAGCAATGCCAGAACCAGGTTTACCAGAATCATTTAACGTATTAATGCACGAACTTAAAGGTTTAGGATTAGACGTTAAATTAGAAGAATAATCACAGTGAAATGTCTCAGAGTGTAAGCTCTGAGGCAAATCATTTTTTCAATATCAGTCTTATTATAAGACATTTATTTTTAATTCGAATCCATTATCATGGCAAGAAAAAACGAAAAATACACTGTTAAGAAGTTTAACAAAATTTCAATAGGTTTAGCATCACCTGAGTCTATTTTAGAGGCTTCTAAAGGAGAGGTGTTAAAACCAGAAACTATAAACTACCGTACACACAAACCAGAAAGAGATGGATTGTTTTGTGAGCGTATCTTTGGTCCTGTAAAAGACTATGAGTGTGCGTGTGGTAAATATAAAAGAATTCGATATAAAGGTATCGTTTGTGACCGTTGTGGTGTTGAAGTTACTGAGAAAAAAGTACGTAGAGATAGAGTAGGTCATATTAACTTAGTAGTACCAGTTGCACATATTTGGTACTTTAGATCATTACCTAACAAAATGGGATACCTTTTAGGGTTACCATCTAAGAAGTTAGATATGATTATTTACTACGAACGTTACGTAGTAATTCAACCAGGTATTGCTAAGAATGCCGAAGGAGAACCATTACAAAAAATGGACTTCTTAACTGAGGAAGAATACTTAGATATCGTAGATGAGCTTCCACAAGAAAATATGTATTTAGAAGATTCTGACCCTAATAAGTTTATCGCTAAAATGGGTGCAGAGTGTTTAATTGATTTATTAGAAAGAATCGATTTAGACGAGTTATCATATCAATTGCGTCATAAAGCAAACACTGAAACTTCTAAGCAACGTAAAAATGAAGCATTAAAGCGTCTAAATGTTGTAGAAGCATTCAGAGATTCTCAAAAAAATAGAGAAAACAATCCAGAATGGATGATTATGAAGGTAATTCCGGTTATTCCACCAGAATTACGTCCATTAGTACCATTAGATGGAGGTCGTTTTGCTACTTCTGACTTAAATGATTTATACCGTCGTGTAATTATCCGTAACAATCGTTTAAAACGATTAATGGAAATTAAAGCACCAGAAGTAATTTTACGTAATGAAAAACGTATGTTACAAGAATCAGTAGATTCATTATTTGATAACACACGTAAATCATCAGCTGTAAAAACAGAGTCTAACAGACCATTAAAATCATTATCTGATAGTTTAAAAGGTAAGCAAGGACGTTTCCGTCAAAACTTATTAGGTAAACGTGTTGATTACTCTGCACGTTCGGTAATTGTTGTTGGACCAGAATTAAAATTATACGAATGTGGATTGCCAAAAGATATGGCAGCTGAATTATACAAACCTTTCGTTATTCGTAAGTTAATCGAAAGAGGAATTGTTAAGACAGTTAAATCTGCAAAGAAAATAATTGACAGAAAAGAACCAGTTGTTTGGGATATCTTAGAAAATGTAATTAAAGGACACCCTGTTTTATTAAACCGTGCCCCTACCTTACACCGTTTAGGTATTCAAGCTTTCCAACCAAAATTAATTGAAGGAAAGGCAATTCGTTTACACCCATTAGTATGTACGGCATTTAATGCCGATTTTGATGGGGATCAAATGGCGGTTCACTTACCATTAGGACCAGAAGCAATTTTAGAAGCACAGTTATTAATGTTAGCTTCTCATAATGTTTTAAACCCTGCAAATGGAGCACCAATTACGGTACCATCTCAGGATATGGTTTTAGGGTTATATTATATGACAAAAGAAAGAAAGTCAACTCCAGAAGTACCTATTAAAGGTGAAGGGTTAACTTTCTATTCTCCAGAAGAAGTAACTATTGCTTATAATGAGGAGCAAGTAGACTTAAATGCTGGAATAAAAGTAAGAACTAAAGACTTTAACGAGAATGGTGAGTTAGTAACTCAATTAATAGAAACTACTGTTGGTAGAGTATTATTTAACGAAGTGGTACCTGAACAAGCAGGGTATATTAATGAGGTATTAACAAAGAAATCATTACGTGGAATTATTGGTAATATCCTAAAAGTAACAGATATTCCATCAATAGGTAAGTTCTTAGATGATATCAAAGGAATGGGGTATAAATTTGCCTTCCAAGGTGGTTTATCTTTCTCATTAGGAGATATCATTATTCCGGAAGAAAAACATACCATGATTGCTGAAGCGAACGAAGAAGTGGATGGAATTGTTATGAATTATAACATGGGTATGTTAACGCAAAAAGAACGTTATAATCAGGTAATTGATGTTTGGGGATCTACCAACAACCGATTAACTGAATTATCTATGAAGCGTTTACGTGAAGACCAGCAAGGATTTAACTCAGTGTTTATGATGTTAGATTCTGGAGCACGTGGATCGAAAGAGCAGATTCGTCAGTTAACTGGTATGCGTGGATTAATGGCAAAACCTAAAAAATCGACCGCAGGAGGTGGAGAAATTATTGAAAACCCAATTTTATCGAACTTTAAAGAAGGGTTATCAATTTTAGAATACTTTATCTCCACGCACGGTGCACGTAAAGGACTTGCCGATACCGCATTAAAAACAGCCGATGCAGGATATTTAACACGTCGTTTAGTAGACGTATCTCAAGATGTTATCGTAAACGAAGAAGATTGTGGTACATTAAGAGGATTAGAAGTTTCTGCCTTAAAGAAAAACGATGAAATCGTTGAACCTTTAAGTGAAAGAATTTCAGGACGTACAGCATTATATGATGTTTATGCTCCAACTACAGATGAATTATTAGTTGAAGCAGGAGAGTTGATTACTCCAATTTTAGCTGACAAAATTGAAGCATCAGGCGTAGATAAAGTTGAAGTTCGTTCAGCATTAACATGTGAATCTGAAAGAGGAATTTGTGAGAAATGTTACGGACAAAGTTTATCAACAGGTCAAAAAGTTCAAAGAGGTGAAGCAGTTGGTGTAATTGCTGCACAGTCTATTGGAGAACCAGGTACACAGTTAACATTACGTACATTCCACGTTGGAGGGGTAGCAGGAAACATTTCTGAAGACAATAAGTTAATCGCAAAATTCGACGGTTCTGTAACTATTGATGACTTACGTACTGTAAAAGGTAAAGATTCAGCAGGCGAAGAAGTAGATATCGTAATTTCTCGTACTGCAGAAATTAAAATTACTGATAAGAAAACAGGCATCGTATTAAGTACTAACATAATTCCTTACGGTTCTATTATCTTTGATAAAGAAAGAAAGACGATCAAGAAAGGAGATGCAGTATGTCAATGGGATCCATTTAACGGAGTTATTGTTTCTGAATTTGGAGGTAAAGTTAAGTTCGACAATTTAGAACAAGGAATTAACTATTCTGTAGAAGTCGATGAACAAACAGGATTCCAAGAAAAAGTAATAACAGATTCTAAGAATAAAAAAATCATTCCTTCATTAATTATTGAAGATGCTGATGGTAATGCTTTACGTTCGTATAGTTTACCTGTAGGAGCTCATTTAATGGTAAATGATGGAGATAAAGTAGAAACCGGTAAAACATTAGTGAAGATTCCTCGTAAGTCTGGTAAAGCAGGAGATATTACAGGAGGTTTACCACGTGTAACTGAGTTATTCGAAGCGCGTAACCCTTCTAACCCAGCTGTAGTAGCACAAATTGATGGAGTTGTGTCATTTGGTAAGATTAAGCGTGGTAACCGTGAAATTATTATCGAATCTAAAACAGGAGAGATTAAGAAATACTTAATTAAGTTATCTAATCAAATCTTAGTTCAAGAAAACGACTTTATCAAAGCAGGAATGCCATTATCTGATGGAGCAATTACTCCTATTGATATCTTAAATATCAAAGGACCTTCAGCAGTTCAAGAATACTTAGTAAACGAGATCCAAGAAGTATACCGTTTACAAGGGGTAAAAATTAACGACAAGCACTTTGAAGTAGTAGTACGTCAAATGATGCGTAAAGTTAGAATTATTGATTCAGGAGATACTTTATTCTTAGAAAATCAATTAGTTCATAAAACGGATTTCATCAAAGAAAATGACGCTATTTACGGAATGAAAGTTGTTGAAGACTCAGGAGATTCTGCTAACTTGAAACCAGGACAAATAGTTTCAGCTCGTCAATTAAGAGATGAAAACTCTTTATTACGTAGAGAAGATAAAAACTTAGTAGTAGCACGTGATGCTCAACCAGCAACAGCTGAGCAAGTATTACAAGGTATTACAAGAGCATCGTTACAAACGAAGTCATTTATCTCAGCTGCATCATTCCAGGAAACAACTAAAGTATTAAATGAAGCCGCTGTAAATGGTAAAATTGATACCTTAGAAGGATTAAAAGAAAACGTAATTGTTGGTAAACGTATACCAGCAGGTACAGGAATGAGAGCTTACGAAGATATCGTAGTTGGACCTAAGGATGAGATTGAACAAAGTTTATAAAAACTTAAATTTATAAATAATATCAAGGGTTTAGAGTTCTTAGAACTCTAAACCCTTATTTTTTTAACTAAAACATATTAAGAGACTTAATTATGGAAGATAATAAGAAAGAGCCGCAATTAAATATAGAGCTAGACCAAGAAATAGCAGAAGGAACGTATAGTAATTTAGCTATTATAAACCATTCAGTTTCTGAGTTTATAGTAGATTTTATTAATATTATGCCAGGAGTTCCTAAGGCAAAAGTAAAATCAAGAATTATTTTAACTCCACAACACGCTAAACGTTTGTCAAAAGCGTTAGCAGATAATATTCGTAAGTTTGAACAAGCACATGGAGAAATAAAAGATTATGAGCAACCACCAATTCCAATGAACTTTGGTGGAACCACAGGGGAAGCTTAAAAAAAAAATCGTCTATATAGACGATTTTTTTGTTTTAAAAACCTTCCGAAAGCTCTTTTAAAGCTTTTAAATCGGTTATAAAAATTTCTTTACCCTTTAAATCAATTAGTTTTTTCTTTTTAAACTCTGAAAGTAAACGAATAGCACTTTCCGTTGCTGTTCCAATAATATTAGCCATATCTTCTCGAGATAAATTAATATTTATAGAGCCATTTTCGTTCTTGTCAAACTTAGAGTCTAAAAGTAAAAGAGTAGCAGCTAAACGTTGTTTTACGGTTTTTTGAGCCATATCTACTATAATATCATCTGCTTTCTTTAAAGAATTGGCCATTTTTTTCAAAATGTCCATAGAAAAGTTAGAGTTGTTTTCTAAATCTCTAATAATTTCTTCTTTAGGAATAAAACATACTTCCATATCATTAACGGCAATAGCTTTTAAATTGGAAGCTTCATTGTTAATCAAACTTCGCTCTCCTAAAATATCTCCTTTTTTTATTAAATGAATAATTTGGTCTCTACCATTATCACTCATTTTAGACACTTTACAAACACCGTCTTTAACACAAAAAACACCATTTATGTATTCGCCTTCATCAAAGAGAACTTCTCCTTTTTTTATTTTTTTAGACGTTTTACATCCTGTTATTCTTATCAATTCATCTTTTGTTAAAGCCTTTAAAGAATTAAATTCTCTGATGATACATTGCTCACACTTGCTCATAGATATGCCCTTTTTTTTGCTACTCAAATATACGGAAAACCTGACAATTATCATGTTTTAATTTGAGATGTTATCCGACATTTGTACTAGGCAAAAGAGTAAATATGGAAAGCACAACATGTTTTCATTGTGGTAACGAGTGCGACACAAAAACAATTACAAAAGAAGATAAATTTTTCTGTTGTAATGGATGCAAAACGGTTTATGAAATTTTTTCAGAGAACGATTTAACTTGTTATTACGATTTTCAAAACAACCCAGGAGCAATACCTGAAGAGATACAAGGAAAATATGATTTCTTGGATAATGAATCCATTGTAGATAAACTATTAGAGTTTAACGATGGTAATGTACAAGTGGTAAATTTATACATTCCACATATACATTGTAGTTCATGTATTTGGGTATTAGAAAACTTACACAAACTACAAGAGTTTGTATCTTCATCTCAAGTTAATTTCCCAAAGAAAACAGTACGAATTACTTACAATTCCGAAAAAACATCACTTAAAGAAATAGTATTACTGTTAAGTTCTATTGGTTATGAACCTTACATAAGCCTTGAAGATTATGAGGTAGGGAAAAAGAAGGTAGACCGTAGTTTAATTTATAAACTAGGAATAGCAGGTTTTGCTTTTGGAAATGTTATGTTTTTATCATTTCCGGAGTATTTTGAAGTATCAGAATATTGGTTAGAGCAATACAAAGGAATCTTCCGTTGGTTAATGTTTATATTTTCGTTACCTGTAGTGTTTTATGCAGGAGTTGATTATTTTATTTCAGCATACAAAGGAATTCGCTCTAAAATTTTAAACATTGATGTTCCTATTGCTCTTGGAATTTTAGTGCTATTTGTACGTAGTACAGCAGAGATTATGTTGGATTTAGGGACAGGCTTTTTTGATAGTTTAACAGGGCTAGTGTTCTTCTTATTACTAGGGAAGTTTTTTCAACAAAAAACTTATAATTTCTTGTCATTCGAACGCGATTACAAATCGTACTTCCCAATTGCAGTAACAAGAATAACTACGGATAAAAAAGAAGAAAACACGCAAATCTATGATGTCAATAAAGGAGACAGACTATTAATTAGAAACCAAGAATTAATTCCTGTTGATGGAATTTTAATTAATGGAGAAGCGAAAATAGATTACAGCTTTGTTACAGGTGAGGCTGTACCTGTAAATAAAAAGTCAGGAGATAAATTATTTGCAGGAGGAAAGCAACTGTCAGGAAGTATAGAGATGGAGGTACTAGCTTCGGTTTCACAAAGCTATTTAACACAGTTGTGGAGTAATGATGTATTTCAAAAAGATAAAAATTCATCGTTTAAAACGCTAACTGATAAAATCAGTAAGAATTTTACCATCATCGTATTGTCAATAGCGTTTTTGTCTACAGCATTTTGGTTATACTATGATTCAAGTGTAGCATTAAACGTATTTACGTCAGTACTAATTATTGCATGTCCGTGTGCCATAGCCTTAGCAGCACCGTTTACTTTAGGGAATATCCTACGAATCTTTGGGAGAAAGAAATTTTATTTAAAGAATGCTACAGTAGTAGAACAATTAGCAGCTATAAACTCAGTTATTTTTGATAAAACAGGTACGCTTACCACCAATAAAGAAAATACGATAACATATAAAGGTGAAGATCTAAATAAACTCCAAAAAGCGATATTAAAAAGCTCATTAAGAGCCTCAAATCATCCACTAAGTAGAATGTTATATGCTTCTTTAGAAGAAGAAATGTTACCAGTTGATAATTACCAAGAATATGTAGGAAAGGGAATTGAGACAAGTTATCAACAAACAAGATTAAAAATAGGTTCGTCTTCTTTTGTAAAAAATGCAGAAGAACGATTAAATTTTGATACTTCGGTTCATATTAGTGTTAACGAAGAGTATAAAGGAAAGTTTGTGTTTAAAAATGCTTATAGAAAAGGAGTTGAAAACCTGTTTTCAAGCTTAAATAAAAAATATGAATTATCTGTAGTTTCTGGAGATAATGAAGGGGAAAAGAAGTTTTTAGAAGAGTTATTACCTAAAGAAACAACATTTTTATTCAATCAAAAACCGCAAGATAAGCTACATTATGTAGAGGAACTACAAGAAAAAAACAAAAGTGTATTGATGATTGGTGACGGATTAAATGACGCAGGAGCGTTAGCTCAAAGCAATGTAGGAATAGCTTTATCGGAAAATATCAATGTGTTTTCACCTGCTTGCGATGCTATTTTAGATGCCACAAAGTTTAGTGAAATAGGAAACTATATAAGAGCATCGCAAAAAGCGATAAAAATTATTAAGTATTGTTTTTTATTATCTTTAATGTATAATGTTGTTGGACTTTATTTTGCGGTAACGGGGGAGTTGATGCCAGTAATAGCAGCTATTTTAATGCCGTTGAGTTCAATTAGTGTAGTAGTATTTACAACAATAGCTACCAATATTTTAGGTAGAAAAATAAAATAAAAAGATGCAGATTAAT
Source organism: Tenacibaculum sp. SSH1-16 (assembly GCF_040104435.1). NCBI lineage: Bacteria > Pseudomonadati > Bacteroidota > Flavobacteriia > Flavobacteriales > Flavobacteriaceae > Tenacibaculum > Tenacibaculum sp. SSH1-16. Next base: position 178,297 of record NZ_JBECOV010000005.1, read on the forward strand.
AAATATATAGATCATACTTTATTAAAAGCTACAGCAACTAAAGCAGATATAGTAAAGCTGTGTAATGAGGCCAAAAAACATAACTTTTATGCAGTTTGTGTAAATGGATGTTATGTAGAATTGGCAGCCAAAGAGTTAAAAGGTTCGGATGTAAAAATAGCAGCTGTAGTAGGTTTTCCTTTAGGAGGAATGACTGCCAAAGCTAAAATTTTTGAAGCCAAAGAATGTATAAAAAATGGAGCTTCTGAAATAGATATGGTTATCAATATAGGTAAGTTGTTAGATGGTGAAGAAAATTATGTAGAAAAAGAAATTCGGTTGATTAAAGAAGAAATAGGAGAAAATATATTAAAAGTAATTTTTGAAAACTGTTATCTATCTAAGGAACAAATAAAAATAGCAAGTCAATTAGCGGTAGAAGCCGGGGCTGATTTTGTAAAAACATCTACAGGTTTTGGTACTGGAGGGGCTACTTTTAAAGATGTAGCGATAATGGATAGTGTTGTAGATGGAAAAGCACAGATAAAAGCAGCTGGTGGTATTAGAGATATTGAAACAGCTAAGAGGTACATAGAAATGGGAGTAACTCGTTTAGGAACCTCGTCAGGTGTTTCATTAGTAACGAGTGGTATTTCAGATAAGAATCAGTATTAAAATAAGTTTTTAATAACTCAAAATCTAAAAGAACAAATAATGAGCGTACATATAGAAGCAAAGAAAGGAGAAATAGCAGAAACTGTTTTATTACCAGGTGATCCTATGCGCGCAAAATGGATAGCAGAAACATTTTTAGAAAATCCAACGTGTTACAATGATGTTCGTGGAATGCTAGGTTTTACAGGGACGTATCAAGGAAAGCGAATATCTGTTCAAGGAACTGGAATGGGAATTCCTTCCACATTAATTTATTGTCATGAATTAATTACAGAGTATGGAGTTAAAAATTTAATAAGAGTAGGTTCAGCTGGTTCTTATCAAGAAGATGTAAAAATTAGAGATATTGTTATAGCCATGGCAGCATCGACAAATTCTGGATTAAATACCATACGTTTCAACGGAGCCGACTATGCGCCGACAGCAAGTTTTGAACTATTCCAAAAAGCAGTTGATGTAGCAAAAAACAAAGGAATTCCGCTAAAATCAGGAAATATTTTAAGTTCAGATGAGTTTTATGCTGATGAATTTGAAAGCTATAAAAAGTGGGCAGATTATGGGGTGCTTTGTGTTGAGATGGAAACAAATGGATTATATACTGTTGCAGCAAAACACAAAGTAAATGCACTGTCAATTTTAACCATTTCAGATAGTTTAGTTACTGGAGAAAGAACAACCGCTGAAGAAAGAGAACAAACCTTTAAAGAAATGATTGAAATCGCTTTAGAATTGGCTTAATGTCACCTCGAGCGTAGTCGAGAGGTCTCACAATTTTTAACTTAATACATATGAAAAATTCACTTATTCAAAAATATAATATTCCAGGACCAAGATATACAAGTTATCCAACCGTTCCGTATTGGGAGAATGATAGCTTCTCAAAAGAAAAATGGATTAAAACTTTTAAACAATCGTTTATCGAAAGTAACTCATCAGAAGGAATTAGCTTATATATTCACTTACCATTTTGCGAGAGTTTATGTACGTTTTGTGCATGCCATAAACATATAACAAAACGTCATGAAATGGAAGGTCCGTATATAGAAACTGTTTTAAAAGAATGGCAGCTATATGTTAATTTGGTAGATGAAACACCTATAATAAAAGAAATCCATTTAGGAGGAGGGACTCCAACATTCTTTTCAGAAAAACAATTAAAAAGATTAATTGATGGGATTTTTATGAACGCAGAAAAACATCCCAATCATGAATTTAGTTTTGAAGGGCATCCAAACAACACCACAAAAGAACACCTACAAACTTTGTATGACTTAGGATTTACACGAGTAAGTTTTGGAGTGCAAGATTACAATCCAAAAGTACAAGAAGCAATTCATCGAATTCAGCCTTTTGAAAATGTTCAAAACGTACATAATTGGGCAAAAGAAATAGGATATACATCTATCAGTCACGATTTGGTATTTGGACTTCCGTTTCAAACCAAGGAAAATGTAATTCATACTATTAATAAAACAAAAGAGCTAGAACCTGATAGAATTTCGTTTTATAGTTATGCGCATGTTCCGTGGGTAAAAGGAGTTGGACAGCGAGGATTTAATGAAGATGACCTACCAAAAAATGAAGAAAAGCGAGAGTTGTATGAAATAGGAAAGAAATTGTTTGCAGAAATGGGTTACATAGAAATAGGAATGGATCATTTTGCATTACCTACTGATAGCTTATATGAAGCCACAAAAAAGAAAACGTTGCATCGTAATTTTATGGGGTATACCGCCAATAAAACACAATTAATGATTGGTTTAGGAATGTCGTCAATATCTGATTCTTGGTACGGGTTTGCACAAAATGTAAAAACGGTAAAAGAGTATGAAAGCGTTGTAAACGAAGGAGAAATCCCTGTGTTTAGAGGGCATATATTATCTGAAGAAGATTTAAAAATTAGAAAACATATTTTAAATATCATGTGTCACTTTTCCACTTCGTGGGAAGAAGAGCAGTTACAGATTGAAAATATAGAAACACATATAGAAAAATTAGAAGAAATGATGGCTGATGGTTTGGTTTCTATAAAAGGGAGTAAGTTAACCGTTCCAGAAAAGGCAAGACCCTATGTGCGTAATATTTGTATGGCATTTGATAAAAAGTTACACAAAAAACAACCTGAAACCCAACTGTTTTCAATGACAATTTAAACAACAAATAACTCGAAGATTTTTTCTTCGAGTTTTTTTGTGTAAAAAACTTGAAACATGACAAAAGTCATATTTTAAGAGAATCTTCACAAGTATCTTTGAACTATAATTATCAGGCAAGATATGAGCGTTATTTACTTACTATTATCACTAAGTATTTTAGTGGCTATTATTTTCTTTATAGCATTTATTGTTTCAGTAAAAAAAGGGCAGTACGATGATTCGTACACGCCGTCGGTTCGCATGTTGTTTGATGATGAATTGGTAAAAGAGGAAACAAAGAACTAACAATTAACAATAGATATTAAATTCAAATAGATTATGGAAATGCAACAATTTTATTACGATAATAAGATCGTAAAAAAATTCATCTACGCAACCTTACTATGGGGAATAGTAGGTTTTTCAGTGGGATTGTTATTGGCTTTTATGTTTTTATTCCCAAATTTAACTGACGGTATTTCGTGGTTAAGTTTTGGACGTTTAAGACCATTACATACGAACGCAGTAATTTTTGCATTCGTTGGAAATGCCATTTTTGCAGGAGTTTACTACTCACTACAGCGATTACTGAAAGCCCGTATGGCGAGTGATTTTTTAAGTAACTTTAACTTTTGGGGATGGCAGTTAATAATTGTTGCAGCAGCCATAACACTTCCGCTAGGGTATACCACTTCAAAAGAATACGCTGAATTAGAATGGCCAATCGATATTGCCATAGCCCTAGTTTGGGTGGCTTTTGGTGCTAACATGATTTGGACAATCTTACAAAGAAGACAACGTCATTTATATGTAGCAATTTGGTTTTACCTAGGAACTTTTGTAACCGTAGCAGTATTACATATTTTTAATAGTTTAGAGTTGCCAGTAAGTTTCATGAAAAGTTACTCAGTGTATGCAGGGGTTCAAGATGCACTGGTACAATGGTGGTACGGACACAACGCTGTGGCATTCTTCTTAACGACTCCGTTCTTAGGACTAATGTACTACTTTGTTCCTAAAGCGGCTAATCGTCCAGTATATTCATATAGGTTATCTATTGTGCACTTTTGGTCATTAATTTTTATCTACATCTGGGCAGGGCCTCACCACTTATTATATACATCATTACCAGATTGGGCTCAAAATTTAGGAGTTGCGTTCTCAGTAATGTTAATTGCACCATCTTGGGGAGGTATGATTAACGGATTGTTAACTCTTCGTGGAGCTTGGGATAAAGTAAGAGTAGATCCAGTATTAAAATTCATGGTGGTTGCAATTACAGGTTATGGTATGGCAACTTTTGAGGGACCAATGTTATCATTAAAGAATGTAAATGCAATTGCGCACTTTAGTGATTGGATTATCGCTCACGTACACGTAGGAGCCTTAGCTTGGAACGGATTCTTAACTTTCGGTATGTTATACTGGTTAGTACCAAGAATGTTCAAAACAAAATTATATTCTACAGCATTGGCTAACTTCCATTTCTGGATTGGAACTTTAGGTATTATTATGTATGCACTACCAATGTATGTTGCAGGATTTGTACAAGCTTCAATGTGGAAACAGTTTAATCCAGATGGAACGTTAACTTATGGTAACTTCTTAGAAACAGTAAACGAAATTATTCCAATGTATTGGATGCGTGCTATTGGAGGAAGCTTATTTATCCTTGGAGCATTTGTAATGTTATACAACATTGTTAAAACGGTAAGATCAGGAAGTGGAGTAACAGATGAACTAGCAGAAGCAGCGGCATTAACAAAAGTATCTAAATACAGAACTTCTAAAGAAGGTTGGCATACTTGGTTAGAAAGAAGGCCTGTAAAATTAACTATATATGCTACAGTGGCGATTTTAATAGGAGGAGTTGTTCAAATTATTCCAACATTATTAGTAAAATCTAATATTCCAACAATAACAAGCGTACAACCTTATACTCCTCTAGAATTAGAAGGTAGAGATATTTATATACGTGAAGGATGTGTGGGATGTCACTCACAAATGGTACGTCCATTTAGATCGGAAGTAGAACGTTATGGAGAATTTGCAAAAGCAGGAGAGTTTGTATACGACCATCCGTTTTTATGGGGTTCTAAACGTACAGGTCCAGATTTATTAAGAGTTGGAGGAAAGTATAACGATAGTTGGCATTTAAATCATATGTATGATCCACAAAGTACATCTCCAGGATCTATTATGCCAGCATACCAATGGTTAGTAAGAAATAAGTTAGATAAGAGTGATACCGAAAGCAAAATGAAAGCAATGGTTAGCTTAGGAGTTCCTTATACGGAAGAAGATATTGCAAATGCGCAAACAAGCATGGAAGAGCAAGGAGCTAAAATTCAAGAGAACTTATATGCTGATCCAGATTTTGCAACAAACTATGAAGCAGATAAAAAGTATGCTCAAGAAAATGGACAAACTTTCATAGAAATGAAAGATAGGGAAATCGTAGCCTTAATCGCTTATTTACAACGATTAGGTACCGATATTAAGATTAAAGATGTTCAAGACCAATTAAGCGCTAAAAACTAGAAATTATGTTAAAGTTTGTAAAAAATCATATGGAAACTATTGCAGGTATTGAAATATACCCAATTATTTCACTAACCATATTCTTTACATTTTTTGTAGTGTTGTTTTGGTGGGTATTTACAGCCAAGAAAGAATATATAAGTAGGGTAAGTGAATTGCCTTTAGATAATTAGTAAAATTTAAAAAGATGAAAAAATATTTTCAGTCTATAGTATATATCATTTTTGTTGCAGTAACCTTTTTTGCTATTGCTACTGCAATTAAATCATATCAAAATCCATTTAGTCTATATGAACACCCATTAGTTTGGATAGCGATTGTAGGGCTTATAACTGTTGTAGTTTTAAAAGAAGTTTTAAATATTGTGGCTCAGCAAAGAGCAGAACAACTTCAAATGGAAAAAGATGGAATTAAACCAGAAGAAGTTGATAAATGGGCTTGGGCTAAGAAACTTATTAGTAAATGGACAGAGGCTAAAGCAATTGAGCAAGAAGATGAAATTATTCTTGATCATAATTATGATGGAATTAAAGAGTTAGACAATAACTTACCACCATGGTGGCTATATATGTTCTATGCAACAATCATTTTTGCAGCAGTATATTTAGTAAGATATCATGTATTAGGAGCAGATAACCAAGAAATGGAGTATGCTCAAGCAGTAGCAGAAGCTAAAAGAGAATTAGCAGCATTTAAATCAAACTCAAAGGAAGCTATTATTGATGCTGAAACTGCTACAGTATTAACTTCTGATGCCGATTTAAGTAGAGGTAAAGCTGTATTTAATTTAAACTGTGCAGCATGTCATATGGCTGATGGAGGAGGAGGTATAGGACCTAACCTGACAGATGAGTATTGGATTTTAGGAGGAGGAATGAAGAATATTTTTAATACAGTTGCTAATGGAGGTAGAGACGGTAAAGGTATGGTTGCTTGGAACAAAACATTAAAACCTAAAGACATTCAAAAGGTTGCGAGTTATATAATTTCTTTACAAGGAACTACTCCAGCAAAACCAAAAGAACCTCAAGGAGAGTTATATAAAGAAGAAGGTCAAGCATCAACTGTTGCAGAACCAATAGAAGAGCAAGTAAAAGATAGTATTCAATAAAAATAGAAGTTACAAATTAGTTTTTAATAGTTGATTATGGAAACACCCAAAAACGAACAATTCAGAGATAGTATTGGTACTATAAATGATGAAGGAAAAAGGGCTTGGGTGTTTCCAAAAAAACCAAGCGGAAAGTTTTATAAGTATCGAAGCTATATAAGCTATTTTTTATTAGCGTTTTTATTACTAGCACCGTTTATTAAAATTAACGGAAATCAGTTTTTACTATTTAATGTTTTAGAACGTAAATTTAACATTTTCGGATTTCCTTTTTGGCCACAAGACTTTCATTTAATGGTGATTTCAATGATAATAGGAGTGGTGTTTATCATTCTATTTACTGTTGTTTTTGGTCGAATTTTTTGCGGTTGGATTTGTCCGCAAACTATTTTCTTAGAAATGGTTTTTAGGAAAATTGAATATTTAATAGAGGGAGATAGAGGAAAACAAATTCGTTTAGCAAAACAAGCTTGGAATGCAGAAAAAATAAGAAAAAGAGTCTTAAAATGGATAGTCTTTTTTATCATCTCTTTTATTATAGCAAACGTTTTCTTAGCATATTTAATAGGAAGTGATAAATTAATAAGTTACATAACAGGTAACCCATTAGACCATATTAGTACTTTAATATCATTGCTAATTTTTACAGGAGTTTTCTATTTTATTTTTGCATGGTTTAGAGAGCAAGTTTGCATTATAGCTTGCCCTTATGGTAGACTGCAAGGAGTGCTGTTAGATAATAAAACTATTAATGTGGCTTACGATCATGTAAGAGGAGAAGGAAAAGCAGGGAGAGGAAAGTTTAATAAAAAAGAAGATAGAGCAGCGTCTGGAAAAGGAGATTGTATAGATTGTTTTCAATGTGTGCATGTATGTCCTACAGGAATAGATATTCGAAACGGTACGCAATTAGAATGTGTAAACTGTACAGCTTGTATTGATGAATGTGACCATATGATGGAAAAGGTAGGATTGCCAAAAGGACTTATTCGTTATGCAAGTGAAGAAAATATTGTAAAGAAAGCACCTTTTAAATTCACTGCAAGAATGAAAGGGTACTCAGCAGTTTTGTTTATTTTAATAGGAATCTTAATAGGGATGCTGTTTTTGAGGAACGATGTAGAAGCAACAATTTTACGATTGCCAGGTCAGTTGTATCAACACAAAGAAAACGGAGTTATTAGTAATATTTACACTTTTAAAGTAGTAAATAAAACAACAAAACAAATAGATAATGTGAGTTATAAATTGTTATCTCATAAAGGAAAAATAGAAACAGTAACACATCAAGATTTTGAAGTACCTAAACAAGGATTAGCAGAAGGAACCTTATTTATAGAGTTACATCAGTCTGAAATGAAAAATGAAAAAGAAAAACTAAAAATAGGAGTGTATAGTGGAGATAAACTTATTGAAACTACTACAACCAACTTTTTAGGACCAAGAAGTTATAGATAAATCAGTCTAAAGTTCATTAGCTTTTAGGAGTAAGTATGAATAAAGATTAAGAACCAAAGACTAAAAACAAATTAAAATGAAACTAAACTGGGGCACGGGTATAGTAATAGCAATAATAGGATTTATAGGCTTTATTATGTATTTCGTAATTACGATGAGTACAGGTAAAAACTTTAATCACGATTTAGTAACTGAAAAATACTACCAACAAGAATTAGAATTTCAGAACAAATTAGATGCTACTAAAAATGCGAAAGCATTAAAAAAGAATATTAAAATAGAAAAAGTAACTGAAGGAATTAAAGTCCATTTTCCAACGGACTTTAACCCTAAAGATATAAAAGGAAAAGTGTTCCTATACAGACCATCTGATAAACAATTGGATTTCGAAATACCTATTTCGATCTCCGAAACATATTTGCTCGTGCCTGAGAAACGTTTGTTGGGTGGTCGTTGGAACATAACAGTTTCCTGGAACTACAAAAATAAAGATTATTTATTTCAGAAAGAGTTAGTGTTTTAATGTTTCTTTCAGCAATCATATTTGGTTTATTAGGTAGTTTTCACTGTATAGGCATGTGTGGTCCTATAGCCTTTATGTTACCTGTAGACAGAACGAATAAAGTAAAACAGTTTTTTCAAATAACTAGTTATCATTTAGGACGCTTATTTACTTATAGTTTAATAGGCTTTTTATTTGGTTTACTAGGTAAAGGGTTTTATTTTTTTGGGTTTCAGCAACAACTATCAATTATTGTTGGTGTATTAATGATTTTTGCAGTTTTAATACCTAAAACTTTTCAGAAATATAACTTTTCAAATCCAATAAATAAATTGGTAATGAAAGTAAAGTCTTCTTTAGGGAAAGAATTAAAGAAAAAAGGAAATGATACTTTTTTTACCATCGGTTTTCTAAATGGATTTTTGCCTTGTGGATTAGTTTATATGGCAGTTTTTGGAGCGTTGAGTACAACTAATATGTTATCAGGAAGCCTATATATGTTTCTCTTCGGATTAGGAACAATACCATTAATGACGGCAGTGGTTTATGTAGGGAATTTTGCAAATGGTTTGGTGCGAAAAAGAATTCAACAAGCAATACCTTATGTTGTAATTATTATTGGAGTATTGTTTATTCTTAGAGGACTAGGGTTAGGAATACCTTATGTTTCTCCACTTCCTGTATCTGATCTTCATAATTCAGTTGAAGGTTGCCATTAATCATAATTTTGAAAAGTGTAAAAAACTTGTTTAATAGTTGGTTATGTTAATTTCCTGTTTTATATAGTTTCCTTGATTGTCTATTATTACATTTCCTTTTAATGTAATAACATCATAAAAACTAAGAATTGTTTTGTTTGGTAAAAAAGTTGCATTCACAGTAACTTTACCATAAGCATTATTTAAAAAAGGATTGTTTTCTTCATTAAAATCCCATAGTTTATTTCCTGTTATAGTATCATATGCTGAAATGATATAAGGAGTTTCTTTTTTTATGTTGACTTTGTGTCTAATAACAACAACATTATTTCTATAAGAAATAATTTCAGCATTTAAAAAGATAGTTTCTTGTAAGGTAGTAGCTAGCTGTTTCTTTTTTGCATATAATTTATATCTATGTTCGTTTATGCGTCTTAGATAGTATGTGCTGTTAGTGTATTTGTATCTATCAGTAATTAAATTATCATCTGTATGCAAGTATAACACCTCACCGTAATTAGTTTTTACATAGACACTATTTTTTTGAGCAGGAGAATAACTTAATTCGGCAATACCACTTTTTTGATGTTTTTTGGGCATCATACGGTTTAAGTCTTCTTTGTTTTTTATAACCATGTTGCTGTTAACCATGTTAAAAGCTTTTATATAATTATTAGAAGTTTCAAATAACCATAAGGTATCTTTTGCACTAAAAACGTAAACATTATTGCCTGGAATAACTAATTTTTCAAATAAAACTGTATCTATTTTTTTAGTGTTAAATTTTCTTACAACTAAAAATGAAGAGTCATTGCTTACGGTTTTATGTTCTTTAATATAGTTACCTCTTATTTTTTGAACACCTATTTCCCAAATTTCATTATTAGGATTATATATGCGCTCTTTAAGTACATAATCACCTCTTTCATTGATGTTTAAAAAAGAATCAATATTTATGTATTTGGGCATAAAGTAGAAGCTAACAACAAGTAGTGTTAAAATAAAATCTCTTTTGGCTAATTGCGTGTTTTGTGCTTTAAAATTTAAAAATGTTGCAATAGCAGAAAATACTCCAAAGTAAAAAACTAAAGCAATAAAAATCACTAGAAGTAAGGGTAAGGCTACATATAAACCATCATTGTTTAATACAAAAAAATCAAAAGTCCATCCATTTTGTCCTGGTTTATATGAATAATGTGTACTGGTATATGCTATAGATCTATTAAAAAAAATACGATTGGGTATGGTAATAAAAAACTTTAATAAAATACCTAAAATAGAAACGACCATTAAAGAAATAAAGGCACGTACAACAACGCCTACAAATTTAGAAGAGTTTTTATCCATAACAAATGTAAAATTTAAGAAAGCAAATGTATAGAATATATAGTGGTTTATAAAGTGACAAAAATCATAGCTTTACTGACAAAATTTAGGTAACTTTATAGAAGACGTAGAACCTAAAAGTAATTAATCATGAAAAAAATTATAGTCCCAGTTGATTTTTCTAAATATTCTGAAAATGCTTTACAAACAGCAGCTTTTTTAGCAAAAAAGTCAGACGCTGAGGTGTTGGTAGTACATATGCTTGAGTTATCTAATGCTGTTTTAAGTAGATCAGAAAGTTATTTACAACAAGAAATGTTGTTTTATTTACAAATGTCTGAGAAAAAGTTAGCAGAATTTTTAGAGAAAGAGTATTTATCGGGTATAAAAGTAACTCCAATTATAAAGCATTTTAAAATCTTTAGCGAAATAGACCAGTTGGCAAGAAATGAAGGAGCAGATTTGATTGTTATGGGATCTAAAGGAGCTAGTGGTTTAAAAGAAATGTTTATTGGTTCTAATACAGAAAAGGTAATCCGTTATGCGCATGTACCTGTATTAGTAATAAAAGAGGAACCGATAGTAAAACAGATAGAAAAGATACTGTTTGCTTGTGATTTTTCTGATGACGATGTACAACCATATATGGAAGCGAAAGAGTTTCTTAAGAAGTTTAATGCAGATATGGAGCTGGTATATGTAAGTACACCAACGTCTAAGTTTAAAAGCACCGAAGAGTTAGAAGAAAGAATGAAGCATTTTTTTAATCAAACAAATGAAAGTTATGATGAAAACATTCATAAAGTAAAAATAATTTCTGATTATTCTGTAGAAAAGGGAGTGTTCTATTATGCAGACAAAATAAACTCAGATGTTTTAGTAGTAGCTACGCATGGTAGAAAGGGAATAGCACACTTTTTTGAAGGTAGTATTTCAGAAGATATTGCCAATCACAGTAAGTTACCAGTATTGTCTTTTAAAATTTAGAATATAAAAGTAAAAAAGCTCATTCAAACTGAATGAGCTTTTTTACTTCTTTTAAAGAAAAGAATATTTACTTTCCTTCTTTAGTTTTTATATCATCTACAAACTTTTGTAAACGTTTACCGTATTCAGAATTTTTAACTTTATCAGTTAAACTATTATTAATAGTATCTAAAAGCTGAATGTTAGCATCATATAGTTCAGATAATGCAATGTATGGTGCAGCTTCACTATCAGCGTTTGCAATAGCAAAGTTTGTAGAGAATAAGAAACGACGACGTACCATTTTCTTATAATCTGCTTCTACTTGTTCTAATTGTACCTCATCTTGAGCTTGACGAGCTTCTACTTCTTTTTTTACAAAATCTAGACGTTGCTCCATAAAACGTTGGTTTATTTTACGATACTCATTCATTACTTCTTGATTTTTAGAACCTTTAATTTCAGGTTTAAAACCAAACTCTTCAATTTTATCGTTGATGGTAATTTCACCTTCTTCCCCAAAAAACATAATGTGTTTATCTGTTGTATTACCATCAAAAGTTAAGTAATACATTACAGGAGACTCAACATTATCTGTTAATATAAATTTATCATCACCTAACAACGCCATAGAATCAACAGATACCAATAATGTGTCCTTCATCTTTTGAAGATATAAAGTACCTTTTTTTAATCCTTTAATCTGACCTTTAACAACCATGTTTCCTTCTTTTTTAGAGGAACAAGCAAAAGCAACAAGTGCAATTGCGAAAAGAGCAATAATTTTCTTCATTGAATTCAAAATTTGTCTGTTGCAAATATGCAGATTTCTCCTAAACTTTTGAGGCTATTTCCATTAAAATTGTACATAGGATTGCGCCTACGGTACCGATAGCGTACCCGAAAACAGCTAATAAAACACCTACAGTTGCTAAAGAAGGGTGAAAAGCTTGTGCTACAATTGGAGCAGAAGCAGCTCCACCAACATTTGCCTGACTTCCTACTGCTAAGAAGAAATATGGAGCGCGAATTAATTTAGCTACTAAGATTAATAATCCAGCATGAATTGCCATCCATACCAAACCAATAAAAATTAAATTGAAATTATCAAAAATTAGCGTTAAGTCCATTTTCATACCAATAGTTGCTACTAGTACGTAAATAAAAATACTTCCTAATTTACTAGCTCCAGCGCCTTCATAATTTTTAGCTTTCGTAAAAGATAAAACAACAGCAACAATTGTTGATATACTAATTAACCAGAAAAAGTTTGATCCTAAGAAAGAGAAAATGTTTTTTGTAGTTTGAGATTCCATAGTTGCTGTTAACGAAGCAAAAACGTCACTTAAATACGCTCCTGCAAAATGACCAAAACCAACAGTACCAAAAGCAATGGCAAGCATAATTATAAAGTCGGTTAAAGTAGGAGTTCTTTTTACACTTTGTGTAAAGTTAGAAACTCTTTGTTTTAAATCTTCAATAGCTGAAGTATCAGCTTTTAACCATTTATCTATTTTGTCTTTTTTACCAATTCCAATTAAAATGATAGCCATCCAAATATTAGCTACTACGATATCAACAAACACCATTCCTCCATATTTAGCTGGATTGTATTGATAAATTTCTAGCATAGCAGTTTGGTTAGCTCCACCACCAATCCAACTACCAGCTAAGGTAGAAAGTCCTCTCCAAACAGCATCAAATCCAGCTCCTCCTACTGTTTCTGGTGAAACAGCAGAAATTAATAAAATGGCAATTGGTCCTCCAATAACAATACCAACAGTTCCTGTAAAAAACATGATTAATGCTTTTGAGCCCAAGTTGAAAATAGCTTTTAAGTCAATACTTAATGTCATTAAAACTAAGGCAGCAGGTAATAAAAACCTACTAGAAACATAGTATAGTTGTGATTTGTTTTTTACGACTTCGCCAGCAGCACTGGTAGTTTCCCATTCTGGAGAAATAACTCCTAAAGTAGTAAATATTGCAGGGATAAAATAAGCCATGAATAAACCTGGGACTATTTTATAAAACTTAGGCCAAAATCCTGAGGTTTTTGATTCTGTATAAAATACAAAACCTAACGAAATCATTAAAATACCAAATACGATTGCATCGTTTGTAAAAAGAGGTGCTTCCATTTAAAAATAATTTGTCGCTAAAGTATGAAATATTAGTTAGTTCTATTTTCTATGATCTGTACTTATTGCAACTCCTAATTGAACTCTATTAAAGTTACCAACCTCGTTTACATGTATTAGTTGATATCCTGCTTGAAGCTTAACTACGTCAGATACTTTATATTTAAAACCAGCTCCAAACCAGTTTTGATTATAAGCTTCTCCCTCAAAATCTAAAAAGGTTTCATTGTATAGGTATGTAGACCATTTTTCATTGATAGGATGTCCCAATGCAAGTTGATATCGAAAGAAATTACTGGTAGTTGATTTAAAAAAACGTTGTTCACCTCTAAAACGATGTGCTAGGTTTAAACTAGCTATTTTATGATTTACATTTAGGTCTTCATAAATACGATGTTCGTTAAAATCGCCTGCATTAACATTAAAAGTTTCATCAGTGTTTAAGAAAGCATACCCTATAGTAGCGTTGATATTTTTATTGAACTTATAATTAGCTCCCAAACGCCCGATAAATTGCTGCATGTCATCTCCAACTTCAAAAAAGCGAAAATGTGCCATAGATTTTAAACCAAATTTATCTGAAATTTGGTGTGATCCGTTATACATGTACCAAACCCCTAATTCTTTGGTTGGATCAGGTTGATTTTGTGAAAAACTGTTTAATGAAAGTAAAGAGACAATTAATAAGAATAATTTTCGCATAATAATAGTGTTGTAGTTCTTTGTCATATTAAAAATCTCCCACATAAATAAATATACGGGAGATTTTATGTTGTATTGACAAAAATATAAACTCAATAATTTTTATGAAAAGTTATATTGTTAAAGTTCTTCGAGTTTATTTATAATTGGTCGTTTTTTATAGGTTCTTCTTTCTTTAAGTAGGTGTCTAAAAATTGTAAGATTCTACTATTAGCTTCTATTTGATTTTCCTTTTTAACAAAACCATGCCCTTCATCATCAAACAGCACATATTCTACAGGAACTCCATTTTTCTTAACACCAGCTACAATTTCATCAGATTCTACCTGTAAAACTCTTGGGTCTTTAGCTCCTTGTAATACCATTAATGGCTTGGTTACTTTGTCTGTATGGAATAAAGGAGAAATTCTTTTCAACCTTATTGAGTCTGCAGAGTGTGGATCTCCTAGTTCTTTATATAAAGCTTCTCTAAAAGATTCCCACCAAGATGGAATACTTTTTAAGGTGCGCATCCAGTTTGTAACTCCGTAAATGTTTACACCAACAGCAAATTCTTCTGGAGTGTATGTTAAAGCAGCCATGGTCATATAACCACCGTAAGATCCTCCAATAATACCTATTTTTTCAGCATCAATTTCTGGTTGTTTTGCTAACCAATTTTTCCCTTCTACACAATCTTGCAAATCTTTTTCTCCATGGTTTAAATCATCCATAGTAAAAAAGGTTTTACCGTATCCGCTACTACCTCGATTGTTAACCGCTAAAACAGCATAGCCATGGTTTACTAAATATTGAATTCTAGAACTGAAATTTTGACGTGATTGTCCTCCAGGACCTCCATGAACCCAAACTAAAGCAGGAACTTTAGTATCTTCTGAAGCTTGATGAGGTACATAGTAAATTGCAGGAATAGTTACTCCATCAAAAGAAGGGTAACGAATTACTTTCGCTTTTACTAAATCAGCAGGATTAATTTCTTTATTTAACACATCGGTTAGCTGCGTTTGTTTTTTTGTTTTTAAGTCATACACATATAAGTTTGAAGGAGTATTAGAACCACCAGCATAAAAACGCATCATACTTTCGTCTCTAGAAAAACCAACGCTAGTAATACTTTTTCCATCAACATTAGGAAGCTCAATATTTTTACCAGCTTTGACATCATAAACTTCAATGACGTTTTTAGCATCTTCATTAATATATGTTACTCTATAGGTACCATTGTTTGTAAAGTAGCTTCCGGAAATATCCCAATCTTTGGCTAATACTTTTTCTGTTTGGTTAGTGCTAATTGTATATTTCATTAAGGTAGCGAATTCACCTTCAGCATCTGTTGTATAGTAGAACTCTGTATCATCGATAGAAAAATCAGCAGCAGAATTACCGCTCAATGTTAGATTGATTTTGGTGATTACTTTGGTGGTTCTATCAAACAAAAATAAATCACTATCGTTAGTATTAACCGTTTTGCTTAGGGCTAGTATGTTTTTATTGTTTGATATTGCTGCTACGTTATAACCTTCTTTATTTTCATAAATCATTTTTGGAGTAAACGTTTCCACATCCATCTCATAGAGATCCATAAAACGATTGTCTCTTTCGTTTGAAGTGAAAAAGAAACTCTTTTCATCTTTAGTCCAACCAAAAAAGCCTGCTCTGGCACCTTTAGTTGGTGTTAAATCTTTAATATCACCGTTAAGTTCTCTTAAAAAGATATGATAAATTTCATCTCCATTGTTATCCATTCTAAATAACATTCTTTCATCCTTTGGGAAATAAGATGTTGCAAAAACGGAAGAACTATCTGATTTTGTAATAGGTTCAAATTCTCCTCCAGATGTTGAAACGGTGTACATGTTATAAATTCCCGAACGATTACTAGTTACTAGTAATTTAGAGTTATCAGGAGAAAAGCTTCCACCAAAAACGTTTTCGTTATCCATCATTTGCTCAATAGAATATTTTTTGGGAGCTGTACTGGTTTTAACAGATTCTTTTTTATCCGTTTTACAAGCAATTACCGAAACGGCAATGGCAAGTAATAAGAAATGTTTTTTCATAAGTGTGTGTTTGGGTTATTAATTTCGTTTTTTTGATAGACTTTTTATTCTAAGCTAAACTGCTTGGTTTCTTTAAAAGGAGATAAATCTATTTTCTCAACTTCTGCCTTATATTCTTTCCAATCTTTATTAAAGAAAGCATTGGTTTTTTCTAAAGCAGGTTTTAATGCTTCTTTAAATTGAATAATTAACTGTTTTTCTGTAGAAGTTTGTTCGCCAAATCTACTATTCACATATCTACTAGCAGTTCCTAAACGTTGAATAATATTTACTTCTGGATTTCGTGTAATCCCTTGTCTTTTATCTACCTTTCCTAAATAAATAGCTAAAAGTGTATCTATTTTCTTAATAATATCTTTAGAATCTTTAATTGATTCTTTATATAGCTTTTTATCTTTTTTAGATAGTTTTTGGTTGAAACTATTTGCAATATTTTTACTCTCAACTAACTGTTTTACTGCATCAGCTATAATTTTTTGCTGAGCTTCTAGATCTTTGGCTGCTGCATATTTTTGATTTATTGCATTCTGAGAAATATGCAGTCTTGGGTCAAACTTTACAGTAATATTTTGTTCTGATGTTTGATTACCAAACGTAGCTTTTATGCTGTAGGTTCCAGGTTTTACTCGAACACCTCTAGGTTCTCTTTTTTGTTTCCTGATAGTTCTAGAAGGTCTGGCAATACCTTTTTCACTCATAAACCAAACACCTTTATGGATGCCGTTTTCTTTAGGGGTTTTTCTTTTAAGGGTTCTAATAAGTCTATTACCATCAAACACCTCAAATTTGATAGAATCCCATTTTATGGTATTCTCGTCTTCTTTTTTAATAGAATTTTTGCCTTTTACTTCAGTTTTTTTTGTTGATTTTGGTTTATTCACATAAAATTGAACCAAAGCACCACGACCTCTGTTAGTTCCATTAAACATAGCGTCAGCACCAAATCGGCTACCAGTGGGTTGCTGATAGGCAGCTTGATAGGCTGTTGGCGGAGTGAATAATTCAATATTTTTGGAAAGAATGTTTTTGTCTTCAGCTATTGCTCTTAAAGGACGAATGTCATCTAACACCCAAGCAGCTCTACCAAAAGTACCAATAACTAAATCGTGTTCTCTTGGGTGAATTACTAAATCTTTTACAGGAACAGTAGGGAAGCCTTCCGTCCACTTAGTCCATTTTTTTCCTGCGTTGATAGAAATATATAAACCGTCATCAGTTCCTAAGAATAGTAAATTTGGCTCAATTGGGTCTTCAATAATACATTGTGTAAAGCTTTTTACATCGCTTTCATCAACAATACGTTCCCATGTTGCTCCGTAATCTTTTGTTCTGTAAGCATAAGGTTTATAGTTAAAACGACGATAATCGTTGGCAACTAGTAAAGCTTCTCCTTTATTTTTGTTAGATGCTTTTATTTGAGTAACCCAACTATTTTCAGGTAAACCTTTCAGGTTTTTGGCAACATTTGTCCAAGTTGTACCTCCATTTTTAGTAATATGTACTTGTCCATCATCCGTAGCAACCCATAACATATCTTTTTCTAGGGGAGAAGGTTCAATTACTAAGATAGTACAGTGATTTTCTGCTCCGGTAGCGTCCATGGTTAACCCACCACTTTCTGATTGCTTGAGTTTGCTTTTATCATTTGTAGTTAAGTCTGGAGAAATTACTTTCCACGTTAAACCTTTATCGGTTGATTTGTGTACAAATTGGCTTCCAAAATATAAAGTGCTGTTATCAAACGGGTCAATATTAATAGCTGCATTCCAATTAAAACGTAGTTTTATAGTAGCATCAGGGTGTGTTGGGCGAACAGTATAGTTATTACCTGTTTTGTAATCGTAACGAGATACATAACCTTGTTGACTCATAGACCAGCCATAACGCGAGTCGTCTTTGTCTGGAACAACATCAAAACCGTCACCAAAACTAATTTCTTGCCAATATGAATTTCGTATTCCTTGGTCTTTCCATACATAAGCAGGTCCGCGCCAAGAGCCATTATCTTGCATACCGCCATACACATTGTAAGGAAACTCATTATCTACATTAATATGATAAAATTGTGCAACAGGCAAATTCCCAATAAAACGCCAAGTTTTACCTCCATCTTTGGTAACATTCATTCCACCATCGTTTCCATCAATCATGAATTTTCCATTTTTAGGATGAATCCACCAAGCGTGATGGTCTGGGTGAATACCATTATCAACACCATAAGCAGGCATGAGTTGCTTAAAGTTCTTTCCTCCATCAATAGAAACATTTACATAGGTGAAAACAGTGTATAATTTGTGTTCGTTTTGAGGATCTACATAAATTTCTGAATAATAAAAAGGGCGATTTCCAATGCCTTTTTTATCATTAATTTTTTTCCAAGAAAAACCACCATCTTCACTTTTGTATAAGGCATTCTTTTTTGCTTCTACCAAAGCATAAATAGTGTTAGGGTTGGAAGGAGAGATTGCTACTCCAATTCTCCCCAATTCTCCTTTTGGAAAACCTTCTTTTTCGGTAATTTTTTTCCAGTTTTCTCCACCATCATGGGTAATGTATAAACCACTTCCTTTACCTCCTGATTTAAAAAACCAAGGATCGCGTTTGTGTTCCCACATAGCGGCTATTAGTTTATTAGGATTGGATGGATCCATAATTAAATCAGCAGCACCGGTTTTATTATTATTGAATAAAATTTGTTTCCAAGTTTTACCGCCGTTGGTAGTTTTATACACACCACGTTCTTTATGTTCACCCCAAGGTGATCCAATAGCACCAACGTAAACAATGTCTGGATTGTCTGGATGTATCACTACACGGTGTATGTGACGTGTTTTTTCTAATCCCATGGACTTCCATGACTTACCACCATCAAGAGATTTGAAAATTCCGTAACCACCATTTAAACTATTACGAGGATTTCCTTCACCTGTTCCCGCCCAAATTACACTAGGATTGGATTGTTGTATGGCTAAAGCACCAATAGAAGCAGTTACTTCTTTATCAAAAATAGGTTCCCATTTAATACCTCCTGAAGTAGATTTCCAAATACCTCCAGAAGCTGTACCAACAAACATAATATCAGGATTGGATTCAACAACATCAATGGCTGTGACACGTCCACTCATTCCACCGGGACCAATGTTTCTTGGTTTCATGTTTTTGACTAAATCCATTGAGAATTCTTGAGAAAAAGTAGCGCAAGAGAAGGTTATAAATAGTAGATAAAAAAGGTTTTTCATAAGAGTTAGTTGCTTGTAATTTAAGTTTGTACAATGTACAAAATAGAAAACGTCCAATAAAATTGGACGTTTTTTTTAACAAGTTCTTAAGATTTGTTATTCTTCTTCTTTCTTTTTAGGTTCTCTTTTGGCTTCTTTAAGTGCTTGCATAAGCATCCATTCAATCTGCCCATTAGTAGATCGAAACTCATCGGAAGCCCATTTTTCAATGGCTTTTAACATTTCTTCATTAATACGGAGTGCAAAAGCTTTCTTTTTTGCCATGTTGTGTTTTATAATAGTGTTTTTTGAAACGCAAAAATGGTTACAAAAATACAATTTCAAAATTCTTTTAGTTTATAGTAAAGAGCTCATAAAAATTAAGATATATACTATAATGGTGGTTATAATTTGTGTCACGTTAATTGATTTTGTGTTGATAACTTAATGGTTTAAAGTTCCAGCATTTACCACAGGAGAAGCTTCTTTATCTCCACATAAAATAACTAATAAGTTACTAACCATCGCAGCTTTACGTTCTTCGTCTAACTCCACAATTTCTTTTTTGTTTAGTTCTTCTAAAGCCATGTCCACCATATCAACAGCACCTTGTACAATTTTATGACGTGCCGCAACGATGGCTGTAGCTTGTTGACGCTTTAACATAGCGCTTGCAATTTCTTGTGCATAGGCTAAATAACCAATTCGTGCTTCTAAAACTTCAATACCTGCAATGGCTAATCGTTCTTCTAACTCTTTTTCTAAAGCTTCACTTACTTCATTTACACTAGAGCGTAGTGTAATGTCTTCTTCGTGTCCCTCATCAGCGAAATTGTCGTATGGATACATACTAGCTAGTTTTCGTACAGCAGCATCTGTTTGTACACGAACAAAATTCTCATAATTATCAACATCAAAAGCAGCCTTATAGGTTTCGGTAACTCTCCAAACTAAAATAGTACTTATCATCACCGGGTTTCCTAGTTTATCATTGACCTTTAAACGCTCACTATCAAAATTACTAGCTCTTAACGAAACAGTTTTCTTTTTGTATAGAGGATTAGCCCAGTATAAACCGTTTTGTTTTACAGTACCTACATATTTTCCAAAGAATAACAAAACTTTTGAAGAGTTAGGGTTTACTAAAATAAAGCCCAATGCTAAAATAAATGCTATTACAGACATTAATATAAATATTGGATTTTCGGTTTTAACGGTTAAAGCAATTCCGCCAATAAAAAGAATAAGTACAATAAAAAACATTAGGTACCCATTTGCTGGTTTGATAATTTTTTCTGCCTTCATATTTGTTTTAATTAAATTGATGTTAAAATGATATCATAAAGATATAAATTAAAATTTGTTAAATCCAAATTTTTGATGATTATATTTTATAATTTAGCTTCCGATTATAATTTAAACCATTCATGAAAACAAAATTTTTAATAGTACTAGTTGCATTGTCAGTGAGTATTTCATCAATAGCTAATAACGAAGATGTTTGGGGGCCAACAGGTCACAGAGCTACTGGAAAAATTGCAGAAAAACATTTGACTAAGAAAGCTAGAAAGAAAATTGAAAAATTACTACAAGGTGAGAGCTTAGCATTTGTATCTACTTATGCAGATGAAATAAAGTCTGATAGAAAGAAATATGGAAAGTTTTATACTTGGCATTATGTAAATATGCCATTAGACGCTCGTTATGAAGATACTGAAAAAAATCCGAAAGGAGATATGATTACTGGTATAGAGCAATGTGTAAAAGTGTTAAAGGATGAAAATAGTTCAATTGAAGACAAACGTTTTTACTTAAAAATGCTAGTACACTTGGTAGGTGATTTACATCAACCGATGCATGTTGGGCAAAAAGAAGATTTAGGAGGTAATAAAATTCAGGTTCAGTGGCATGGAAAAGGCTCTAATTTACACAGAGTTTGGGATGAAGATTTAATTAATAAATGGGACATGAGTTATGTTGAATTAGCTGATAATGCAAGAGATTTATCTAAAGAACAAATCAAAGTAATTCAAAAAGGAACTGTTGTAGATTGGCTACATGATACACATAAGATTACTAAAGAAGTATACAAATCTGCTGAAGTAGGAGAGAACTTACGTTACCGTTATTCGTATGTATACTTTCCTGTAGTGAGAGAACAGTTACAAAAAGGAGGTTTACGTTTAGCTAAATTACTGAATGAAATTTTTTGTTAGTACAACAAAATACAGTGATAAAATAAAGAGCTCGGAAATATATTTTCCGAGCTTTTTTCTTGTTAAGATTTAGTTAATTCTATCTTTTTAATACGATAAACAGTTAATTTTGAGAGAAATCGTTTTAAAATGCATAGAAGTAAATTCTTACTCATACTTATAATAACCGCTTTTTTTAGTGGAATAACAGCCAAAGCTCAGGTAAATGACACATTTAAAAAAGTTAAAATTACTACGTTAAATTACGAAGAGTTAAAACCATTTTTACATAAAAACAATGATAAAACGTATGTTGTTAATTTTTGGGCTACATGGTGTATGCCTTGTGTAAAAGAGTTACCTGCTTTTGAAAAACTTCATAAGAAATATAAAGATAAAAATGTTGAAGTTGTTTTGGTAAGTTTAGATTTTTCTAAGCAAATAGAAACGAATTTGATACCATTTATCAAAAAGAAAAAACTACAATCTAAAATACTTCATTTTGAAGATTCAAATGAGCAGTTTTGGATTAGAGATATTGCAGAAAGCTGGTCAGGTTCAATACCAGCAACCCTAATTTACAATAAGCAAAAAAGAAAATTTTATGAACGAACTTTTAGCTATGTAGAGTTACAAAACGAATTACAAACCTTTTTAAACTAAATAATTATGAAGACAATTAAAATAATATTGATGTTATTGGTGGTGGCATCTATTTCAGCATTTACTAGTGATAACTCTAGAGGTTATAAAGTAGGAGATGAAGCTTCTGATTTTACATTAAAAAATATAGATGATAAAATGGTTTCTTTGGCAGATTATAAAGACGCAAAAGGATTTATTGTTGTGTTTACATGTAATATGTGCCCGTATTCTGTAGCTAATGAAGATAGATTAATTGCTCTAGATAAAAAATATAAAAAGAAAGGCTTTCCTGTCATAGCCATCAATCCGAATGACCCAGAAGTATCAAAAGGAGATAGTTTTGAAGCAATGAAGGTACGTGCCAAAGAAAAAGGATTTACATTTCCTTATCTGTTTGATGAAGGGCAGAAGGTGTACCCTAAATATGGAGCAACAAGAACACCACATGTATATATTTTAAATAAAGAAAATAATAAATTAATTGTAGAATATATTGGCGCTATTGACGATAGTTCTCGTGATGAAAGCAATGTGAAAGAACGTTTTGTTGAAAATGCTGTAGATGCTTTGTTAAAAGGGGAAAAACCAACAAAAACAGATACAAGGGCTATAGGTTGTTCTATTAAAGATGAAAGAAACAGATAATTAACAGTTAAATATTTTAAAACTAATAAATCCCGCGGTTTATGCGGGATTTTGTCTATTAGTGCTATTAATTACCTAATTTTATAACGAATCGTAAAATGAAACCAAGAAAATAATGAAGAAATTTTTACTATCACTACTATTTATCAGTGCTACAGTAACGGCTCAAACTGTCGATTTGAGTTATTATTTACCAAAAAATGTTTCTTATAACCAAAACATTCCTACTCCAAAATCAGTTTTAGGACATGAAGTAGGAGAGTGGCATGTTACACATGATAAGTTGGTAGAATATATGAAAGCACTTGCGAATGCTTCAGATAGAGTAGTGCTTGAAAACAGAGGAACAACTTATGAAGGAAGACCTTTAGTATTGCTAACAATTACTTCCTCTAAAAACCATCAAAATTTAGAAGAAATACGAGAAAATCATATAAAAGCAACAAACGATGCTTTTATAGATGTTTCTAATAGTCCAATTGTGGTATACCAAGGGTTTTCAATTCACGGAAATGAAGCAAGTGGTTCAAATGCAGCCTTGGCAGCAGCGTATTATTTAGCAGCAGCAGAAGGGCAAAAAATAGAGGAATTATTAAATAACTCAGTAATACTTTTTGATCCAGCAATGAACCCAGATGGTTTACAACGTTTTGCATATTGGGCAAATACAAATAAGGCAAATAATATTAATCCTGATCCGAATGATAGAGAATATCACGAAGTTTGGCCTGGGGGAAGAACTAATCATTATTGGTTTGATATGAATCGCGATTGGTTACCAGTTCAATTACCTGAGAGTAGAGCTAGAATTAGAACTTTTCACAAGTGGTTACCTAATATTTTAACCGATCACCATGAAATGGGAACAAATTCTACCTTTTTTTTCCAACCAGGAATTCCGAGTAGAACAAATCCGTTAACTCCAAAAATGAATCAGGAGTTAACTAAAGAAATAGCAACCTATCATGCAAAAGCATTCGATAAAATAGGTTCAACCTATTATTCAGAGGAAAGTTTTGATGATTTTTACTACGGAAAAGGGTCAACTTTTCCAGATATTAATGGAGGAATCGGGATTTTGTTTGAACAAGGAAGTTCTCGTGGGCATGCACAAGAAAGTGAAAACGGAGTTTTAACGTTTCCATTTACTATTCGAAATCAGTTTACAGCAGCATTGTCAACACTAGAAGCTGCTAAAAACATGCGAACTAAAATCTTACAGTATCAACAAGGTTTTTATAAAAATTCAAGAAGCTCAGAAACAAACAAAGCGATAGTATTTGGTGATGAAAAAGATGCGACGAAAACAAATCACTTAGCTGAGGTTTTACAACGTCATCAAATAAAACTCCACGAGTTAAAAGAAGATTTTACATCGAATGGAAAACGTTTCAAAAAAGGGTATAGCTACGTAGTACCTATGAACCAAAAAAATCACAGGTTGGTAAAAGCAATGTTTGATGTACGAACTACATTTAAAGATAGTTTGTTTTATGATGTATCTGCTTGGACCTTTAATTATGCGTTTGGAGTTGATTATGCGGATAATGTATCATTATCGAAAGCAGGAGCTGAGGTGACTCAATTACAACCAAAACAAGGAACAATTCAACAAAAAAGTAGTGTAGGCTACTTATTTTCTTGGAATGAGTATAGCACACCTAAAGCGTTAAATACGATTTTAGAAAAAGGATTGCGAGCGAAGGTAGCGATGAAAAAGTTTGTAAACGATGGTAATTCGTATGATTACGGAACTATTTTTATTCCAGCTCAAAATCAAAAATTAAATGGAAAAGAGTTGTTCGATTTCTTAGAAAAAGTAGCCAATGAAAATCATATTGCAATTAAAGGAGTATCTACAGGGTTAAATGAAGGAATTGATTTAGGAAGTAGAAACTTTGAAGCTGTAAAAAAGCAAAAAGTAGCGATGTTGGTAGGAAAAGGAGTAACGAGTTATGATGCAGGAGAAATTTGGCATTTATTAGATCAACGTTACGACATGAAACTAACAAAGTTAGATACCGATTATGCTTCGAGAGTAAATCTTGATAAGTATACTACGATTATTGTTCCGAATAGTCGCTCTATTGATAAGAATTTAGTAGAGAAACTAAAAGTATGGGTACGTAATGGAGGAGTGCTAATCGGGTATAGAAATACAGTAAATTGGTTGTCTAACAGAGGGTTTATTAATGTAAAGTTTAATAAAGCTAAAATAGATTCTGTAAATAATGTATCATTTGAAAATCGTTCGTTGCAATCGGGAGCGCAAGTAATTGGAGGAGCAATTTTTGAAGCGAAGATTGATCGTTCTCACCCAATCAATTTTGGATATAAGAATGATAAGATAGCTCTGTTTAGAAACACCAAGCAATTTATTCAAGCGGATGCAAAAAGTTTTAATAATCCAATTCAGTACACCAAGAATCCGTTATTGAGTGGTTATATTTCAAAGGAGAATTTAAAGGAATTGAAAAACACCGTTCCATTTAAAGCAGGACGCTTAGGTAGTGGAAGGGTAATCGTTTTTACAGACAATACCAATTTTAGAGGTTTTTGGTTTGGAACGAATAAACTATTGATAAATGCGGTCTTCTTTGGAAAGTTGATGTAGTGGTTTGTGTAGGCTAGGTGGATATAAACTAGTAGTGTAATAGCTGCTTAATTTTAAGCAGCTATTATTTATGTTGATAAAGTATTAATTTTTATACTTATGAGTAATATTTAAATAAGTGTTTCTTCTTTTTCCAATTAAATTCAAAGAATCATTTTTTAACTCATATTTAAAACACAGTTCTATGGGTAGCGTATTTTTTCTGAAGTTATAATACTCTCGAATATTACTCTTAGTTTCTTTAAGATTATCTTCTTTAATAGTCAATTTTTTTAAACTATCTTGAATAAAGTTATAGGCTCTATCGGAGTAATGTTTTACTTTTAGCTTTAATTTTTTGTTTTTATCATCGAGTTCTATTTTTCCATAATAGAAATTATCAGATGTATCCCTAACCTTTACTCTATTGTTAAATTCAATATAAAGTTTGTCAATTTTGGTTTTAGTATTTCTTGGGGTAATCTCCCATACTCCAAAAAGCTCGTTTTTAACCATGTATTCTTCTTTGAGGTTATTGATGTGTATATACCCGTATAGTATCATACAAGGAATGATTAGAAATTTACCCCAATAAAAAACTTTTAGTTTAGTAGGTATTAATTCAGGAATAAGAGACTCTTTTGAGGTAGATTTTAAAAAGTAGTTTGTCAAGGCTTTCCAATCTGAAAGCAAAAGGAATAACCCCATGATTGTCAATCTAATTGACATAGGTTTAGCGCCATCAATTTCATAAAAGTAATTTATCAATAAGATATTAACCATGAAACTGAGAAAAAGTATGACTCCAATACGTTCAGTTTTTCTAAATAATAAGAATAAAGCTGATGCTATTTGAACGCCAGCAATGATTAATCCATAAGTTCTAGAATAACCATAATAATGCCAAGTGAGCATTAAACCATTAAAGCTGTTTACATTCTCATCAATGGTTGATGAAAAACCTAAATTAAATTGTGTTTTAAGGATTTTAGCAAATGCATAAGAAAACATTTGAAGGGCAATGTAGTACCTACAAAATACTCTTAATAGATACAAAATATTCTTTTTCGAAAATGTCAATTTTTTTGAATTTAAATTTAAATAATTCTCAAATATATTGACATTCCTATATCACAGCAAATAATTTCCTTTTAAAGCAGTTTGCATGCATCAGCAGAATATATTAGTTAGATTAAGTAAACTTATATGTTTTTAACACAAGTGTAACAAAATTCTAATTAACTCGTCTTTTAAGTATACTAACTAAAAAAGTACTATGAGTTTATTAAGAGTTTTATTAGCAATATTTTTTCCACCGTTGGCAGTGATAGGTAAAGGTTGTGGATCAATTATAATAGTGTTTTTATTAACACTTTGTGGATGGGTTCCAGGAGTAATTGCTGCACTTATCATATTAAACAATCCGAATTAAAAAGTGTAATAATTTGGGAAATGAATTAATTAAAAAAAAGCCATTTTGGTAACATCAAAATGGCTTTTTTTATAGTCTGCTTTCTTGTCTCTCTTTTCTCGCTTCTAAGTTTCCTATTCAAGAACTTCTTCAATAATCTTTCCAGAACATCCGTTAGGGAATTCTATCTGTAATAAATTAGAAATCGTTGGAGCAATATCTACAATTTCGTATTTCTTTTTAGAAACACCTTGTTTAATTCCATTTCCATAGAAAATCATCGGAATGTGAGTGTCGTACGAGTATCCAGAACCGTGTGTAGTACCTTTTCTTGAACTACTAGCAATAGTTGACGGATTTGGAATTAAAATAACATCACCCGAAAACTTTTGATTGTAACCATTTTGTAAAACATGTAAAATTCCGTTAGTAAACGTAGTAGTTTGCATGGTTCTAGCAGTTACCGATTTATAAATCTTTTTATGATTAATAGCTTCATCCGCTATAGTTTGTGCTACATTTTCATAGTTAAGGTTTAACTCTCTAATCTTATCTTTATTTAAGAACACTTGAAAGTTTGAAACATTTTCAATAATCTCATTAGATTTAAAATGTTTTAAGGTAATTTCATTTAAAAAGTTTTTGAAAGCAACAGGCTTTACATAACCAGCAGGTATTTTTAAAGACTCTAAGTATGAAGGAACTTGCACAGCAGCATGATCAGCAGTTAAGAATAGTGTATAGTTGTCTTTTCCAACCTGTGTGTCTAAAAACTTAAATAACTCTGCTAAATCTTGATCTAAACGTAAATAAGTGTCTTCAATTTCTTTAGAAGCAACTCCAAACTGATGTCCAACATAATCGGTTGAAGAATAACTAACCGCTAAAAAGTCGGTGTACTCAGATTTTCCTAAGTTTTCACCAATAATAGCCGCTTTAGCAAAATCAGTAGTAATAGAGTTACCAGCTGGAATACCTTTTATAATACTATAATTATTATTACTCTTTCTTAACGTTGGAATGTCGTGCGGAAAAACTGGCTTTTCTTCCCCTTTGAAAGTTACTTCAAAGTTATTATCATCATCAATACTTTGTGTATAGGTACTAATATCATATAAAGTTTCCCATGGTTTGCTTAAATATTCGTCAGCTTTTCCAGAAGCATTAAATTCTTGTACCCAAGTTGGTAATTCATTCAAATAAAAAGAAGAAGAGATCCATTGCCCTTTATCACCACCGTCAAACCAATAAGCAGCATTAGCTGTGTGTCCTGCAGGTAAAATAGCAGAACGATCTTTTATGGCAATACCAATAGTTTTACCATTCATGTTTTGAGCTAGTTTCAACTGATCGGTTACTGTAGTAGTTAACATTCTGTAAGGAGACTTTTTACCTCCTTCACCGTTATTACCAACAGTGTTGTAGTTATTATCATCAACACAATAAATAGTTTTCTTTAAATATTTATCATACCAATGGTTGCTAATAATTCCATGATTAGTAGGCGTTGTTCCTGTGTAAATAGAAGTATGCCCTACAGCAGTGTAAGTAGGAATATAATTGTAATGAGCGTTTTCTAAAGAGTATCCTTCTCTAAGTAAACGTTTAAAACCGTCGTTACCATATCTATTAGCAAAACGAGTAAGGTAATCGTAACGCATTTGGTCAACAACAACACCAACTACTAGTTTTGGTTTTTGAGTATTTGTTTTTTTATTAACAGAGCAGCTGGTTAAACATATTATAGCTGCTAAAAAAGCTATTTTTCTCATTTTGTTTTTTGAAAATTAAAACTCAAAGGTACATAAAAAGCAAGCTAAAACTTATAAATAAGGCGATGAGTTAATGGTTTTTTAATACTTTAGCAAAAAGAAAAAATATATTTCATTTAATGAATTACATTGAGCATATAGGTAAATACTTTTCAATGCTAAAACAGGTTTTTTCAAAGCCACAAAGAGCAAGAGTATTTCGGGAAGCTTTATTTAGAGAAGTAGATGAGTTGGGGCATAAGTCGATAGGAATTATAGCTTTTATATCGTTTTTTATTGGAGGGGTAATCGCCTTGCAAACAGCATTGAATTTAGAAAGTCCGTTTATACCAAAATCGTTGATTGGTTTTGCAGCAAAACGATCAGTAATTTTAGAGTTTGCACCTACATTTTGTTCTATTATTTTAGCAGGTAAAGTAGGTTCGTATATAACTTCAAGTATTGGAACTATGCGTGTTACAGAGCAAATTGATGCACTTGAGGTGATGGGAATTAACTCATTAAACTATTTAGTGCTTCCTAAAATAATAGCTACAGTTTTCTTTTATCCGTTTTTAATAATTCTAGGAATGTTTTTAGGAATTTTTGGCGGATGGATGGCAGGGGTATTATCGGGTTTGTTTTCTGGAGCAGATTATATAGCAGGAGTTCAATTAGATTTTGATCCGTTTCTTATAACCTATGCGTTGATAAAAACAGTGGTTTTTGCTTTTTTAATTGCTACAGTGCCTTCCTATCATGGATATTATGTAAAAGGAGGTTCATTAGAAGTTGGAAAAGCAAGTACACAGTCTGTAGTTTGGACTACAGTGCTTATTGTTATAGCGAACTATTTCTTAACTCAAATGTTATTAACCTAATGATAGAAGTAAACAATTTACACAAAGGATTTAATGGTGTTGAGATTTTAAAGGGGATAACAACTTCATTTAAACCAGGAGAAACAAGTTTAATTATTGGTCAGAGTGGTTCAGGTAAAACAGTATTTTTAAAATCATTAATTGGCTTACACACACCAGAGCAAGGAACCATTGTTTATGATGGACTTGCGAATACTGATATGACGATAGAAGATAAACGTCAATTTCGTCAAGAATTAGGAATGGTATTTCAAGGAAGTGCCTTGTTTGATTCTCAAACAGTAGAAGAGAATATAATGTTTCCTTTAAAAATGTTTACCAAACAACCCGAAAGTGAAATGCTAGACAGGGTGAATTTTGTGTTGAACCGTGTAAACTTAGAAAATTCAAATAAAAAGTTTCCTGCTGAATTATCTGGAGGAATGCAAAAACGTGTAGCAATTGCCCGTGCAATTGTAATGAAGCCTAAATATTTGTTTTGTGATGAACCTAATTCAGGTTTAGATCCGCAAACGTCTATTGTTATAGATAACCTAATTCAAGAAATTACTGATGAGTATAAAATTACTACAGTAATAAATACACATGATATGAATTCGGTGATGGAAATAGGAGATAAGATTGTTTTTCTAAAAAATGGAGTCAAAGCATGGGAAGGATCACATAAAGAAATCTTCAAAACAGATAATGAAGCAGTGGTAGATTTTGTGTATTCATCTAATTTATTTAAAAAAGTAAGAAAAGCATACTTAAATGATGTTTAGGTAACTTTCTGTTAATTAATAGGTAACAAAAAACATTAAAAAATTTTCAAAAAAACTTCTAAAAAATGTTTGTGGGAACAATAAAAGCTTCTATATTTGCACCCGCAAACGCAGAATAGCAAAAGCAAAAAATGACCGGGTAGCTCAGTTGGTAGAGCATCTCCCTTTTAAGGAGAGGGTCCTGGGTTCGAGCCCCAGCCCGGTCACTATAAAGCTTCTCTTAATAAATGAGAAGCTTTTTTTAAAAAGCTTTGGGGAGATTCCAGAGCGGCCAAATGGGACGGACTGTAACTCCGTTGTCTTACGACTTCGCAGGTTCGAATCCTGCTCTCCCCACGAAAACTCAATCATATCGATTGAGTTTTTTTGTTTGTATAATTATGTTGTTTAATATTTTTTGTTTTTTGTTAAACATAATGTGTGTTTTTGTTAAATCTTAAATATTTTGATATGAAAAAAGTGTTGATATTCTTAGTTTTACTTCAGTCGTTTACTGGAATGTCCCAAAATGAAGGAGGAATTTCAGGGAAGGTTATTGATTCTAAAACAAGAGAAGTGCTTCCTTTTGTAAATATTTTAGTACACGGAACAGAAATAGGGACAGTTTCAAATGAAAATGGAGAGTTTGAATTGAGTAATGTTCCTTTAGGGTATAATAAAATACAAGCATCGTTTGTAGGTTATAAAACGTTAATTTCTGACGAGTATTTAGTTACTAAAGATAATTCGCCATATATAACCTTGGAGTTAATTGAAGATGCAACACAGTTAAAAGAAGTTGAAATACAAGCACCACTATTTAAAGAGTCTGTAGATAGCCCTTTATCGCTTCAAAGTTTGGGTATAGCAGAAATAGAAAAGAACCCTGGAGGAAATAGAGATGTCTTAAAGGTTATTCAGTCTTTTCCAGGAGTAGCTTCTAATCCTGGATTTAGAAATGATATTATTATTAGAGGAGGAGCAACTTCTGAAAATAAGTTTTATTTAGATGGAATTGAAGTTCCAGTAATAAACCACTTCCAAACACAAGGAGCAACTGGTGGACCAGTTGGAATTATGAATGCAGATTTAATTCGTAAGGTAGATTTTTATTCAAGTGCTTTTCCTGCTAATAGGGGTAACTCTTTAAGTTCTGTTATAGAGTTTACTCAAAAAAGAGGAAACCCAAATTCACTAAATACAAGGGCAACTATTGGAACTTCGGACGCAGGAATTACCTTAGATGGTCCATTAGGAAAGAACACAACCTTTATGTTTTCTGCTCGACAATCGTATTTACAGTTTTTATTTAAGTTGATAAAACTTCCTTTTTTACCAACATACAGCGATTTTCAAGTGAATGTTAAATCGCAATTATCAAAAAACAGTGAATTATCAATAGTTGCTTTGGGTGCTATTGATGATTTTGAAATTAATAAAGAGGTAAATGATGGTGAAACAGATTTAGAAACGATAAAGAGAAATAAAGTTATTTTAAACTCTGTTCCCGTAAACAGTCAATGGAATTATACGGTAGGAGCCAGTTATAAGTACTTTGCTCCAAACTCGACACACTTAGTTGTATTAAGTAGAAATGAATGGAAAAACAAGGCAGTAAAGTACTTTTTAAATGAAGAAATACCAGCAAACTTATTGTTAGATTATTCATCTAAAGAAATAGAAAATAAATTACGATATGAAAATAGCTTTGAAACTGTTAACAAAATTGATTTTAACTTAGGTTTTAATTTAGAAACAGCGAGGTATACGAATAGTAATTATCAAAAAAACGCTAATTCAGATGGAGTTATTATTTATGATTTTAATTCAGCCATAGACTTTGTGAAATATGGAGTTTTCGGACAAGTATCAAAAAGATATTTAGATGAAAAGTTAGGAGTTTCTTTTGGTTTTAGAATGGACGGAATTGATTACAATTCAGAAATGAAAAACCCATTTAACCAATTTTCACCACGATTGTCGTTAAGTTATAATTTATTTGAAAAATGGACGGTGAGTTCTTCAGTTGGACGTTACTATCAATTACCATCGTATACAGTATTAGGATATAAAAATAATGTAGGTGAATTTGAGAACAAAAATGGATTGAAGTATATACAATCAGATCATTTTGTAAGTGGATTGAGTTATAAGCCTGATAGAAGCTCAAAAATAACTTTTGAAGGATTTTATAAAGGATATAAAAACTATCCATTTTCAATAAGAAACCAGATAAG
Organism: Tenacibaculum sp. SSH1-16; assembly: GCF_040104435.1. NCBI lineage: Bacteria > Pseudomonadati > Bacteroidota > Flavobacteriia > Flavobacteriales > Flavobacteriaceae > Tenacibaculum > Tenacibaculum sp. SSH1-16. The sequence continues at coordinate 210,910 of NZ_JBECOV010000005.1, forward strand.
TCTGGCAAACCTAGGTGCTGATTTTGGTATTATAGGAAACGAAGCAGTAAGTTCAACCTCTGAGGGTAGAGCATATGGTTTTGAGTTATTGGCACAAAAGAAATCGTATAGTGGATTGTACGGAATAGCGTCGTATACTTTTGTGAGAAGTGAATTTAAAGATGCACAAGGAGCCTATATTCCCTCAACATGGGATAATAAGCACTTACTAACAATTACAGCAGGTAAAAAATTAAATAGAAACTGGGAAATAGGAACGAAATTTCGATTAGTTGGCGGTAAACCTTATACGCCATACGATTTAGACGCTTCTTCTTTAAAAGATAATTATGATGTGCAAAACGGCGGAATTTTAGATTATACCAAACTAAACACAGAAAGATTAGATACGTATACACAATTAGATATACGTGTAGATAAAACATGGTTCTTAAAAAAAGCGGCTATTAACTTGTATTTAGATGTTCAAAATATATATGCTAGTAGCTCTAAACAGCAACCATTTTTATTACCTATTGAAGATGGAAATGGAAGAGTGACCGATCCTAATGATAGTTCAAGATATTTACTAGAAGAAATAGAAAGTACAACAGGTAGAGCCTTACCTCGTGTAGGTGTTATTGTAGATTTTTAACAGTTTTGAAGTTTAATAGTCTTTTAAAAAGAGTAAATTGCTTGCTTAAATTATCATAAGATTTTTAAATATGAAAAAAATTCTATTAGGAGCAGCATTCACTTTTTTAAGTATAACTTCAACTTCAGCACAAAAATATCAATTCTCAACAATAAAAGACATTGAAGATACAGAAGTAAAAAGCCAAGGAAGAACAGGAACATGTTGGAGCTTTTCTACAACCTCTTTTTTAGAATCAGAAATTATTAGATTGACAGGTAAAAGCATTGATTTATCTGAAATGTATACGGTTCGCAACACGTATTCAGATAAAGCAAATAATTACTTATACCGCCAAGGAAAAGCACAATTTAGCGAAGGAGGTTTGGCACATGATGTTATTAATTCTGTAGAAAAATACGGATTAGTACCTGAGCAAGTTTTTACTGGTTTAGATTTAGGACAAGATAGACATAATCACGCTGAAATGATTGCGGTATTAAAATCGATGTTGGATGCTTATATCAAAAATCCAGCAGGAGAATTAAGTCCAAAGTGGAAGCAATCAGTAGAAAGTGTTTTGGATGTATACTTAGGGAAAAATAAAAAAGAGTTCACTTTCGAAGGAAAAAAATATACTCCTAAAACGTTTGCAGAGTATGTAAAAATAGATCCTTCAAACTATGTAACGATTAGTTCTTTTGAGCATGCAAAAAAATATGATCAATTCATCTTAAATATTCCAGATAATTTTTCAAACGGAGCATTTTATAATGTTTCTTTAGATGAATTAGTTGCAGTAACAGAAAACGCAATTAAAAAAGGATACACCGTAGAGCTAGATTGTGATGTTTCAGAAAAAACATTTTCATCAAAAAATGGAGTAGCAGTAATTCCTGCAAGTAGCACAGAAAATGAAAAAGCATTAAAAGAAATAGTTGAAGAAAGAACTATTACATCAGGTTTACGTCAAGCAGAATTTGAAAACTTTAATACAACGGACGATCACTTAATGCATATTGTAGGTTTGGTAAAAGACCAAAAAGGAAATACTTACTTTAAAGTAAAGAATTCTTGGGGTAAAAATCAAGGAAATCAGGGATATGTGTATATGTCAGTCCCTTATTTTAAATTAAAAACAATATCTGTTTTATTACATAAAGATGCAGTTTCACCGAATTTAAAAAGTAAGTTAAAGATTTAATAGTTTTTAAACATTACTATAAAAATTAGTAGAACTTCAATAATAAATATAGGGCTTTTGGTAATACTCAAAAGCCCTATATTTTTGGATTTGTAACTAAATATGGTTTACGTATATTTTAATAACGTTCTGAAATTACTGTATTTTTGAAACTCAAAAAAAATGTTGCACGTCACAACTAACATTTAAATTAAAAACATATAAAATTAATATATGAAATCCTTTTTTACAATTGCTTTATTATTGTGTTGTATAACTATAGCTAAAGCTCAAAAAGACACACTTTGGTTAGATAAAAACTGGAAAGAAACCAATAAAGAAAATGCTTCTTTTTATAGAAACCCTATACAAAAGGAGGGAAAACTATATCGTGTTAATGACTTTTATATTGATGGTACATTACAAATGACAGGACTTTCTAAGTATAAAGATAGTATTTATTTGCAACAAGCCTTTTGGTATACTAAAGAAGGAAAACTTATAAAGAAAATGAGTTTTGATGATAAGCAACTAAAAGGAATATCTACTTATTATACAGAAAGTAAAGACAAAAAAACGACTATAGCAATCGAAGAGGTTACCTACGAGAATGGAAAAATAACAAAAAGAATATTTTTTGAAGGAGATAAAAAAGATATTCGTTATGAGCATTACTATGATAAAGGAAAAATAACTAAAGAAATATATTATGGTAAAAAAGGAAAAAAAATAGGACAGATAACTTATGATAAAAGAGCATATAGAGATGGGAAAAAAGTAAGCTATTATTATAACCCAATGCGTGTTAAATATATTGCAGAATATGAACAAGGAAATCCAGTTTTTACACAATACTTTTATCATAATGGAATTACTCGTAATCGTTTTAATAAAAGTACTTTAACAGAAACATTTTATGATGAACAAAACAACAAGTTAGGGGCTATACAATACAAGTATGAAGAAGAATTAAATTATAAAACTCCTTATGAAGGAAAGAAATACTTGTTTTTTTTCACCAAGACAGCAGTGGTAAAAAAAATAAATACTTATGAAAAAGGAAAATTAAAAAAGGTTGAAACATTTAACAAACAAGGTATTCTAATTAAAAAAGAAGAATTTGGAGATAAAAGGAACCTTGTTAAGGTAATAAGCTACGATGATCAAGGTACTCAAATAGGGGTGTTAGAACAAATAAATGATAAATTAGAAGGTAGAGTTGTAAAAAATAAAGGAGGTAATAAACAAGATATTACTTACAAAAATGGAATAGCAGAAGAAGTAGTTGAATATTATAAAGATACTACATTGGTATTTTCGCATTTAAAAAATTCGGAAATTACCTATTATGATATTTCAGGAAAGAAGTTAGGAAGACTAAAAGTAAAGCTAAAAGAAGGTTATTATAACTCTAGAGCTTTAGAAGCAGGTTATTACTCGCCAACTCCTATTGAAGGTACTCTGTATAAGAAAAACTATAGAAACAAAATTTCAGAAAAAGAGAGCTTTAAAGATGGAGAAGTAGTAGAAAGAACAAAGTATGATTATAAAGAAGATAACGCTCTTTATAAAGAAACAAGATTCTACGAAGATGGAAGTTTATCAAAAATCATTAGCTACTATATTAATGGAGGAAAAAAAAGTGAAGTAACCTATAAACTTAATTCGTACAGAAAAAAGTTAACAGCAATTTATTACGATAAAAGCGGAAAAGTTATCGCTAATTATAACTTTAAAACTAAAACAGGAACAGAATACAAGTATTTCTATAAAACAGATCAAATAGAAGAAGTTAAAGAGTTAAATAAAGGAAAACTTATAAAATCAAAAAGATATCAAAAAGTATATAACTCAAGGAATAATGAATATGTTTTAAGAGAAGATATAGATGTTAATTCGGAAGCTAAATTTTACTCTAAAGAAGGAAAATTAATAGGGCAAGCGACTTTTACCAATCAAAAACCTACAGGGGTTATGTATGATTATAAAGATCGAATAGAAATAAATGTAAAAAATGGATTAAAGGAAGGGGTTTATAAAAAGTTTGAATACGACGAAAAAACTTTAAAGGAAACTGGAAATTACGTTAACGATAAAAAGCACGGAACTTTTATTTATTATAAAAGAGGTGATAAACAAAAAGAAGAAAATTATTACGAAAATAAAAAAGAAGGATATAGTATTTATTATGATGAAAAAGGTAAAGAAATATCTCGATTATTATATAAGAAAGGAAAGTCTTTTGAAGGGCAAAAGAATGACCTTTATGGAACTAAAAAAACATATAAAAATGGTGCTCTAGTAAAGAAAATAGAACAAAATAAAAATCAAAAAATAATTACCGAATATATATCAGAAAAAGAAACGAGTACCACTGTTTACAATTTGCAAAACCAGCTGCTATTAACGTATAAGGAATTAAATAACCAATTAGAAGGAGAAGTTGTTCAATATGAAAAAAACAAACCTAAATATACTGCAGTTTTCTCAAAAGGTAAATTAGTAACAGGAATAGTATATTTAAAAGCCAACTCTAGATATCAATCTGAAGTATACTTAAAAATGAGTAAAGTAGACGAAATTATAACAATACAAACATATAATGAGGAAGGAAAGCTACTCTTTACAGGAGAAATAAACCCTAGCTTATACAAAGAGTACTCTGAACAAATATTACCATATAAATTGGGTATCAGAGAAATAGTTTATCATAACGATTTATTTATTTTAGAGTAACCTTAATTTTTTTAGTGAGGTTATTAAAAAAGATTAGTCTTTGTTACGAAATTATTTAAGTAAACTAAAATAGTTTGTCTCTCAGAGTTTTTTAGCCTTTACTAATTACTGAATTTCGTATCTTTCCAAAGTTAACAAAAATTAGAATTTATGGAAGAAAATAAACAAGAAGCAGCAGCGGAGCAATCGAAGCAAGCGATACAGCAAGATGCAAAAGGTTTATGGGAAAAAGTAAAAAAGTTTATTTTAGAGTTACTCGATTTTAGAGATGATACAGACCAAGAAGCAACAATAGAAGCAATAAAAAGTGATATTTCTTTTAAAGGAGCCACAGCTTGGATTTTAATCTGTTCTATTTTTGTGGCATCTATTGGTTTAAATGCAAACTCAACAGCAGTAGTAATTGGAGCCATGTTAATATCTCCACTAATGGGACCTATTTTAGGAGTAGGAATGTCTATTGCTATTAATGATATTGACACATTACGAAAATCGTTAATAAACTTAGCAACTATGATTGTATTGAGCTTATTAACTGCATTTCTATTTTTCTTTATATTTCCACTTCGTGAAGAAACTTCGGAGTTATTAGGTAGGGTAAGACCAGATATTCGAGATGTATTAATAGCTTTTTTTGGTGGTTTAGCATTAATTATTGCACGAACCAAAAAAGGAACAATTGCTTCTGTAATCTTTGGTGTAGCAATTGCAACAGCTTTAATGCCGCCTTTGTGTACTGCAGGGTATGGTTTGGCAATAGGTAATTTTGACTACTTTCTTGGTGCGATGTACTTGTTTACAATTAATACTATTTTTATCGCTTTAGCAACTTTCTTAGTATTAAAACTGTTAGGTTTTACTATGATTCGTTATGTAAATTCAGCTAAACGTAAAAGAATAGCGCAAATAGCGTCTTTTATAGCCTTTTTAGTAATGGTTCCAGCGGTATTTACTTTTGTAGGAGTGTATAATGAGAGTGTAATAGACGCAAACTATAAAAGGTTTTTAAAAGCAAAAGTATACGATAATCCTAACTTATGGCTACAGCGTGAAAGACTAGAAGTTAAAGATAAAACAATAAGCTTGTTTTTTAATGGTGATGTGAGTGATGCAACAGAGTCATTTTTACGTAACGAATTAAAGGCTTTTCCTAAAATAGATTCTTATTCTTTAGTTATAAATGAAAATAAAGCTAAAAGTGTTGATAGAGTAGTAGATGCTTATGATAGAGCTGTAAAAGAATTGGATGAAAAAGACAATGTTATAAAAGGTTTACATATGGAGATTGATGATTTAAAAAGAACCATATCTAATTTAAATCAAACGATTGAACAACAAGCTTTATATAGAGATAAGAATTCAATTCCTTTTAGTAAAATTAGTACAGAGGCAAAAATTAGATTCAATGATATAAAAGAAATGAGTTTAGCTAAAGTTCTATCTTCAAGCGACTTTATAAAAGTAGATACAGCAACAGTAGTATCAGTAAAATGGAATGCAAAGTTAAAGGACTCTATTCTTGTAAAAAATGAAAACGAACTGAGAAGTTGGATACAGAAAGAGTTAAAAACAGACAAAGTACAAATAAGAAGAAACTAAAATAAAAAACCGAGCAAATAGCTCGGTTTTTTTTGATTACTTGTTAGAGAAGTATAGTAAATAAAATATTACTTATACTTATTAAGACACTACAATTCCAAAAGAGTCACAAATAAAAAAGTAATAGTAAATCTAAAGTTTATTAAAGTATAGGCTTTTAATTATTCCGTCAGAAAGCCCAATTTTAGGAACGTATATTTTTCTTGCACCACTCCACTTCATGGCAGATAAGTATATTTTTGTAGCAGGAATAATTACATCGGCTCTATCAGGGTTTAAACTTAATTCCGAGATTCGTTCATGATAACTCATCTTTTTTAAGAATTGGTACTGAGCATTAAGATAAATGTATGAAATAGGTTTACCACTATCTCTACCAGACATTTTAAATAGCTTATTGATATTTCCTCCAGAACCAATTAAAGAAATACGTTTATAGTCACCAGTATTTTCTTCAATCCATTTTTGAACCTTTTTAAAAAGCGCTTTATTTTCAGGTTTTGTATTATTAAGTAAACGTACAGTACCTATTTTAAAAGATTTAGAGTTAATAATTTTTCCTTTAGAAAACAAAGTAAACTCTGTACTCCCCCCACCAACATCAACATATAAGTAAGTAGCATCAGATTCTATTAATTGATTTAAATCTGTTGAAGAAATTATAGCTGCTTCTTTTTTTCCGTCAATAATATCAATCTTAACATCAGTATTTTCTAAAATAGTAGCGGCAACTTCTTCTCCATTTTCAGCTTCTCTCATTGCTGAGGTAGCACAGGCTTTGTATTTTTCAACACCATGAATTTTCATGATTAATTTAAAGGCTTGCATTGCATCAAGCATTCTTTGAGTATTCGCCTCTGATATTTTTCCAGAAACAAAAGCGTCCGCTCCTAAACGAATAGGCACACGAACTAAGGATGATTTTTTAAACTGTGGTTCTTTATTTTTTTCTTCAATAACGTTGGCTACTAATAACCTTACTGCATTAGATCCTATATCAATAGCGCCGTACTTCTTTATCTTCAAAATGTACTGATTTATCTATGGTTTTTAGGAAATTCTACTAAAATTGTATTTCCTTTTTTAATATCTTTCCAGTGCTTTGTATCAAACTCTATTCCAATAACACCGCAAGTAGTTACATGTGCAATAGGTTTGTTTCCAAACTTGTTTACAAAACTATTTATACCATGGTCGTGGCTAAAAACAATAGCACTATTGAAACTATCATCAAGAGCTTTTACAGTTTTTACCAAATAACCATCACTAAAGCTATACAACTGACGCTTTATTTTGAGATTGGATAAAGGATATCCAAAGTTTTCACAAAAAATAACAGCTGTATGAAGCGCTCTGTTGGCACTACTAGAAAGAAATACGTCAGGTCTTTTTATTTCTTCCGCTAGGTACTTAGATAAAAGATGGGCATCGTTAATACCACGTTCTTTTAAAGGTCTGTCAATATCTTTAACGCTCTCATATTTCCATGATGATTTTGCGTGACGAACAATATAAAGTGTTTTCATTTAATTATAAAAAGCTATGTAAATATAAAACTAAGGAGCTAAACGTTCAAGTTTCCAAGAAAAATCTTTTTGTAAGGTGTATCGAATGCGATCGTGCATACGGTTAGGGCGCCCTTGCCAAAACTCAATAGAAACTGGTTTTACTAAAAAACCACCCCAATGTTTAGGTCTAGGGATTTCTTGATTCTCAAACTTTTTTTCAAAAGAAGCAAGATTGTTATCTAGCTCATTACGAGAGGTAACTACCTCACTTTGATTAGAAGCCCAAGCACCTAATTTACTTCCATCTGGTCTCGATTCAAAATACCCGTCAGACAAATTCTCAGCAAGCTTCTCAGCTTTTCCTTTAATGATAATTTGTTGTTCTAAACCAGCCCAAAAAAAAGATAGGCATACATGATTGTTATTTAAAATAGCCTTTCCTTTCTCTGAATTGTAATTGGTATAAAAAATAAAACCTTCCCAAGTGTATTTTTTTAATAAAACAACCCTGCTTTTTGGAAAGCCATCTAACCCGATAGACGCAATCGTCATAGCATTTGCTTCCTCTACCATTTCAGATTCGTCTGCAACAAAAAACCAATCCCTAAACAATTCAATAGGATTCTTAGGACAATTATTCTCTAGTAACTCTCTTTTTTCGTAAGATTTTCTATAGTCACTTAAATCGTGTGCCATTATTGTTAATTTATACTATGTAAAAGTACAACTTTATCAAAAGTATTGTAGGCCTTACATATTAAAATTTAGCAAGATTTGAATAAATAAAAGCAAGAAAGGTAAAATAAGGAGAGTTAAGTAATCTTAGTTTTGATTTGCAAAACAATTCATCCGTAAAATTATACAGTTGAGTATTTCTTTTTGTGTTAAAGTTTGAAAAGAAAGCAGTTTTGTGGTGTCAAAAACGAACAAAATGAAACATTTATTACTTATTGTATGTTTTTTAACGCATACATTATTAATTGCACAAACTACTATTAAAGGAAAAGTAACTGATACTAAAGGAAATCCTATTGAAGGAGCAAATGTATATTTAGCGGGAACTTATGACGGAACTTCGTCTGACGAAAAAGGAAACTTCTCTTTTACAACTTCAGAAGAAGGAGAACAAACATTAACAGTGTCTTTTATTTCTTTTGAAACGTATATAAAAACAGCTGAAGTATCAACGTTTAAGAATTTAAAAATAATACTTCGTGAAGATGTAAATACGTTGGATGCAGTAACTATAAATGCAGGAACTTTTGAAGCCGGAGATAATGCCAAAGTAACAGGGTTAAAACCTTTAGATGTAGTAACCACTGCAAGTGCTTTAGGAGACTTTGTTGGAGCCTTGCAAACACTACCTGGAACCTCTTCGGTTAGTGAAGATGGACGTTTGTTTGTGCGTGGAGGGGAAGCGGAGGAAACGCAAATTTTTATTGATGGAATTCGAGTATTTACTCCGTATAGTCCTTCGGCACGTAACATTCCTACACGTGGTCGATTTTCTCCGTTTTTATTTAAAGGAATTACGTTTTCAACAGGAGGATATTCAGCAGAATACGGTCAAGCATTGTCAAGTGTTTTATTACTAAACACGAATGACGAAGCAGTAAAAGAGAAGACAGATATCTCACTAATGACAGTTGGTTTGGGAGTAGGAAACACTCAGATATTTGGAAAAAGCTCACTAAGTGTGAACGCATCCTATATCAATTTAGCACCCTATCAAAAATTATTTCCCGATAGGAATACTTGGAATAAGCCAGTGCAATCATTAAACGGTGAAGCTGTATATCGTTTTAGATTTAAAAATGAGTCTTTGTTGAAGTTGTACGGAGCTTATAGTTATACTGATTTTGATATGATTCAAGAGGATATTAATTATGAAGATGGATTTCGTTTTGGGTTGAAAAATAGAAACTTGTATTTCAATGGATCTTATAAACAACATTTAGCTAATAACTGGACAGTTACAGGAGGAGTATCGTTTACTAATGATAATTCAAAGATAAACATATTGGATGATAAGGTTGTAGATAATGAAAACTCAGCTCATGTTAAGGCAACGTTGAAAAAGAGATTTTCAAACCGATTTAAACTGAATTTTGGTGCAGAATATTTTATAACCGATTTCTCTGAAGATTATAGAAGTGAAACGAATGGAAATACTACGTACGGACTTGACAATAATATCTTTGGAAGTTTTATTGAAGCAGATATCTTTTTTAGTAAAAAGTTAGCAACGAAAGTAGGAGTACGCATGGAAAACTCTGAATTGTTAGATGAGTTCACCATTTCACCAAGGGCTTCTATAGCTTATAAACCAGGAGAAAATGCACAGTTTTCATTTGCTTACGGACGCTTTTATCAAAATCCTAAAAATGAATACCTAAAATTCAACACGCAATTTAAAGCAGAGAATACTTCTCATTTTATAGCAAATTATCAGTATGTTAAAAACAAACAGATTTTAAGAATAGAAGGATATTATAAAAAGTATCAAGATTTAGTAAAATATGATACTGATAGAGCATTACCCTATTCAAATTTCTCAAACTTAGGAGAAGGGTATTCAAAAGGAATAGATATTTTTTGGAGAGATAATAAAAATGTAAAAAACACAGATTATTGGGTTTCCTATTCGTTTTTAGATACTGAAAGAGATTATAAAAACTACCCAGTAAAAGCTACACCAAACTTTGCATCAAAACACAACTTATCAGTCGTAGCAAAACATTGGATTGCAGATTGGAAAAGTCAAGTAGGAATGAGTTATAATTTTGCATCTGGACGAAGTTATACAAACCCTAATAAAGGTGGGTTTCTGAATCAGAAAACTAAAAATTATAATTCTGTAAGCTTAAATTGGGCATACTTAATTAGTCAGCAAAAAATTTTGTATTTCTCAGTAAATAATGTTTTAGGAACACAAAATGTGTTTGGATATAATTATAAAAACACACCAAATCCAGCTGGGACTTTTAATAGACAAGCTATAATACCATCAGCGGATAGTTTCTTCTTTGTAGGATTCTTTTGGACGATTAGTGATAATAAAAAGGACAACCAGTTAAATAACTTATAATAACAATTGAGTAATTAAAAATAACGATTCAGTATTCTTTTTTATATAATTAACGAAAATCAAAAGATATTTGAATAGTCAAAATAATAATCAATATTATCTAAAATAAATACGAGACAGATGAAAAAAACAATTTTAACAATGATAATTTTATTTGGGTGCTTAACAGCTATGGTAGCTCAAAATACACATACAGTTTCAATTGATTTTAAAGGGATAAAATCAGATAAAGGTGCATTATTTGTGGCATTATACAATACGGAGAAAAGTTTTTTAAAAGAAGGGTATAAGGGAGAGATCGTAAAGATTACTAATAAAAAGGCTAGGGTTGAGTTTCACGATATTCCAAAAGGTACATATGCGGTTTCTTGCTTTCATGATATAAATAATAATAAAAAAATGGATACAAACTTTATAGGAATACCAAAAGAGCCAATAGGAGTTTCTAACGATGCAAAAGGATTTATGGGACCTCCAAAATATAAAGACGCCAAATTCTTGGTAAATAAAGACATATCATTAGTAATTAATATAAATTAACAAAAGAAGAATTAGTTACTTGATAGAGTATTGAAGATACCCTATTTCCTGTAGAGTAATAAAAACAAAACAATTAAGATTAAAAAGATGAAAAAAATAATCACATTAGTACTATTAGTATTTACAATAAGTGTTTCAGCACAAAGTAAATACGAAAAAGGAATGACAAAGGCATTTGAGTTATGGGGAGCAAATAAAACAACGGAAGCAGCTCAATTATTCGAACGTATTTCTAAAGCAGAAAAAGACAACTGGTTGCCGTCTTATTACGCAGGAATGATTAACATTTTAGAAAGTTTTCAAATAAAAGAAGAAGCAACGTTAATAGCTAAATTAAATAAGGCACAAGAGTTTTTAGATACAGCAAAATCCATTTCACCAGAAAACCCTGAAATATTAATTACACAGGCATTATTACATGTTTCATATATGGCTTTTGATGGACAGAAATATGGAATGACCATGTCGATGAAAAATGCTACGTTGTATGAAAAAGCATTGAAAATAGCTCCTAATAATCCGAGAGTTATTTTAAGTAAAGCAGAGTCAGATATGGGAGCAGCTCGTTTTTTTGGACAATCTACAGAACCTTTTTGTAATAGTGTTAAAAGAGCTATTGAGTTAGGAAAGGAAGAAAAAATAAAAGAAAAATTTTATCCTAAATTTAATATACAAAGGGCAGAACAGGTGTTGAAAAAGTGTATGAAGTCCTAATACTTTTCTATTAACTGAACTAACAAGTTAAAAGAATCTTCATTAGCTACCCATTTTTTATACTTTTTAAAAGGGAGTTGTTGAAGGTTTTTTGTTGGATATAATTGATGAAAAATAGTAAGGGCAGCTGCAAAACTTCCAGTTGTTGAAGGATGAAAGTTATCTAAGCTATATAAAGACTCTTTGCCTTTATAAGTATTGTATTCTTTCCATAGATTACCTACAGGAAATAACAAAGCATTATTTTGTTTGGCGGCAGATTTGTGATTTTCAATTACTTTATCAAAAGTATGGTAATATATAACGGATGGCCATACCATAAAGTAACCAAGTTTGGTGTTATATTGCTCGCAAAAGGCTTTTATTGTAGCTCCATCTTGTACTAGCATTTTTTTTCCTTCTGCTTGTGAGGAAGGACCTTGTTGAATAATTAGATAATCGAATTGTTTTTTAGCTAGTAATTTTTGAAGTTTTCCTTCGTTAATATGATCAATAATAGCGTAATTAGGGTAACATAAGCTCTTGGTTTTAATAGTAACACCATGTTGTTTACCAATATACTCCAACATTTTAGGCATGTTGTTCATATAGGTTAAACTATTTCCAATGAATAATATTTGTTGTGCTTGAACTGGAAGTTGAAGAAAGAGAAGTAAGTAAAGTAGTTTTTTCAAAGAAGTTAGTATTATGTTTTATACCTCTATAATTTAACTTATTTTTCAATTCTATTCTACCAAAAGAGGTAATAATAATTTCTCTAGAGTTTGGTTTTTTACGTAACCAATCTTTTTTAATCATTGCTTTGAGAAGAGAAGCACCTAATGCTCCTGCAATGTGATGTTTTCTTTCACTCCAATCTAAACATTGATGCACAAAAGAACGTTTTTTTTTATTGAATAGATTAATAATGTGTTTTCTAAAGTGTTTATAGTTACTTACGTGTTTATTTGAGTGTAAAAGTACATGGCGTTTTTATATCTTATTTCATTGTAAAATGAAGTATGGAATTTATATTAATAAAAAACAAATGCTTTTCTATAAACAGGCAAAACTGTAAGAAAAGCATTTAGTTAAGTGTTTTACTTTTTAATAAAACGGTGTTTATTGCTGTACTATTTTACATCAATAACAAACTCATCTCTAGGAATTCTAACTTTTTTCATTGGTTTAATCCAGTCCTTTTCATTATCGGCATACCCAATGTACATCAATGATACACTTTTTAAGCCTATTTTATCTAACTCTAAAACTTTATCAACCACTTTATTGTCAAATCCTTCAGCAGGACAAGTGTCTACTTTTAACTCTGCTGCTTGTGCTAGAGCTAAGCCTAAAGCAATATAAGTTTGCCTTGAGGTATGTGCAAAATTAACTTCATTAGGAAGATTTAAATATGCTTTTTTAAGCATATCTGTATAACTGCTAAATCTTCCTCTAGGTAAACCTCTTTCATCAGTAGTAAAATCATATACTTTATCTATTCTTTCTGCGGTATAGTTATCCCAAGCAGCAAAAACTAATACATGTGAGCAGTCTTTCATAGAGTCAGGGTTTAAGGCTCCTTGTACTAATTTTTCTTTAACTTCCTGATTAGATATTGAAATGACTCTAAACTGTTGTAGTCCTGATGAGGTTGGTGCTAATCTAGCAGCTTCTATAATTTTTTCAATATGTTCTTCGCTTACTTTTTTATTTGGGTCAAAAGCTTTTACAGCATGTCTCCAGTTAAGGTTTTCTATTAATGACATTGTATTAATATTTAATTATTTGTTGTATTTAATGTTACTTCAATATTTCCTCTTGTAGCATTTGAATAAGGACATACTTGATGTGCTTTTTCGGTTAAATTTTTAGCTTCTTCTAAAGAAACTTCAGGAATATTTACATCTAAGGCTACTGCAAGTCCAAAGCCTCCATTTTCTATTTGGCCAATACTTACTGTTGCTTTAACGGTAGTTGTACCAGTGTTAATTTTAGATTTTTTAATAACTAGGTTTAATGCACTGTCAAAACAAGCCGAATATCCTGCTGCAAAAAGCATTTCAGGATTTGGATAGTCGTCATTAGCGCCTCCAAGGGCTTTAGGGTGTCTAACATCAAGTTCTAAAACTCCGTTTTCACTTTTTACATGTCCATTTCTTCCACCAGTTGCTTTGGCGCTGATATTATAAATTGTTTTCATTATTTATTGATTTGATTTAAAATATATTCTATTGTGTTTTTAAGCTCTATTAATTTTTCTGTAGAAACATTTAATGAAGTCATCATTTGATCAGGAATACAAGTTGCTTTTTTGTGTATGCTTTTACCTTTATCTGTAAGGTTAATTTTTACAACACGTTCATCGGTGGTTTCTCTTTTCCTTTCTATAAGGTGTTTTTGCTCTAGTCTTTTTAATAAAGGAGTAAGAGTGCCACTGTCTAAGTTTAGTTTAGTGCCAATTTCAGATACACTTTGATTGCCTTCTTCCCATAAAACCATCATTACTAAATATTGAGGATAGGTTAAATCTACCTCTTTTAATAAAGGTCTGTATAAACTAATAATTTCCTTGGCAAGTGTATATACAGGAAAACATACTTGATTTTTTAATTTTAATTGTTCTGACATAATTTACTTAAATAACAACACAAAAATACCCAGAAATTAAGTTGCGCACAATTTAATTGTGTTAATGTTACGTGAAAATAGTATTAACTAATTTAGTTCCTAAAAGTTTGGTGTGCTATTTAATTAGATAGGGCTTTCTTAACTCAATTTCCATTGCTCTTTTATAAAAGTTAGCAAACTCTTTTTCTCTATATTTTACTCTCATTGCAGCTAAAACATCAGGCAGCCCTAAGCTAAACCAATTCCAAAGCATGGTGTTAAAATTGTATTTATACATTTGTTTACCTACTTCATTTCTTATTTGCAAGATTTCAGGGGTAGAAATACCGTTTGTATTTAACAAGTTAATTATATTTAAATCATCTTCATGTGTATAAACTGTGTCAAGGTAAGGCTCTAACAGCCAATTCCAGTTTTTAGACTCTTTAAAGGTTGTAATATTGTTTTTTTTAACAAAACTTTTTAAAAGTTCAGCTTTTTCTTTTTGGATAAAAATTACTTCATCCTTAATTTTGATTAAAGGAGGATAAGATTGGTAGCATATAGCGTCTATTTCACAAGCTTTAATTTTTTTATTAGGAAATACTAATGAAGGTTTAAAGGGATACTTTACTATTTCTATTTCAGTACTTAAAATTTTAGACGTTCCAATTCCGCAAATCATGGTATTCATTTCATAGTTTTTATTTTTTTAATTCATTGACTAATTTTCTAGAAGTCACTGTGTCATAAATTATTTTTAGTTTCATTATTTTGTACTCAGAATCAAACTCAATAATATCAACAACATCAAATTCTACTTTTTTATTATTCTTTAAAGTCCATTTGTAAGTAAAGTAGAGTGCTAAATTATTAGAGTCATTTTGTTCAAAAATTCCTTTTATGAAAAGTTCAGAGTTAGAAGTGTCATTATTTAATTCAAGATAAAATTCGTCGGCTTTTCTTATTCCATAAATAGGTGATTCAACAATCCCATTACTATTAAATAAACTAATAATCTCTTTTATGTTTCCGTTTTGGAGATGCATTATATATTTTTTTGCTATTTCAATTTTATTCATAGATAAAAGTTTATTATTTCTTTTTTAACAATTTGTCGGTTTTTTACTTAAACTATTTAAATAATTTACATACCAGATTTTTTCCTTTGTTTTACTATCAGTTATTACAGAGCCTGATTCCTGATTAACTAAAAGAAAAATTTAAATTATAAGAAATATTGTTGTGAGTAGTTTTTTCATACTATAAAACAATATTTTTTGAAACGAATATAAAAACAATAGCAACGAAAACAAATTACTTTTCAAAAATCACTTTCTTCTATATAATTTTAGTATTTGTAATTATCAATAAAACAAAATAAACAGAATGAAAGAGCAGGTTACGATTTTAAAAAATGAAGAGTATTCTTTTAGAGAGTTCAACGGAGGTATTGCAATTTTAGATTATATAGGACAATCAACAAGTGTTGTGATGCCCGACTATATAAACAATAAACCTGTAACGTATATATTAAGGGAGGCTTTTGATGATAAAGGGCTCAAAGCAGTAATCTTACCAAAATTTTTAGAATATATAGACGAGGATGCCTTTTATAAAAATGAAATTAAAGAGTTAGTTATACCGTCAAAAGTTACAGAAATAAGAGGTGGAGCTTTTGGAAGAAATAAAATAGAAAAACTCATTATAAAAGGATCATTAACAACAATTCATATGTTTTGCTTTGTAGGAAATGCACTTACGAGTATAGATTTACCAAAATCGGTCACTAAATTATGTAATGATTGTTTTGCTGAAAATAATTTTGAAGAACTTACAATTCCAGAGCACATAACAACATTAGGGAGCGACTCCTTTAAGGATAGCAAAAAGTTAAAAAAGGTAACTTTACCTCAAAAATTAGAAGATAGTATTACTGGAGCTTTTAGAGGATCAGATATTGAAAATATTGATTTCGTAATATATTAAGGAATAAACTTCTTTATTTTTTAATAGTTAACTATCTAACTTTTTTCTTATTTCACATGGGTTGCCGAAAGCGAGCACATCACTGGGGATGTTTTTAGTAACAGTACTACCAGCACCAATAGTTACATTATTTCCAATAGATACTCCAGGAAAAATTATAGAATTACCACCAATCCAAACATTATCTCCAATAGTTACTGGTTTGGTTGAAGTTAGATAATGAGTTGTGTTATTGGAGTTAATAATACGATCAGAAGCTTTTATGGGGTGTGTAGCGGTATAAATTTGTACATAAGGAGCTATTAAACAATTTTTACCAATGGTAATTTTATTATTGTCTAAAAACATACAGTTAGTGTTTATAAAAGTATTTTCTCCTATAGAAATATTTTCACCATAATCACAAAAAAAAGGCGTTTCTATCCAAACTCCATTACCTTTTGAAGCAAAGAGTTCAGATAAAATTCTATCTCGTTCTAGTGTTAACTCTGAATTTAAGAAATTATATTCTTTTAATAACTTTCTGGCTTTGTGGTAAACTTTAATTAATTCAGGATCTCTTGAATTATAGTAGTCACCATTTAGCATTTTTTGTTTTTCTGTCATCCTTTTAAATAATTTAGTAAGTCTTCTAGTTTTTCGGTAGAATCTTGTAGCCCTCCTTTTCGGTTTCTAAGTAACCAAATTGTTTTATGGTTTTCTATTAAAGTTGTAAGTTCAGAAGCTAATTCCTTTCTTTTTTTCTGTGGAATATTTTTTGTAGCCGTATTTTTAGCTGTTAATCTTGCTAAACCTAAATCAATTCCAAAAAGAGCCAGTTTAGAAGCTTGTTCTAGTTCTTTAATAACGATTAAAGAATCTAAAGCTGTTGGTTGTGCTTTATGTAATAATGCGAGTCCTTTTTTAATTTCAACTTTAGAAGCTAATAAACCACTTTTGGTAATATGTTTGGTTTGGTAATGTCCTTTTATAGTCCATCTAAATCGTCTAATCATTAAATGAAAAGCGTTAGCATTTCCTTCAGGTATTTTAGCTTTTAAGTAAGAATTTCCTAAAGTTAAGACAGCTTTGGCAGCATAACCTGTAGCATCTTTAAATACAAACTTGTTTAAAAGAAAGGCTAAATTTTTTTCTGTTTTATCAGAGTAATTCCATGCATAATTAGCTCCTAAAATTAAGGAGGGATAACTGACAGATTTTGGTTGAAAATGTCCAAAATCTCCCCAATCTGTTATGAGATAACCTTTGGCTTTATATTTTTTTCCTGCTACTGCAGCTTTTTTAAGATTTATAAAGGCATTGGCGTTTCTACCAATTTCAGAACGCCAACTAGACGTACCAGGGCACACGTAAAAATTTAAGTTAGCTTTATGGAATTTAGCTAAATTTTTATCGAAAGGATAAGTAGCATCGTAACCCCAAACTAAAGCAGTCATATTTTTAGGAATATCCTTTATTAATTTAGGATGATTTAGTACAATATCACCCCAAAACTGAGTTTTTTTTCCATTTTTTATAATCTCAGTGTTTAACTTTTTTAAAAAATTTAAATATACTTTTCCTTTACCAATAGAGTCGCATAATGATTTTGATTTACCTAAACCTAACTCTAAAGTTTCATCACCTCCTATATTAGCATAATTGCTAGAAAAGTTGGGTAAAAGCTCTGCATATAACTCTTGTATTAATTTAAATGATTCAGGGTTTGTAGGGGCGAGGGCAGTCCTTTTTTTATTACCCCATTTTGTTTTACAATTGGTTTCACACTCACTTAAACTTAAGTATTCATCATGTTTTAACCAATTTTCCATATGTCCAAAAGAATTTTGGTTAGGTACTAAATCTATTCCTTTTTTTAAACAATAAAAATCGAGTTGTTGAATTTGGCTGGCTGTAAGCGGACTCGCATTTTTCCATACAATGGGATGATTACGATAAGCAAAAGTATGTTCTGTATAAAGTTGTAACTCGTTAATTCGCCATATTGCTAATTGATCTATTAACTGATATAAACTTTCCATTTTAGGTACTTTGTTCCGACTTATATCTAACATGTAACCTCTCTTTTCAAAATCAGCCCAATCACTAATTTTAAGGGTAGGCAATGAGTTGTGCTTATCTTTAGCGTAAGATATTAATTGGTTTAAAGTTTGTTTACCATAACGTAAAGCACTTATATTTTTAGCAGATAAATTAATTTCTGAAGCTTTAAGTTCTAGCTCATATGCATCTATATTTGGAAGACTATTATCTATTTCAAAACAAACTTTAAAATTTCCTCTGTTAGTTTGTATAATATGTTTACCTGTAAAGGCTTCATTATTACTTGTTTTTAAAAAATTATCTAAAAACATTATTTGTGCTTGTTCTACAGCAATAGTATTTTTCTTAATAGATATTTTTTGAGGTGTAAAAAGTAGGTGTTTTATAATTGTATCATTAGCAAAAGCCAAATAGTTTGAGAGTATAAAAATAAAAAAAACAACTCCTCTTAAATTCATATTAATATTATTTGCGATTAAAGTTTAAAGATACGTTTAATCTAGACTTTAGTTGTGTAAAGTAGTAAGATTTTAGCACTTTTAGTATCTGTTTTTTTGAAAATTTATAAGAAAAGAGAGTCAAAGTACTCTCTGTGTGAAGTTCTAATTGTTAATGATGAAGTTGTTACTAGAGCTTGTAAACATATTAATATTATAAGAATCCAATTAAGTTAAAAGAAGTAATCGAGGAAGTCTTGTAATAATTGCTATAATCAGTATTTATTTTGTCAATATCCAGTTTATTAGGTCTTTTTTGTCAACAATAGCCCAACTGTGAGGGTGTCGTTCACCATTAGCTCTATATCCTTTGTTTGTTGTAGGTATATACTCAACATTATTAAAACCTTTAGTTTTTAAACTCTCATATAGTTTTTTGATATAGAAAGCATTCATTTGGTCATAATCAGCCATTCTATTCTTTTTCCACCATAAAGTATCAGGTTCTGTGTAAAGTCTAATCTTAGTGCTTTTTAGTTTCTCTATGTTAGAAATATTGTCTGTATTAGAGGTAAAAACAGCCTTCTCCTCGTATTTTTTAATACTGTCTTTAGGATTGCCAAAGTTATTACCTAATGTTTCTAATAGCCAAGTACTTTCTAGAATTGCAGATTCTGAAAAGTTTCGCTCTATACTTTTTTCTGAAGATTTATACAAAGCAACCAAGTCTATTGGGGAATCTACTATAAATACTCCTTTTGGGTCGATATAGAACTGTTTCTTCCCAACAATATAATTGCTTATTAAAAGACTAACAACTCCACCACTTGAAAAACCTCCAATAAAAATATTGTCAGTTGGTAATTGGTTTTCTGTAATTATAGTTTGTAAACTTTTAGCAAGTTGTTGTTGTTCGTTTTCTTCAAGCCATAATTTCTGATTAAGATTAGAAAGTATAACCGCAATATTATTTTTTCTAGCGATATCAAGAATTTTAAACTCTCTTTTAATGTCTTTAGCAACTTCAGGGTAACCACCAAACAAAATTAAAACTGCTTTAATTTCTTTAGTTGGTTTATAAAGTTCATAATCTTCTTTTATAAGCTCGGTAAACTCAAACTTTTCAGGAGTTACTTGTTGTTTTTCTTGTTTGCTCTGCTTACAGGAAGCAACTGCAATAAAAGCTAGAATTAAAATTATTGTAAGTTTTTTCATTTGTATTCAATGTTTTGCTAGGGTAGTTCGGTTAAAAATAGGTGAGAACAATTGATTAATTATAGCTAAAGATTTTATTAGATATCCATTCCATAATCCCATTTTTTTATGCCTTTTTCCTTTAGTCTATCTTTTAAATCATTTTCTAACCAAAAGAATAAGTTAGTATATTTTACTGTTTTAGAGTTTAAAAGGAAGTCGGTTGCTTGTTTTAAAAGTTCTTTTCGGTAAGCTGCTTTAAAGTTTTCAGGAAAAGA
Organism: Tenacibaculum sp. SSH1-16; assembly: GCF_040104435.1. Lineage (NCBI taxonomy): Bacteria > Pseudomonadati > Bacteroidota > Flavobacteriia > Flavobacteriales > Flavobacteriaceae > Tenacibaculum > Tenacibaculum sp. SSH1-16. The sequence continues at coordinate 231,421 of NZ_JBECOV010000005.1, forward strand.
TAGTAAAAAAACTTCTAGGTTTTGTAATTGATTTAAATTGGTAATATCTGTTAACCTACTATTATTGTCAATTTGGATTCGCTTAAGATTTTTTAACCTAGATAAGTTGGGTAAACTTTCCATTTTGGACATACCTTCAAAATATAGAGAGTTTAAGCTTTCCATATATTTTAGAAAATCATAATTAGGTATTTGTCTTGTTCTACTTATTTCAAGAGTCTTAATACTTTTAATGTTAGCAATTGAATCAATATTTTTATAACTACCATATAACAAACGTAATTGTTTAAGATTGTTTAGGTTGTTGATTGCATCTAGATTGTTCATTTTAACACCACGAAATGTTAGGTGTTCAAGTTTTGAGAGTTTCGATACGTTTTCAAGTCCTTTTTTCATTCCATCAATCCGAAGAGAGGTTAAATTTTGAAACTCCTTAATAAAACTTAAATCAACAGCAACAGATTTAGTTTCTCCTATTCCTAAATCAGTTAGATTTTTATTCTGTAGTAAAGGTGTATAGTTGGAAGTATTATAAGAAGAAACATCAAAATTTCTTAAATTAGGTAGTTGAGAATAAAAATCGAAATTCATTTTATCATACCACGCAATTCTTAATCCAATTTCTGGATATGTCTTATAAAACTCATTTAGAATATTCCAAGTTCTTTTTTCGGGGTTTGTGAATTGGAAAAATTGTAGTGAGTGAATATTCTTCTCTTTAATTAGTTTTGGAATATCTAAAGGTTCTAAATCACTATATATATTAATATTTCCATTAAAATTCCCCCATTTTTCTTTTTCGTTAGTTTCTTTCATTTATTTTTTGATTATGTACGATAGTGCTACTTAGGGATATATGAGAAAGTTATAAAGAGTTGAATTGTTGATGATTCTTTTGAACGATCAATAATTCAGCTCCCTAAAATTATTAATATGAGATAACTTAAAAAAGAATTAGTAACTTTTAAAAATTAGGCTAGTATTTTCCGTTGCAATCGAAAGATAGTAAAAAGTCAATTGATTCCTTGTTAAGGGGGTTAAATTTAATGAGTTATGGGTGTTGTTGATGATAGTTATTTTTCGCCAATATTAGTCAAATCAACATACTCTGTATTTTTTGAACTTCTGTAAAAGTCTTTTAGAATTGCACTATGTCCAGCTCCAATAATAACTAAAACTCTGTCATTTTCGTTAATTAAATCATCAATATTTTTTTTAATATAAATATTCCGTTTGTACCAATTTGAGACATAGTCTGATGCTGGTGAGTTTCCATTTTTAGAAATGTTTAAAATTCCATCTAGGTACAGGTTACGATTAAAGTTATCTGATTCAGAAGTGTTCAAATTTGCCAAAGATTCGCCTAAAGTATGCGTTTTTAAATATTCTGTTTCTTTACTTGCCCAAACCTTAGCTGACTTTAAAGTATTAGCGAATTCTTCCATAAGTTTTTTTTCATTAAGGTATTCGATTAATTCAGTATCTCCAAGTTCCAAATGATAATCAATTCCATAAATTTTATTCAAATTCAACTCTTTAGCTAATCTGAAACCTATTTGATAAAGTTCATTATTTGGTAGTTCGTATTTTCCTTTTTTAAAGTCAATAAGTTTTTTACTCAAAGAGTCTGTTAGTATAGGCTCTCTTTCTACTAAAATTTTTGTTGGTTTGAATTTCGCCAAATTTTCTACTAATTTCTTTAACTCCAATTGTCTTTTGCTAGAATTTAAATCCTCAATAATTATAGCAGAATAATCAGTGGTATTTGCAAAATGAAATGTTCCAAGAATGCTTATTTTTCCTTTTTTTAAATCTTCTTTTAGAGCTATTTTTTTAGGCTTTGATTGCTCTTTTTGTGTTATACTTTCACAACTAAAAAGCATGATAGTCAATAAAAATAAAACTGTTATTCTCATATTTGAATTTTTAAGAGTATACCCCATAATTAATGGCAATATGTTTGTGTATGGTTTATTACGTGTTTTAAGCACCGAATTTAGTAAATACAAACTAAATAGAAAATCCGCGAGGTTTTTTGTAAATAGCTGATAAGTAGTAATTACTTATGGGAGTCGTTGTTGTACGTTTATAGTTTTTAAAAAAACGGTTCTTCTAATACCACCTTATTACTTCCTTCTCGAAAGGTATTATCTTTGCTGTTTATCAGTTCAAAAGTAGGATATTGTACTCTTATTCTTTTTCTTTATGTGTAATAGTAGTTATTACTTTAGCTCCATATTTTGGAGAAATACTAATAAAATACAAAGCAAAAAAACTGTTAGACATAATGAAAGTACATTAAACTTTAAGACTAAACCTTTATTAATTATAATAAATATTGTAGATAGTTTTACTTCCAGAGTTCCCACCATTTTTTATTTTTTTCTTTAATGTTTTTGTCTGACGTTTTTTCCTTCAATTCAATTTCATTTTTAACCTTTTCTTCTTCTATCTTAACAAACTCCTCTTTTATATACTTTACTGTAGAACTCGATGTATTTGGGTTGTTTATAATGTAATCTAAAAGATCTTCCATTTTTTCATTTCCTACATAAGTAACATTAGAGTTAAAAAGTGCATTTAGGTTCATAATCGTTATATCAGAAGCTTTTCTTTTTAAAGAATTTACATATTCTTGTTCAAAACCATTCATGTCTTCTAGTGAATACATGATATTCCAAAATACATTAGGCTCACTTACCTCACTGAATCTTTCTAATACCTTAAATAAGGTAACCATAGCTTTGTTTGATGTATGTTTTTTTAAAAAATTACCGTAAAGTTCATTAAAAAGATTTTCCAAAGGTGTAAAATCATCATTTTCTGGTCTAAAATTTTCTATTTTGTATAAAAGTTCTTTTTCAGTATAATTTTTCATCTTTTTTATTTTTCTGATTATTTAATTTAATAGTGGTGTGTAATAAGTTACTAAAACAAGCTTTTGCTATTGTGAAAAGTGATTTATAGTGTGGTAGGTACAAACTATAAAAGTACTTTGGTTTAAAAAAGTATAAAATGCACTTGTTTTTTGCCTCAGTTCTTTGTTGTAAGTAGTGCTTTTTACTATTTCTTTTAATTCGGTCAGTTCATTTTCTGATAAAGATTGTTTCCATAATTCATTTACTAACCATAATCCACTATCTTTTATTTTCTGCTTTGGTGAGGATAATCCTAACCAAATTTTACTCGGTTTACAATTCGTGCAATTTGAAATTGTAGAAATTATTCTTGACTCAATCCTTAACCTTTGTTCTTTTTCCAAAACCTCAAAAACTGCAAATGAAAAATTGTTTTGAATATATTCAGTTACCTTTTTCTCAATTCTTTGTTGTCTTTCAAAGTCTATTTGCTCCAAATATTTTTCTTTATTAGCCCTTGTTGTCAAATCTAATTCCCATTGCTCTAAAAAACTGTCATTTTCTAAATTCAGTATTGCTCTACCAATATTTTTCCTAAAAATACTACGGTCTTTATTTTCTTTAACAAAATGTTGTTTTAATCTTGATTGAAGTTGGTTATCTCCTGTATGAGTTCCAATTCTTACAATTCTTTTCAGTCCATTAAATTTCTCTCCCTTTTCAAACAGAATATAAATTCCATTTTTCGGTATTTCTTTATTGTTGAAAGGAAATGAGTGTTCTTTTAATTCATTAAAAATTTCGTGTATTTCGTTACAAATTTTGCTCATTATTTGTTTTGTTTAGTAAGCCATTGAAGTTGTTCTCCAATTTTTAATCCTTGCATTGGAATTTTTATGTGTTCTAATTCTGGCAACAAGTACTTTCGGTATTTGTCTCCTGCTAAAAAAGTGAACTGGTCATTTTTCAAATCCGCTACAGAATTTAGCTGATTAACAACCATTTTTGACCATTCCTTTCTTTCGCTGACATTCATTTTATTCAGCGTTTTGTCATAAGGTTCGATTTCGTCTGTCAATTTTAGAAGTCCGTGTTTTGCAGAAAGTATAAAAATTCCGTTTGGATTTAATGACTTTGCATAGGTCAAATTCTTTTTGAAAAGTGAACTTGTATAAATCTTTTCCGCTGTGGCCTTTCTGTCCAGTTTTTTACTGACACAAGAAATTAGAACTATGTTTTTCATTCAAGCACAATGTTTTTTCGGCATTACTTACAACGGTCTAGGCTATGAACAGTTGCGTGGTTTAGCACAGACTTTTGCAAGTACACTACAAGCTGAAAATTCCTGCGGAATTTTCAGGATAAGCCAGTAAAAGCAATTGTTTATAGCCATTGTTGCCACCAGTTATTTAATTCCAATGTAGTCTTTCATACTCGCTTTGTTCCGCTCTGTTTTTCGGAACTGACGAATTCCCAATCCGTACATAAAAATTTTCTTTTCCCTCAAAAGTCGCAAAGACTGGTTTTCCGCTTTTTAGAATTTGAATTTTACAAATTGTCTTTTCGTCAATAGTCGGAAAGCTAACTTTCAAATATTTCTCGAAGCTTGAACCCAAATATTTTGATATAATATTTCTTAAATGCAATTCAAACCCGTCAATGTCTTTCTTTGAAAGAGTTTCACAGTCTTTGTCAATTCCCAAAGCATTTCCATCATCGTCAACGCCAATGATTAAAATACCTCCATCAGTATTTAAAAAAGCTGAAATGGTTTTTGCAATTACAAACTCCAATTTTTTATTGACTGTGTTTTCTCGCATATCATATCGCAAAGTTGATTTCAATTCCAATCTTTCGTTTTCGCCAATTAAGATTAATTCTTTTAATTCAGTATCCTCTACTGGCATTTCATTTTTAAGCTCGATACGGTTTTTTAGGGCTTTGAAAATCGAATTAGCTCTTTTTTCTAAAAACACAGAGTAATCATCGCTGTAAATACCAAATTCGTCTATGTTGTCAATCAAGTGGGATTTTATGGATTTGCTCAAACCTTCGTTCTCGTCTATAAAATCTTGAATGTAGATTGAAGGTGCTTTTGCTCTAATTTTTCTTTTGTTTAAATCCGCTCCGACTAAAGTAATGTTAACAATACTGTTTTCATTACCAATGCCTCGTTTTCGCAGATAAGATTTCGGGAAGAAATGATGATAGTTCTTACTGTTAGCCATTTTGAGCCAAGAATTGTCAAGAATGACTTTTCCATTATCACTAAAGTCTTTGGGCTCGAAGTAAGCTAAAAGACAAAGAACAGCTTTACAATAACTATTACCTGCACTAAATCCTGTATCTATTAAGTCCTTTGGTGAGTTTAAGAAGACTTTTATTTCATCATAATTTGGTCTTTGCTCTTGAAGAATTTGGTCAATTCTCTTGATGTCTTGCGCAAGTTTAGATTCGGTTGAACTTGAATATCTATATGATAGCGAAATACGCCAAAAGAATTCTTCCAAGTACTTAATTTGTTTTCCTTTAGGTTTCTCTTTTTGGAAATAAAAGAAGTAACTGAAGGGAACTAAAAGAGCATCATAAGGTAAAAGAGTGGAAACAGGAATTCTGTAAACAGAACGGAAATAATCAATACTCTCTTTTAATGCCGAAATAACATCATCCCAAGTGTCTATAATGCTTTGTTTGTCCAGTTGTAAAACTACTTTTCTCTTACACTCCTTGTTTTTGCTTAAAATCAAACTTAAGACGTTAAGTATAACGGTACTCGAAATGGTGTCGTATTTACTTACTTCAAGTTCTTTGAGTAGTTTTTGGAACTTTGCCTGCATATCAAACTTCTGTTCTTCATCGTATGTTTTTGCAGACATAATTTCAAACAACGTAAGTGTTTGTCCGCCTGTATTTATTCGAGTAAAAACTTCAATTGCAGAATCTATATCCTCTTTGCGAAGTACAACTGTTGAAAAGTCGTATGTTGAAAACGTTTGAGAATATTGATGAATTTTTTTGAATTGCTCATCTGAAAAACGCTTTTTTATTTCAAGTAAATTATCGTTGAAATTAAGAACTTCATTCAAAGTTATGAATGTACTTTCAGGTTGCTCTGAAACTATGATTTGTTCATCATTGTTATCAACGTCGCCCTCTAAATCAACAAAAATAGAACCGTAGTTTGTAATCTTTTTTTCGCCCTCTTTTTGGATTGAAGCACCTAAAAATGCGGCATACAATGACGTAATTCTTTGTTGTCCGTCCAAAACGTATTGAACTTTAATATCATCTGGAATTGGTGGCAATTCAAGGTTTCCGATATTCTTAATGTCATTAAGTCGTTCATTTGTTTCCCAAAGTATAAAAGTTCCAATTGGATAGCCTTTTAAAATACTGTCTAATAGTTTGGCTGTTTTATCAATGCTCCAAACAAAATCTCGTTGAAATTTCGGAATCTTAATCTGTCCTTTTTGTATTTCGGATATTAAGTCCGTGTATTTTTTTGAGTCTGGTTTTGGTTGTTTATTCATTCAGTTTAATTCTTTTTCTGTCGTTGGTTTTAATTGGTGGCAACGTATTTGTGTATGATTTTTTGCGGGAAAAGGACGCGAGTCATTTTCCGATGTTGCGGAAAGATAATTAATAAGATTGAATTTCCGGTGAGGAAATACAGCCGTAATTAATTATACACGGTGTTGTGCTTTCGTACTTATTCATTTAGTAATATTCTACTTTTTCGTTTTCCCTTATATTCAACCATTCTTAAAATAATCTCTCTGATTAATTCGTCTAATAAATAAAAAGTAGTAATACCTTCTTGACCTTCTCCAATATCTCCTCTGTGAACTGTTTTATGTCTAACAACATCTATTAGCTTTTCTATTTTTGGCGTTATAGGAATATTAAAATCGTTGATGATTCTATACATTTTGTCTGTTGTTGAATGTCTTTTAATCTGGTTTAAATTTCCAATCTTACTTTTCACAGTATTATATGCGTTGCCGAATTTATCTTTATTCAAGTCTATGATTTTATTAAGTTCTTTTTTTATTGGGTTATAATCAGTTTTATTTGGTAAAAATTCCTCTTTATCTCCAAGAAACTCAACATACATAGTTGTTAGTCTTTCAAATGCAATAATTTGAATAAATACTTTCTCTTCAAGACTTTTAGTTTGCTCTGAATTATTAAGATAAAAGATAATTGATTTTATATCTATTTTTTCACACCATTTTATGAATTTGTCAAAGTTGAACATTAGAAATTTACCTAAAACATTTTCTCCTCTATGGAAAGGGTCATTTATAGGAATATAGCTGTTGTATCGTCTGTTGTCAATTTTTTTAAAAGAATATGTTACTACTTTTTCCGCGTCTATCTTTCCAATCGTATAATAAGAACCATAACATTCTTTTCTTATTCTGACTTCAGCTCCATTGATGAAAGAGAGAGCTGAAATGTAAGAATGCTTAATTTCTAAAAATAATTCATAAGTTAATCTATTACTATTCTCTTCAGTAAACTCAACTATGATATCATCGCTATCTTCTGATAACTTATAGTAAGTTTGGCTATATGGAAATCTTTTATGAACTAAATTAGTTGTGGAATGGTCTCTTTTTAAATTGTTAAAATCCTCAATTTTTTGTCCACCTCTTTCTCTAATTTCTTCTGTGAAATCCGAAAATTCAATTTTTAATCCTTCTAAAACAAGATATTTAATCAATGGTTTGAAATCACTTTCTTCAAATCCTTTTTTCTTATCCTTTATATGCTCCATTTTTCCATAACTTACCATTTTAATTCTCGAAAGATGTGGATTGTTTTGAGAAAATCTTAGATTATCTATTATTAGAATATTATTTTCCTCTGTAATACAAGTTAGGTTATAGTTAGATTGCCAATACTCTCTAGAACTATCATTCGTCAAAGCTTTTAAGTCATATTCCTCATTTACATATAGATCAAGTCTAATAAATCCATCATCTGAATAAACTATACCAAAAAAGAACGGAATAGTTATATTTTCCGAGATCACTTGACCCTTTTTAATTCTATATATTTCTTGAAGTTCCATTTTTCAGGTATGAAGCACAACTAGTTTATATACGTAATAAAATTACTTATATATTCCTTTTACGGTAGGGTATACGGAACTTTTAGCAATTTTATTAACACTCTCAAATATAAAAAAAGTAAGATAAAAAAGTGTAACTTTTTTATCGGGTCGACACCCCAAGCCTAATCGGGTCGACACCCCAAGCCTAATCGGGTCGACACCCCAAGCCTAATCGGGTCGACACCCCAAGCCTAATCGGGTCGACACCCCAAGCCTAATCGGGTCGACA